>NZ_JAYGIN010000005.1:0-358808 GCF_034931005.1 Arcicella sp. LKC2W
CGATAGCCATCAATATTCACAGAAAAATTAACGGTAGCTCGATTACCAATAGCCAAATTTTATTTCGTGCAAATGTCAAAGAACTTTTCAATATCATTAGAACTTAACAGCCCTGCTCCGATGGAGAGGGGAGAAAAAAGCGGAAGAATGCTCCCCTCTCCATCGGAGAGGGGCTGGGGGTGAGGTTTTTAGGACTTGCATTAATAAGTATACAGTTCCGTTTAGTTTTTACATAAAAAAGCGATATTTCCTCATTTTGAAGAAACATCGCTTTGGATAGAAACACTACTGAATACACTGTTTAATAAGTTTTCTTTGGCAATTTCTCTAAAGTTATAACCCGCAATGGATATTGTTTCGGGAAGTTCTCTGTCAAACATTTTAAGGATAAAATTTATCTGAAAACTCATTCCGCAGGGTACTAAATGTATTTTATAAAAAACTTAATCAATTTAGCTACAAATGGCGTGTAGGGCGGATAAATCATTTTGAAAGTCCCAAATTTTTGACGCATAACGCCACGTTGATTTGAAAACTCGGTAAAACCCCAAATACCACCTGATTTTCCAATTCCAGAATTATTAACACCTCCAAATGGAATTTCTGTATGTCCATAATGAATTACACAATCATTGATGACCGTTCCACCTGCGGAGGTATTATCCATGAAAAACTTTATATTGCTTTCTTTGCTTGAATTGATATACATCGCCAACGGTTTTTCACGACTTTTGATGTGTGCGATAGCTTCTTCGTTTGTACTAAAACTGACAATTGGTAGAATTGGACCAAAAATTTCCTCTTCCATAATTTTCATTGAATCTTCAACTTCAGAAAGTAGAGTAGGAGCAATATAATTTTCAAAGCTATCGGTTTGACCGCCAATTTCAACTTTTGCACCATTTTCAATGGCTTCCTGCAATAATCCATTTAAACGGTTAAAATGTCGATTATTTACAATTCTACAATAATCTGCTGATTCTTTTGCATTTGTTCCATACATGGCTACGATGGCAGATTTTAGAGCTTCAGTTAATTCATTTTCTACACTTTTATGAACCAAAACATAGTCGGGAGCGATACACGTTTGCCCATTATTGATGAATTTTCCCCACGCAATTTTTTCCGCTACTTTTTGAATATTGGCAGTTTTGTCAACTATGCAAGGAGATTTTCCTCCTAATTCCAACGTTACAGAAGTTAGATTTTTGGCTGCTGCCGACATCACGATTTTCCCAATGGCGGGACTTCCCGTAAAGAAAATATGATTAAAAGGCTGATTTAGTAATATTTGAGAAACGTTTGCATCTCCTTCAAAAACCGCTACTTCATTTTCTTCAAATAATTCAGAAATCATTTTTTTTAGCAAAGTAGAAGTATTTGGAGTCAATTCTGAAGGTTTCAGAATAACGGTATTTCCTGCGGCAATGGCTTGTACTAATGGTTTTATAGAAAGATTGAAAGGGTAGTTCCAAGGAGAAATAATTAAACAAACGCCTTTGGGTTCAAATCTGACGTGAGCCGACGTGCCAATCATACTAATAGGAGTTGATACATATTGCGGTTTCATCCAAGATTTCAAGTGTTTTAGTAAATGTTTGATTTCACCTACTACCCCAAGAATTTCCCCTAAATTTGTTTCAGAGGGGTTTTTCTTAAAATCATCAAACAATGCTTTTCCAATTTCTACCTCATGGGCTATCGTCCACGCCAATATTTTACGAAGTTTCCCTTTCCGAATTTGTACATCGGTATTTGCAATATTTTGAGTATTGGATTTTTGTGCTTTAAAAACATGAATAATGTCTTTTTCGATTTCCGTGTTGATGATTTCAGTATTCATAAATTGAGATTGAAGCTTGTATTTGATTAATTATAAAAATACGAAAAAAAAGTCCAAAATTGGCTTTTTCAATATTTTATGGTTATTTTACAATATGATTAGTATTTAAACGTATTTTTTTAGTAAAAGAAATTCTTACTAAGTAGTTTTTGTAAAGTCGCCATACCGCCAAATTCTTCTTAGATTAAACAAACTACCTATGTCCATCGTCAGCAACAATATCAAATACCTCCGTCGGTTAAATGGTTTGACGCAAGAACAATTCGCCAGAAGAATCGGAATAAAACGTTCATTATTAGGTGCTTATGAGGAAGCTCGTGCCAATCCTAATTTAGAAAATTTAAAGACAATCGCTCAAGTATTCGGTACTTCTGTTGACTCACTTATCAAAACGGACATCCGTAAAATTAGAGAAACTCCAGGGATTAGTTTGGCTCAAAGTACAACAGGTATTATGCCGCAGGTTGTGCAGCAAAGTCGTTTGCAACCTGAGCCAACTCCTATTGAACGACCATTTGCTAATACCCCCGAACCACAACCTGTTGCTAAGATTGTGGAGGAGTTTTTTCAAGAAAAGGCTGATGTTCAAATTGCTCCTCAACGCCCAATTCAGCAACGAAGTTATTTAGCAGATAATGAAACATCTTTTCAGCAATTTGTTGATAATCATTTACATACAGTTAGTAATTCTACTAAAACAGAGGTTGAGCCGACACAAAAAAATACCTCAAAACCAATTCCTTACATTAAAAGTGGAGTGGTAAAAGAATATTTAGCAAATTGTCAAAAATCTGATTATTTGCGTTCATTACCTACTTTATCTTTACCATTTATTACATCGGATAAAAATAGAGCATTTGAGATGGGAAACGATTTTCCGATGCAAAATTCAATTGTAATTGGTAGTGGAATTTCGGATTGGTCAGATATTCAAGATGGGAAATTTTATATTTTGGTAACAACTCAGCAAGGGGTGATTTATCGTCGTGTTTATAACCAAGTAAAAATAAAAGGAGCTTTATTATTGAGTTCTGATAATTCAAATATTTCAAGTTTTGAAATTTCAACGAAGGATGTTGTCGAAATTTGGGAGGTAAATTCCTTCATCAGTCAACAATTACCCGAACCTCACATTTCATTAGAAAGGGTAAAGAGTTTGGTTGACGATTTAAGTATTGAATTGGATAGACTAAGATAGGTATGAGGTAGTAGTTATGAGTTATGAGGTAGTAGTTGATGGAAAAAATACCTCATACCTCATACCTCATACCTCATACCTCATACCTCATACCTCATACCTCATACCATACCTAACTCTTCGGTCTAAATTCTTTGATAATTTCTTGATTACAGACCAAATAAGGTCCTTCAATCAGGTCAATACAGTACGGAACGGCAGGAAATACGGCATCCAAACACTGTCGAATCGCTTTGGGTTTACCAGGTAAATTTATGATTAAAGAATTTCCTCTAATACCCGCCGTTTGTCTTGATAAAATTGCGGTAGGCACGTATTTTAAACTTTCTTGACGCATTAATTCCCCAAAACCTGGCATCATTTTCTCGCAAATTGCCTCAGTTGCTTCAGGTGTTACATCTCTTTTTGCTGGACCTGTCCCTCCAGTAGTTACGATTAAGCAACATTTATCAACATCCGCCATTTCTTTTAAAGTCTCCGAAATCAGGTCTTGTTCGTCAGGAATGACTTTATAGACAGTTTCAAATTCAGAAATCAAATATTCTTTTAAGGTTTCAACAACTGCTTTTCCTGGAATGTCTTCATAAATACCCGCACTTGCACGGTCAGAAACATTAATCACACCAATTTTAATAATCATTTTATGTTTTATTAATAGATAAAAGGTCAAATTTTACGACACAATTTCAAAAATACATTCTTTTATTTTGTTCTTCTACACCAGATGCTTTATTTTGTTTAAAAGACACCATAAACAATTCGTAGATGATTATATTACAGTCACAATTGCCAGCAGGAGCTGAGAAATTATTTTCGCTTGGCTTTTTTATACTTTTGTTAGTAGGCTTATATTTTGCGTTTAAGATTTTTAATAAATCTAAAAAGTAGCATTGCTAACCTAAAAAAAATAGGTTTACTCCCGAAAAGTAAACCTATTTTGTGCCTAAGCCTTTTTAATTCCGTCCCAACAGGTAAAAAATGCCAATTCTAAGTCTGAAGATGTCATTTGAAATTCTCCTGACAATTGAAGTTTGATAATTGAAGTGGCACTTCCAATGACAAAAGCTACTAAAATTTTTGGAGGAATATCTCTCAATACTTGTGTGAAAACCGCTTTACGTAAAAAATCGTAAATAGGCATATCCAATTGTGATAATTCAGCTTTTGGGATAGTTGATAAAAATGGAGAATTCGCAAATTGTTCTAAAAAGTAAAACTCTTTTGGGTTTTTGATTGCCTCATTGATCATTTGTAAGTAAAAACCTCTAAATCTGTCTTTAAATGGTTTGGTGGCATCGTCACTTTTGAAAAGACTTTCGATATGTTTTTGTTTCAATTTTATGTATAAGGCACAAATTAATTCATCTTTACTTTTAAAATAATGATAAATTGTACCCGCCGCCACGTCCGCTTGTTTTGCTACTTCTGACATTGGAGAACTATGAAAGCCATGTTTCGAGATAAGCTCTAACATAGCTTTGAATATTGCATCTTTTTTATCGAAATCTTTAACGTTTTTCATTGGTTTTGCACTCAAAATGAAACTTTTGAAGTATTATACAGTGGAATTTCTAAATTTGTGGACTAAAGTAATCAATTCTTATAATTTTTCAGCAATTATAAAATATATACTTTGATAATTGAAATTATTTGACTTTAAGTGTAGAAATAATGATATTAGTATCTGAAACGGTTATAAACTTTAGAAGAATTGTCAAAACAAAATTGCTTAGATTGTTCCAATTATACTTTTTATCTGTGTTGCGGTAATGAATTTAGTTTTGATACGTTGACTTTGTGTTTTTAGTTTTAACCACGTATTCTTGTTAATCGTAAATCTTAAAACCTTGCCATTATTACTTTCTTTGCTCTTTACTTTTTTATTAGACAAATGGAATGCCAAAACAAGGAAATTAATCGGTATTATTAGACTTTCGATATATTTTTTATTTTAAACTTGATTCTTATTATTGTGAATCGTCTTAGCTGAAGCCTCTGAGTTTAATGAATTAAAATTGCTTTATAGGTTTTAGCCTTTTTTGGTGTTTGGGAGATTTTCCAGAATGCTTTTATATTAAAAATTGAAATGAAGGGTGTCGCTGACATCAAATGTATATCTAAAATAATTAGTAGATGAATGTAAGAAATCCACGAACTGGTGAGTTCGACTATGAAATTTTTCCACTTAGTAATGACGAATTAAAAAATAAAATTAACGCTTTGAGAGAAGCTCAAAATGAGTGGAAAGAACAAAGTTTAAAATTCCGAATAGATGCCTTAAAAGCTTGGAAGGAAACTCTTGAAATACAAAAAGACCTCCTTTCTGAAGCATTAATTGTTGATACTGGTAGAAAATTGGAGACTTCAATGGAGGTTGATTTTTTTCTAAATTCAATTGATGAATGGTGTAATTTAGCACAAGGTTTTTTTGTAGAGTCTGTAAAAGAAAAATCTTCGATTATTTCGCTTGATAAACAGTCTCAATTTGTTCCTTATTCGGTAATTGGAATTGTTGCTCCAGCTACTTTTCCTTTATTTTATGCAATTCTCGACGCAATTCCAGCTTTATTGGCAGGTTGTGTCGTAATGGTTAAACCGTCAGATTTAACCCCACGATTTGCAGAAGTTTTACTAAATTCATTTGCCGAATTACCACAAATTGCAAGTGTATTGTCGGTTGTAAACGGTGGTGCTGAAACGGTATTTGAATTAACTAAATTATGCGATAAAATTTGTTTTACAGGTGCAAATGACTCTGTAAAAGATATTTTACGAGTGGCGAATGAGTCTTTAACACCTGTTGACTTAGAACTTTTTGGTAAGAATATCGCTATTGTTTCAGAAACTGCTGAAATAGAAAGAGCAACTTCAGCCATATTATGGGGTAGTGCTTTTAACGGAGGGCAATCTTGTAATTCTATTGAAAGTATTTATGTGCATAGAAATATTTATCATCAATTTCTTTCAAGGTTGGTCGGGAAGGCAAATTTATTAGAATTTACCTATCCTCATCTTGAAACTGGACAAATCGGCCCTGTTATTTCAGAAAAACAAGTTGAGATAATTAATGACCTATTGGCAGATGCCATTCACAAAGGAGCAATCATTAAAGCTGGCGGTAGAGAATGTGAGGAATTAGGAGGAGGGTATTATTGCCGTCCAACCGTACTAATTAATATTTCGCCGTCTATGAAGCTTCTGCAAGAAGAAAATTTAGCTCCTTTACTGCCTGTCATTACTTTTTTTAATTTGGATGAAATCGCAGAATTGAACAATATTGACTTTAAGGGAAGTGCTGCGATTTTTGCAGGAACTGAAGCGGAAGCCTTGCAAATGGCAGAGAAAATAAATGTCAAAACGATTTCAATTAATGATGTAACGTTGAAATCTTTATTACCTGAAATAAATGCGATAAGATTCAATAAATTTTTGAAGAAAAAAACATTACTCATCAATAATCAATCTGAAAAAAGTAGCTGGTGGTATTAATTATTAACGGAACTATCTACAATTTGTTGCAGAATAAAATTAGCCCACAGATTGTACTGATTCAACGGATTTACACGGATAAATTTAAAGAAAAATCAGTGTAAATCTGTTTTATCTGTTCTATCCGTGGTCTAATTTTGTCTTGCGACAAATAGTAGATAATTCCGATTATTTATCTTCATTTTGATAGATGATTTTTATCAAGGCTAAAGCTAACAATAATCAACTTTGACAAATCTTTTTATCCCTTAACTTTGTAAATAATAGTGCGTTTTGTTGATTACAAAATTCTGAAGTTCAAGGCATTAGTTAGCAACCATTTAATTAACAATAATGACCAGTTAATAAATAGTCAAATCATTTTCAAAAATTGTATTATTTGTTAAACAAATTGATAAAACGCTCTGTTCGATGTATATTTGTGGGATTTTTTTAAGATGACCATTAAATCCTTATTCATAAACATTTAACCAAATTGTCAATGGCATATCAACAAGACTTTACCTACGTTGAAGGTGTAGAACCACACCGTATTCGTACAAGAGAAATTTTAAAAGCTCACCCAGAAGTAAAAAAACTTATCACTAAAAACCCTATGACTATGGTTTGGATTCTTGCTTGTGTAGCAATCCAACTTGTTATGGCGTATTTAGTGAAAGACCAAGCTTGGTATATTATCTTAGCTGCAGCATGGTTTATTGGAGCTTTTCCAGTTCATACGTTATTCATTTGTATTCACGAAGCAGCCCATAACTTAATTTTCAAAAAGCCATCTTGGAATATCTATGCAGGAATTGTAGCTAATTTCCCTTCGTTAGCACCAACGGCAATTTCTTTCAAAAACTTTCACTTAAAGCACCATGCTTTTCAAGGAGTTCATGAATTAGACGCTGACCTTCCAGACCAATGGGAAGCAAAATTGATTAACAATTATTTTATTGGTAAGGCTCTTTGGTTATTATTTTTCCCTGTATTTCAAGCAGTTCGTACTCTACGTTGTTTAGAATTAGCCATTTTTGACAAATGGGTTATTATGAATATCGTGGCTCAAATCGCTTTCGATGCCGTTATAGTTTATTTCTGGGGATGGTCAGCATTGGGTTACATGGGAGCAAGTTTTATGTTTTCAGTTGGTTTACACCCACTTGGAGCAAGATGGATTCAAGAGCATTATTTAGTGTTAGATAAGAAACAAGAAACTTACAGCTACTATGGTGGTTTGAACAGTATTAATATGAATGTTGGTTTTCACAATGAACACCACGATATGCCTTCTGTGCCTTGGAATAATTTGCCAAAATTGAAAGCCGCAGCACCTGAGTTTTATGATAATCTATTGTATCATACTTCTTTTGTAAAATTGCTTTTCACTTTCTTATTTAGCCAAGAAGTTGGTTTATATTCACGAATTGTAAGAAAAGAAAGAGGACGTGTTAGTTTGGACGATACTTCAATTCCAGATATTCAGTTAGCTCAAGGAGAAAAAGTATAATTCTTGATGCCTAAAACTAAAAAAGCCCCAATTTGGGGCTTTTTTAGTTTTATTTAGTAAGGACGAATGATATTCCAATACTTTTTATTTAAGGAATTTATTCGCCTAACGCTGGCAGGGTTCAAAACCCTGTCAGCGTTGAAACTGAAATTATCTAAATTTTGAAACGATTTTGGGGTAGTATTGTTCTATTTCCAAAACAACGGACGAATGCTATTCATCCCTACCTTACCGTTAATCTACACCGCTACTGCATCTTTTTGTTCAACTGTAATTGTTGATTTTTCAGTCAATAACTGTTCTTCTCCGTATAAGAAAATACTTGTGTCGCCACCTGCTAAATTTTCAATAATTACTTCGTCAGACGTTGTTTTGATATTCAATAAATTTCCACCAAAACGTACTTTAAATGAGAACGAAGCCCAATTTTCTGGAACGAAAGGAGAGAAGTATGCTTTTCCGTCTCTAACTCGCATTCCGCCGAATCCTTTTACAAGCGACATCCAAGTTCCTGCCATTGAGGTGATATGACAACCGTCTTCTGTATCGTTGTTATAATCGTCCAAATCCAAACGTGCCGCACGATTATAGAATTCATAAGAACGAGCTTTATCGCCTAATTTTGCCGCTAAAATTGAGTGAACGCAAGGACTTAAAGATGATTCATGAACGGTCATTGGTTCGTAGAAATCATAATTACGCTTGATAGTCGCCAAATCGAAATCATCTTCAAAGAAATACATTCCTTGTAAAACGTCAGCTTGTTTGATAAAACATGAACGCAAAATTCTATCCCACGACCATTTTTGGTTAATTGGTCTTTCAGAAGCAGGCAAATCTTTTACTTGGATAAGTTCTTTGTCCAAGAATCCATCTTGTTGTAAATAAACGCCTAATTCTTCGCTTTGAGGGAAATACATATTGTCAATAATATGTTGGAATTTTCCGAATTCATTCGTTTCATCAAAATTTGTGATTGAAACTAATTCGTTAAAACGAGCTTCATCCGTTGATTTGATGTATTCCGTTGCCTCAATAACATATTTCAAACACCAAACGGCAAAGTAGTTGGTGTAGAAATTATTGTTTACGTTGTTTTCGTATTCGTTTGGTCCAGTTACGCCTAACATTACGTACTGTTTCTTCGCTTCCGACCAGTTAACACGCTGAGCCCAGAATCTGGCAATACCCAAAAGCACCTCAAAACCGTATTCTCCTAAATATTTCTTATCGCCCGTGTAATTTACGTAATCATAAATTGCATAAGCAATTGCTCCGTTTCGGTGAATTTCCTCAAAAGTGATTTCCCATTCGTTGTGACATTCCTCACCGTTCATGGTAACCATTGGGTATAAAGCCGCACCGTCTTTGAAACCTAATTTTTGAGCATTTTCAATCGCTTTTCCTAATTGTTTCCATCTGTAAACCAATAAATTACGAGATACTTGTTGGTCGGCAGTTGCCAAATAGAAAGGAATGCAATAGGCTTCGGTGTCCCAATAAGTTGAACCACCGTATTTTTCACCCGTAAATCCTTTTGGACCAATATTCAAACGTGCATCTTCACCTGTGTAGGTTTGGTTCATTTGGAAAATATTGAAACGAATACCTTGTTGAGCAGCTACGTCGCCCTCAATCACGATGTCGTTCATTTCCCATTTAGAAGCCCATTTTTCAGCTTGTTCGGCTACCATTTTGTCAAAACCTTTTGCAGCGATTCTCTTTAAATACGCTTTAGATTTCGACAATAAATCTTCAACATTATGATTTTCAGAAGATAAATTACAAGCATATTTTACCAAAACCGTTTCTTCATTGGCAGTAACGTTTAACGTAACTTGACTCGCCACAAATTTTTCTGCTTTGATTGGAAATCCTTGAAAATCAACTGATTTTCCATTTTGAAAAATCTCAAAACGCTGACCTGTCAATACATGAAACCCAGTTTTTTTAGTTGCTAACTCAATATAGCCTTCTGCAAAAGCAGTTTCTTTTTGAATTTCCTCCCAAAATTTTTCATCGTAATTGGCATCTTTGTTTTTAATGTCTCCGTCGATAAAAGGCGTTAAAACAATTTTGCCGTCAAAATTTAATGGAGTAATTGAATATCGAATTGCTCCCGATTCATCGTCAACAATTGAATTAATGCGTTTTGAATTGACTCTTACTTGTTTTCCAGAAGCTAAAATAGCCGTGAAAGAACGCTCTAAATAGCCGTCTTTCATGTTTAAAACCCGAGTAAAGTCATTTACTTCGCAATTATTCAAATCTAAAATTTCATCTTCTATTTCTACTTTTATTCCAATCCAGTTGGCTGCATTTAAAACTTTTGCAAAATATTCAGGGTATCCGTTTTTCCACCAGCCTACACGAGTTTTATCTGGATAATAAACGCCTGCTACATAGTTTCCTTGTAAAGTTTTTCCTGTGAAAGTCTCTTCAAAATTACCACGCTGTCCCATTCGTCCGTTGCCTAACGAACAAACTGACTCGGTAATTTCGTTGAATTCTCTATGGAAACCTTCTTCGATGATGCACCATTCATCGTGTTTTAGATAGTTTTTCATTGTATTATCTTAAAATGGTTAATGGCAAAGTAAACAAAACTCTTAGATTAACAATAAGAATAATCCATATTTCGCACGAAAATATTGGAAAAGTTCTATTTCTTATTTGTAGTTTTTCATTTTCTGCGAAATTAAATTAAATTACCATAAGATATTTTGCTGTGCTAAGGTGTTTTTTGTATTATTTTTAGATAGCTGATTTTAAAACAATCGGTCGATGGTCATTTCTTCAAAACCTGCAATCACAAAATCTGCTTCGTTAAGAATATCTGCTGAACCAACGCCAATCACTTTCATGCCTCCTGCTTTTCCTGCTTGTACACCTGCGACGGCATCTTCAAAAACTACACATTCTTCTGGTTTACAGTTAGTTGCTTCTGCACCCATTAAAAATACTTGTGGGTCTGGTTTTCCTTTGGTGATATTATTGCCGTCGATGATAGCATCGAAATAATCTAACATATTAATTCTTTCAAGAATCAATTTTGAGTTTTTACTTGCTGAACCCAAAGCAATTTTAATGTTGTTGGCTCTTAAACTGGTCAAAAACTCAGGAACACCTTTTAGCACTTCATCGGGAGTCATTTGTTTTACTAAGTCTAAGTACCAAGCATTTTTGCGAGTTGCCCATGCTACTTTTTCCTCTTCTGAAAGTGTAACATTGCCCCAACCGAGGATTAATTCTAAGGATTCCATTCTTGAAATGCCTTTCAATTGTTCATTTTGGTGTTCTGTAAAGTCAAAACCTAACTCATTTGCCAATCGTCTCCATGCTTGGAAGTGATAAACTGCGGTATCAACAATAACACCGTCCAAGTCAAAAAGACACGCTTTTGTATTTCTCATTATTTTATTTTTGAAGTTCAAGTAAAGTAAATGACATGGCTGGAATTTTCAGAGATTTTAAATCTGAAATAGTAGCATCTGTCATAATATTTTTTGCGGAAGAAAAGCCTCCGATATTTTCTGCAAATCGTTTCGTATCAAGTGTTTTTTCTTCTTTACTCTGACTCATAATTACCATGACCGTTTTGTCAGTAGTATGTCTAAAATATACATAAATACCGTCTTGTGGTAAATATTGGGTTAATTTTCCCGTTGTGATTGCTTCGCTGTTTTTACGATAATTGGCAATTTTCTTCACAAATTCAAAGGCTTCGTTTTCTTTTTCAGTTCTTCCAGAAGCCAAGAATTTATTTACTTTATCGTCAGCCCAACCGCCTTCAAAATCTTTACGGACTTCTGCATCAGAAGGGTTTTTGAAGTTTTTAGTCAAATTTTCAGTTCCATAATACAAATGCGGAATGCCACGAGTGGTCAATAAAAAACCAAGCCCTAATTTATATTTATTCAAATCTTCACCAATCACTGAGAAATAGCGGTCTTGGTCGTGATTATCAACAAAGGTCATATTCAGATTTGCATCTTGATAAAGTGCATCAGCCGCTAAAGTTGAGTAAAGACGATTGAAACCCTTTCCCCAATTAAAATCTTCTTTCAAAGCATCATTAATCGCACTGGCAAGTACAAAGTCGTTGGGAGAAGGCAAATTGCTTTTGAAAGGCGTATTAATATTGTTTTTTACGTAATACGCTTGTGAATACATACTTTGCACCGAATTTTCACCTGTAATTAACATTTTAGGATATTCAGCTTCGAGGGCATCATTTACCCGATTCATAAATGGCAAATCATTGTACTGGTATGTATCAACTCTCCAACCATCAATCCCAAAATTTTCAACCGTCCAAAGTGCGTGTTGTAGTAAATAATTAGCGACAAATTCATTTTTTTGGTTTAAATCTGGTAAAAAAGGCACAAACCAACCGTTTTGCATCACGTTAAAATCTGATTTGTTTCCGTGCGTAATATCTACAACGGGTTCATCTCGGTACGAGGTATTCGTGTAAGTATCCCATTGATTTAACCAATTTTTCATCGGTAAATCCTTCAAAATCCAATGATTAATGCCTACATGATTATAAACGGCATCTTGAATGATTTTTAAGCCTTTTGTATGAGCTGCATCAATTAGTTTTTTGTAGGCTTCATTTCCGCCCAAACGTCGGTCAACATTATATTGGTCTGTAAAACCATAACCATGATAAGCTGAACGCATAGCATCGCCTTCTTTGGTTTGCGGTTGGTCATTTTCAATTACAGGATTCAACCAAAGGGCGGTAACGCCTAATTCTGTGAAATAATCTAAGTGATTTTGGATTCCTAAAAGGTCGCCCCCGTGTCGTAAGTATGGATTTGTGCGGTCGGCTTGTGTATCTGCCATATCCGCAAATTTATCATTTGACGGGTCGCCATTCGAGAAACGGTCTGGAAGAATGAGATAAATAAAGTCTTTTGAATCAACTACTTGAGGTTTTTTCGTTCTGTTTTGCAGTTGAAAAGGCTGTGTGATTTTAACGATTTGGTCAATGAATTTCTTTTTACCCTTCTGAATTTTAATCGTTTTAGATAATTCAATATCCATTTGTCCAGCTTTCGTGTCGGGAGCAATGGTTAAGTCTAAAAACAAATAATTGGGGTTTTCAACTTTGTTTACTTTATCCAACGAAACACCTTGATAATTGATTTTTACCTCGCAGTCTCCAATATTTTTGCCGTAAACCAATAATTGAAGTTTGGGGTTTTTCATGCCAACATACCAATTCGTTGGGTTGATTCTTTGGACAGATGGGGTTTGTCCAAATGGTGAAAATGAATGGAAAATTGATAAGACAATTATCCAAAAGAGAAGATTTTTTTTCATTGATTTATAAAAATGGATGGTTAATGGATATTAATTAGGGCTTAGCATAGGGGTATTTGCGATTAGAAAAGACCTCAATTGTACAGGTTTTGCTAAAGCATAAATACTAAATACTAATTCCTAACTTCAAAATAAAGCATAACCATTATTTTATCATAGAAAAATGATGCTTACTTTTGAAGATAAATTTTATGTACAGGAGGAAGGTAACCCTAATTAACCCCAAAAAACTCTTATAATGATTCACAAATACCTGCTCCCAATGGTGCTTTTTGTGATTTTGATTGCTCCCGCAATAGTTTTTGCTCAAACGACAAACTCAAAATCAACTCAAAAAACAAGCACAACTCAGTCAACAAAAACAAGTGTAAATGTTTCATCGCCCCCTAAAAAATCATTAAAATCAAGCATTGATTCATCAAAAAAAACAAATCCTAAGCTTTCCATGACTAAAACCACTCTAAAAAAATCAACAGAAAAGGATACTTCCGTTTCCAAAAGCTCTAAATCTTCCGTGAACAAAGTAACGCAAATCAAGAATGATAAGTTAATCGTTTATCAAATGATGTTTCATTTGTGGGGGAATAAAAACACGACCAACAAAATGAATGGTTCGGCTGAGGAAAATGGCGTAACAAAATTTAAAGATGTCAATGATTTAGCACTCAAAAAATTAAAAGAGTTTGGCTATTCGCATTTATACATGACAGGCTTAATCGAACACGCAACGATGGAAGATTTAACAACATTAGGTATTCCAAAAGACCATCCCGATGTGGTAAAAGGTCGTTGTGGTTCGCCATTTGCCATTAAAGATTATTATGATGTGAATCCATTTTTTGCCACAAATCCAAAGAAACGAATGGACGAGTTTGAGGCAATGTTGGAAAGAGTTCATAAAAATGGTTTGAAAATGGTGATGGATTGTGTGCCGAACCATTTGGCAAGAGTTTATCATTCAGATATGAAACCTGTAAATATTAAAGATTTCGGGGAGGATGATGACAGAACCAAATCGTTTGCACCGTACAACAACTTTTATTATTTACCGAATACACAATTTCAGATTCCACAAGGTGTAGTTTCACCTGTGAAAGTTGATGCCCCGTATATCGAAAGACCCGCTAAAGTGTCTGGGAATGATGTTTTTTCTCAAAAACCAACTATTGATGATTGGTTTGAAACGGCTAAATTGAATTATGGCGTGGACATTTTAAATGGTCGTAAAACAAATTTTACGCCCATTCCAACCACGTGGATAAAAATGGTCGGTGTGCTGAAATATTGGGCAGCCAAAGGCGTTGATGGTTTCCGTTGTGATATGGCTGAGATGGTTCCTGTTGAATTTTGGAAATACGCCACTACGGAAGTTAAAAAGGATTATCCAAATACTATTTTTATTGCTGAAATCTATAATCCGAGAGAATATCACAACTATATTAAAGTTGGAGGTTTTGATTATTTATACGATAAAGTAGGTTTGTACGATGCTTTGAGACGTTTGGTTGAGCAAAAACCAGAAGCAACGGTTGAAGATATTACTCGTGTGTGGCAGAATGAATCGAATGATATTTCTCAAAATATGCTTCGGTTTTTAGAAAATCATGATGAAGTTCGTATCAATACGCCTGCATTTGCCAAAGGTGACCCTTTTGCGGTAATTCCTGCGATGGTGGTAACGGCTACTTTGCATACTGGCCCATTGATGATATATTTTGGTCAAGAAGTAGGAGAGAGTGCCGACGACCAAGAAGGCTTTAATCAGGCAGATGATAGAACGACCATGTTTGATTTTTGGGGTGTAAAAGCTCATCAAGCTTGGATGAATAATGGAAAATTTGACGGCGGACAATTATCGTCAAACCAAAAATATCTGAGAGAATTTTATGGTGATTTATTGAAGTTTGTGAATGGTTCTGATGCGGTCAAAAACGGTGAATTTTATGATTTACAGTATGTTCAAGGCGAAGGATATGACCGTAAAAAAGTGTATAGTTATGTAAGACACACAGGCAAACAAAAACTATTATTTGTATGTAATTTCAATCATACTCAAGAGCAAAATATTAACCTAAATATTCCAGAAGGTGCTTGGAATGCTATGGGTTTTGATATGAAGACTCCCAAAATTTTGAAGGGTAAATTTAACCAAAAAACTCAGCTAACGGCTGACCCTGAAAAAGCTATTTCACTAAAAATATCTCCGAATTCTGTGGTTATTTATGAGATTTTAGAGAAAAAATAGTAATTTTCAAGTCAATCCATTAACCATATTTATGAACACTATAAAAAAACCACAATTAAGTTTAGGACAAATACTAAACATGAGCATGGGATTCTTGGGAATTCAATTCGGTTTTGCTTTGCAAAATGGAAATGCCTCCCGAATTCTTCAAACATTTGGTGCCGACGTAGAACATCTATCTTACTTTTGGTTAGCCGCACCCCTGACAGGTATGATTGTACAACCTATCATTGGTCATTACTCGGATAATACTTGGGGACGATTTGGTCGTAGAAAACCATTTTTTCTAATTGGAGCATTATTAGCAAGTATCGCACTAATTTTCATGCCTAATTCTTCCATTTTGGCAGGCGTTTTACCTGCGGTTTTTGTTGGGGCAGGTATTCTGATGTTGATGGATGCTTCGTTTAATGTGGCAATGGAGCCATTTAGAGCATTAGTAGCAGATAATCTTTCTGAAAAACAAAATACTTTAGGCTTTTCGGTTCAAACATTTTTGATTGGTATTGGAGCAGTAGTAGGTTCTGCTTTGCCGAAATATTTAGCAGAATGGGGTGTTGATTCAACCGCAGCAGAAGGGCAAGTTCCTAATAATGTGATATATAGTTTTTATGCAGGAGCCTTAATTTTTGTGCTGACCATTTTATGGACGGTCTTAACTACGAAAGAATATTCGCCCGAAGAACGTAGAGCAATGGGGTTTGAAGAGGATTCTGAGACACATTCGCTTTCAGATATTTTTAAGGATTTTTCGGCGATGCCAGTTGCCATGAAACAATTGGGTGTTGTACAGTTCTGTTCATGGATTGCCCTTTTTTCGATGTGGGTTTATTCAACACCAGCCATTGCTCATCACATTTATGGAACTGCGATTGACGACCATTCTTCAAAAGCGTATCAAGATGCAGGAAATCAAGTAGGTTATATTTTTAGTATTTATAATGGTGTTTCTGCCATTTATGCCTTGATGTTACCAACGATTGCCGCTAAAATTGGTAAAAAACTGACGCACGCTCTTTCATTAGCTTGTGGAGGATTAGGTTTAATTTCTATTTACTTTGTCCAAAACCCAGAGATATTACCTTACTGTATGATTGGTGTGGGAATGGCTTGGGCAAGTATTTTAGCGATGCCTTATGCACTTTTAGCGGGTGCAATTCCGTTAAAGAAAATGGGAGTATATATGGGGATTTTTAACTTCTTTATTACTTTCCCACAAATCATCAATGGGGTTTTTGGTGGCTTAATAGTGAAGTATATTTATGGCTCAAATACCATTTATGCACTGGTTTTCGCAGGAATTTTTATGGTTATCGGAGCTTTTTCCGTTATGTTTGTAAAAGAACAAAGAACAATTCATGTCTAAAAAATATTTTATTTCAATTTCAAAAAGCCTTGCAAGTCAGTTCTCGACTCGCAAGGCTTTTTATTTCACCGTGTTAGGTGTTTTTCTGTGCTTCTGCATTAGTTCAAGAACATACAATTTTCAAGATTTGAATGATGAAGAAATCTACAATAAAAAAATTAGCAATGCTAATGGTGCTGCTTTAGATGACTTTACGTTAAACATTGCTAAAAGTTTTCTGAACCGTCGGTATAAGGCTCATACTTTGGATGTTAATACAAACGAGAAACTAATCGTAAATCTTCGTGAATTTGACTGTTCAACCTTTGTTGAAAGTTGTATTGCGATGGGGTTGACGTATCGAAAAAATGAAATTTCTTTTGATAAATTCAAATACTATTTAAAAAGACTTCGCTATTATAATAAAGGTTCAATAAAAGGGTATGAATCACGGATTCATTATTTCTCAGATTGGCTTTATACACACTCGCAAGACGGTTTATTGGAAGACGTAACACCCAAAATGGGAGGGATTACTTGGAAGAAAAATATCAATTTTATGAGTACCCATTGGCATAAATATCCGTTTGCCACAAATACATCACTTCAAGAAAAAATACAAAAAGTGGAGGAGAAAATTAACGGTCAAAATTTTACTTATATTCCCAAAACTCAAATTAAAAAGATTGAAAATCAGTTTTTGAATGGTGATATTATCGGCATTACTACCAATATTGACGGTTTAGATATTGCTCACGAAGGTTTTGCTATTCGGTTGCAGGACAAAAGGGTTTATCTGCTCCATGCTTCTTCAGATTTTAAAAGAGTAATGGTAACTGATAAACCCTTAGTTGAATATATGGCAAAAAATAAAACCCAAACTGGCATTATGGTGGCAAGATTGAAGTAGTTTATTGGTGTTATTATTCCCCAAAAATCCCCATTATTTATTCCATTTCTTTCGTATCCCACTTTTATATAATACTAAGTTTCTGGTTTTGAGATGCTTAAGGTGTCGATGTTATTTATCGATTCTCATATTAAGGCAAAATGGGGAAATATGGGGATTTGTGAATTTGGCTTGATTGAAGCCGATTTTTGTAAGTAATTGTTTTAGAGTAGTTTATATTTTTATCATCGGTAAATATTTCAAAAAAACGGTTGGTATGATGTTTTAATTAATTGCTGAGAGAATAACTCAACTAATTAATGACAATTATTATTATGAAAAAGCAATCAATTTTATTCATCGCAACTTTAATGTTTATTTGCCAACTTTCTGTGGCTCAAAATTTATCCTTTGGTCCGATGGCAGGTGTAAATTTTTCAACACTTTCAGGAACTGAAAATACGAAGTCTAAAACAGGTTTGTTGGCAGGTGCGTTTTTGAATTATAGTAGTAAAAACTGGTTTGGATTGGGCGTGCAAGTGCTTTATAATCAGGCAGGAGCAAGTCTTGTAACTCCAGTAGAATCGGTAAATTTGAATTATTTGCAAATCCCTATTTTAGCTACTTATTATTTTGGAGAAGGTAACAAAACGGGTTCTTTCCGACCTAAATTATTTGCAGGGCCACACGTGAATTTCTTGTTAAATGCACAAAATAAAGATGGTAATGACCTGAACCCAGAAGGGAAATTTTACAAAAATTCTGATTTGGGACTTACTTTTGGTGGAGGGTTTAATTATGCTTTAGCCGAAAAAACGTGGTTGAATTTTGATGTAAGATATGGTCTTGGATTAACAAATATCGCTCAACAGGGCAATATTGATATTATGAATCGTGGTTTAGGATTCACCTTAGGCGTTAGTTTTCCTTTAGGAAATATCTAATCAGGAAGTATGCTAAAAGCCTCAAATCAACTAAATTGATTTGAGGCTTTTTTATGAAATTGAATACGGAATGTCAAAAAACTAAATTTTACATTTTCAAGTTTAAAATTCCGATTTAATATCGGAAGTATAAACTATTTGTCGCAGACAAGATTAGACCACAGATTTAACAGATTCGACGGATTTACACTGGGACGCACAGTCAGATGATTCTTGATTTTATCAGACTGTGCGTTCCAGTATAAATCTGTTAAATCTGTATTATCCGTGGTCTAATTTTATGTTGCGACAAACTCTTTATAGTTCCGTTTAATATTCAAGCTAACTTAATTTCCTTTCTGTTTTTTGTCGATGATTGCTCCAGTTCCTGCTCCAACTCCTGCCCCGATTACTCCACCGATAATTGCTCCTTTTCCTGGTTTATTATTTCTTGAAATTACTGCTCCAGATAATGCCCCAACGCCAGCACCGATAATCGCTCCTTTGGCAACATTACTCATTTTCTTCTTTTTCTTTTTTGCTCTTACAACGGTTGTTGTTTGTTCCTCAGGAGCATTGGTACTTGATGAAAAAGCATTTGGTTTTGAAATTTTAGTAGTCGAACCAAGTGTATTAACTTGACTTTGTTTGACGGCTTTTATTGAATCAATAGTATATTGTTTTGCTTTTTCAATATTTGCCTGTTGAGTCATTGAATCAATTACCGATTGTTTTGCCTCTCTGATTTGTGCTTGTTGTTGCATCGAATCAATGGTCATTTGCTTGGCTTCTTGAATTTCTTTTTTTGAAGAATCATTACAAGCAAATAAAAAATATGAAGCGGTCAGAATGATTGTTACTTTTTTCATGGTCATTAATTTAAGATGAATCTACCATTCTACTTTTGAGAAGGTAGATGAAAAATTACAATTTGCTGAGGATAATTTGTTATTTATTCAGCACTGTTTAATACACTGTTTCATAAGTCCGATAAGTTATCTGGATAATATTATCCCAAAATCTTAGATTGGAGACTTTAGGAAAGTTGAAGAAACTTATTAAACATTCTATTTAATATAATCTACGTTAAAAATACTGTTCCAGATGACTGGGTGTTTGCATACAAAACAGATGAGATTGAGATTTATTGTTATTTTTGATAGGCAATGAGTAAGTGGTTCAAGAATGCGTAAATATGATAAATTCCAACTATTTAAGGTTTACTTGTGTCATTATGATAATTGATAACCTCAAACAATTTTATATCCATGACACAATTAATAAAATTTCTCATTATCGCTTTATTAGGCTTTATATTTTGTACTGCTTGCCAAGAACAAGTCGTTGACGCAAGTTTAAATCAGGAACTTTCTTCCCAAAAAACACTTTCAATTGCTGAACTGCAAGGTACTTGGAAATTGAATAGCACTCTTTTGGGAGATGCCTTAGAATTGCCGTGTTACGAAGCAAGAGGAACCAAAGATTCGCTCAGTAAAGATATTACGCTGGTTATCACACAAGATGCGGCTGAACCTTCAACCCAAAAGATTATTTTGAATGGGCAAGCACCGATAAATCTATATTTTGCCTCAGCAGAAATATTGTCTTATTCCTCCTCAATACAGACTGGAACGCTCAAAGTCTCAGCTTTAGGTTCTACTAAAATGGCAGGAAGTTATGAACTGCTCGCTTGTGAGTCGAGGATTTATAATTTTATCGAAACGGCTAAAGATTTTAGAATTATTGTTGACAAAAAAGGGCAAAAAACACTTTATTGGGGTGTCATCAATAAAGGTAATTCATCTTTAATGTATGCAGGTAATTATCTAATTTTTGAGAAAATAAAATAATGGATTCGTCGGGATGTATTTTATAGGAGTTTGAATTTATGGCTGAAAAGCGAGTTTCAAGGCTAAGTAATCTTCAAAAATTAGTCTGCCTTCGGACGAAATCGTTTAAAATTCACGAGCAAAATTAGATTTGGATGGAATAGTTTTTTGGTAAATAAGTTTGTTGAGAGCAATACAACATTGTTTGTATGTGTATCTACGTATAAGGGTTGTTTCGAAAGCAATCCTTGATTTAAGCATCATTTTATGGATGATTATCTAAGCCGTAGTACCCCAAATTAAACTCATAAGCCTTATGAAATCTGAAAAATTTTCCATTCTTATTCCAACTTGGAATAATTTCCCCTATTTGAAACTCTGCATCGAAAGCATTTGGAATTATTCCGACTATCACCATCAAATTTTGGTTTACGTCAATGAAGGAACGGAGGAGGTAATAGATTGGCTCAACCAAAACCACATCGAATTTAAGCAGTCCGAAGTAAATACAGGTATCTGTTCGGCTTTGAATGAGTTAGCGACACTCGTGAAAACCCCATACATTGTCTATATGAATGACGATATGGTAGCTTTACCTCATTGGGACACCGCTTTTATGGCTGCCATCAAAAAAATGCCCGATAATCTCTTTTATTTGTCCTCCACATTAATTGAACCGCATCAATCTTCCGCACAAAATTCGCCTTTTATTATTGCTGATTATGGAGATGATTTACAACATTTTAGGGAGAAAGAACTCATTGAAAATGTAGATACTTTTAAAAGGAGTAATTGGTCGGGAGCGTCTTGGCCTGTCAGTTTGGTGAGTGCTGAGGTATGGAATCGGATAGGAGGTTATAGTATTGAATTTTCTCCTGGAATGTATTCTGACCCTGATTTCTCGATGAAATTATGGTTTATTGGTGTCAGAGATTTTATTGGAATCGGTGATTGTTTATTTTATCATTTTGGCTCGAAAACTACCAAAAAAGTAAAACAAAAACACGGCTCTCTCAGATTTTTGAATAAATGGGGTATTTCTGCCAATACATTTTATACGCATTATCTGAAAATGAGTCAGCCGTGGAGTGGAAGGTTAGCAGAACCGCATTTGTCTTTTACGCAAGTTTGGCGGAATAATATCAAAAAATCTATTTATGCCTTTAAGCGATAGGTGAATTTGTACCCCTGCTAAAGTTTTCAAACCCTTAGCAGGGGTATAACTGTTTATTCCCTTTCGAGTAGCATGGAATACTTAGACCAGTTTTGAGTCAAAATCAATCATCCATTCAATGCCATATTTGTCTCGAAACATACCAAAATATGAACCCCAAGGACTGTCCGTTAGAGGCATTTCTATTTGTCCACCTACTGAAAGCCCATTAAATAACTTTTCTGCTTCTTCTTTGCTTTCGGCACTAATCGCAATTTTAGACCTGTTTTCGTTTTCATTGGTTTTGCCCATAAATTCGGGGACATCATTAGCCATTAAAATGTTGTTGCCAATCGGTAAAGCAATGTGCATAATTTTATTGGCTTCAGTTTCAGATACCTCAAATTCTGGACTTGCCATATCTTTGAAACGCATAATCTTTGCGAATTCTCCACCAAATACTGATTTGTAGAAATTGAAAGCTTCTTCGGCATTTCCGTTGAAGTTAATGTGGGGATTAATTTGTGCCATCTTTTTATTGTTTAGATTTCGATGATACAAATGTAGTTTTAATGATTTGATAATCAGGACTATTGATGCGTCAATAAGAGGTGGTGTTTACGACAATGAGGTGATATGTTTGAACTATGATTATTGTGATTTTCAGATTTTAAGATTTCTTTAATTGCATCCTAAAATCCCTTAATCCTAAAAATCCCAGTTCAGACAAAACACCCAAACGCCCATAAATGCGTATAGACAAAGCATTACCTTGTCTATACAAAATGTGATTAGGTTTAATTAAACTTTATTTTACTTCGGATTGGAAATCCCTGTTGCCGTTGTCTGTGTCTCCACATACGATACGAGTATTTCTTACATTTTTTGTTTTAATTAACTATAATGGTCGTCTGTGAAGACACAGACAACGGCAATAATGGTCGTATGTGAAGACACAGACAACGGCAATAGGAAAACAACGGCACAAAAAAAGTGTGCCGCTGTTTTGAACCACCTCAACCAACCACGGATGGAGAAACTTGTGCTTTATAGATAAGTTTCGATAAAAATACAAAATGCTTTTGATGATGAATTTGGGTCTGACTTAACGGATATAGGTACTCCATTTTTCCAATATTGTGCAATAGTATTTCCTTTCTTATTGGTTGTATATCCCCCAATATAAACATCTTCATTACGAGTTAAAATAGAGTGTGCCTCACAAGAGGAGGCTTGCGGATCTAAATTTGTTGATATCCCATTTTTCCAATGAAAACCCACAGTACCTTCATTTGTATATACGTTACCAACAATATGAATATCATTCCCTGAAACTGTCATTGAACGAGAAATAACTCGTCCTGTTACTTTTCCTGTATTAAATGTTGTTGGAACGCCATTTCTCCAATAAGTTCCGTAATTATTAGCATTTTTCCTATCTTCATTTCCAGCAATAAATACGTTGTTTTTTAATATAAACAGGGACTTTGCCATTGAATTTTCTTCTAATGTCGTAGATATGCCATTTCTCCAAAGTTTAGCTGCAAAATCATTTCCTTTTGTTCGTTCATATCCAGTAACATAAATATTCTTTCCAATAACTTTAATTGAAAGGGCTAATGCCATACTTTCGCCATTAGATAGGTTTGTAGGTATTCCATTTTTCCAATATTTCGCAGTCGAGTTCCTTTTGTCTCCATATTCTTGACCACATATATAAACATCATTCCCAATTACTTCTATAGAATTAGCAAAAGAAGTTATAGCTCTTTCATACAAAGGAATTGAAATACCGTTTTTCCAATACTTTGCTACTGGTGTGTATCCTGAAAATTCAATCCCGACTACGTGTATGTTATTCCCTTCAACCACCATAGAAAAAGCTTCTGCATCAGAGCTACCATCAGTTAAATATGTGGCAATACCATTTTTCCAATAGGTTGCTATTTTTTTTGCTCCTTTACTTTCGTACCCGCATAGATATATATCTGGTAATTGGGTGTTACTTTTTGTAAATGATAGAGTAGAAATAATTAGAGATAATAGGATAATTTTTTTTTGTAAACTTTTCATAATTCAATGATAATAATTTAAGGATTTTGTTTAGCAACTGCACTCACTTGTATTTTGCAAGTGAGTGCAGAGAGTTTTCTATTTATCTATTGCCAAATTACACCAATTGAAGAGCATTTCAAAGTGAATTTATTAAACGGTTTTTGGGGTGATATTCCATTCTTTTTTCTTTTTCATCGGATTAGAAATCAACGGCAAATAGAGAGCCATCGGCTCGGCTTATCTTATTTATAGCAGAGGGTTTTAGCCCTCCGAAAGATGAATAAAAAGAATATTTTAGTTCCGTAGGAACGGGGAATAATTTAATCTATTGGGTGGGTTGAAACCCACCCCTACAAAATGGGTCGAGCCGATGGCTCTTTGTTTTATTGGATTTGAGGAGGGATTGTCTGAACTATGATTATTTTGATTTACAGATTTTAAGATTTCTTTAATTTTTATCCTAAAATCCATTAATCCTAAAAATCCCAGTTCAGACAAAATACCCTAAACGCCCATAAATGCGTATAGACAAAGCATTGCCTTGTCTATACAAAATGTGATTAGGTTTAATTGAACTTTATTTTACTTCGGATTGGAAATCTCTGTTTCCGTTGTCTGTGTCTCCACAGACGATACGACTATTTCTTACATTTTTTGTTTTAATTAACTATAATGGTCGTCTGTGAAGACACAGACAACGGCAATAAAAATACCCCAAATGCCTATAAATGCGTATAGACAAAGCATTGCTTTGTCTATACAAAATGTGATTAGGATTAATTGAACTATATTTTACTTCGGATTGGAAATCCCTGTTTCCGTTGTCTGTGTCTCCACAGACGATACGACTATTTCTTACATTTTTTTGTTTTAGGGAAATTGTAAAAAATAACGTACCATATCTGGCTTGGACAAACTTCCCGAAAGTTTAAAACTTTCGGGAAGTTCAGCGGCGAATAGTTGGTACTTTCAATTTTACAATTTCCCTTAATTAACTATAATGGTCGTCTGTGAAGACACAGACAACGGCAATAATCCTAAAAATCCCAGTTCAGACAAAACACCCAAACGCCCATAAATGCGTATAGACAAAGCATTGCCTTGTCTATACAAAATGTGATTAGGTTTAATTGAACTTTATTTTACTTCGGATTGGAAATCCCTTTTATCATAAGTTCGAGATTGTCCTTTGGAACATCTCGAATAGCATGGACAGCATCGGTAAACGGTTACTGCGGAGTTAATCTGGATAGAATATATTGATTATTAGTTCTAACAAGAGTCAAATTAGCATTTTGATCAAATACCTTCGTAAAGTAACCATCTGCAATTTCTTTATTAATTATCAAATCTCCAGATAATATTGATTCTATATTTATATCTATTTTGATTAAGGTTACAATTATATTTAGACCTTGTGGCAATGCTATTTCTCCTCTAAGTTCAATAGTATTTTCTAAATTTCCATATACGTCATTTGGAATAGTTAAAATTGTTTTACCAATAATTGCATTTTCATTTTTAAAAGTTCTGTTATGCATAAGAATGAGAATTGTCAATAAAATTAAGTCAGAGTATTTATAAATATTAATCCGATCAATTTTAAATTCATTACTTTCCAAAACTTGAATAAAACTATCCATAATCTCACTACCATTGAACAACTCTTGGATTTTTATAAATCCGAATGCTTGTCGAAAAATTGGCATTATTTTTTTTATCTCAGAAACTTGAACTTCATATTTGCCATTTTTTTTTATTATACAACGTTTAATTAGACTATTGGCGTGTATTTTGTCTAAATTGATTTCAGATTTTAATTTAGTAGAATCACAAATTGCAATCTGATTTATTATAAAATCATATTCCCATTTTTCTAAAGGTTTACTTATGTCTAATTGTGCCTTATTATGTTGATATTTCATATACGCACACATCCTACAATATACATTATACAAAGAATCAAATGTTTTTCCACTATCTCTATTAGGATGTGCAATAAAATGTGCTATTTCTCTAAAAATACTGTCTTTAGGCGAGTGTTCTCTTAGTCTTATTAAAACTAACTCTATATCATCTTCCTCAATTTTACCATTTTGAATTTTATCGATTATTTTGTGTAATTTAATTCTTATACCATCGTGTAAATTTTCCATATTTATATTATTTTAAGTGTATTTCATAGTAAAAACGCCCTCAGAAACAAATCCAAGGGCGTTTTTACTATGAACTCAAAATCTTACTTCACCTCCTCAAAAGGCACATCTTCCGCTTGTGAAGAAGAACCTGAATCGGTAGTTTGTCCAGCGTCACCAGTTGGTTGAGCTTCTTGTCCACCTTGTGCGTACATCTCTTGTGATGCTGCCGCCCAAGCGTTGTTCAAGGCTTCTAAAGCTGAGTCGATTGCCGCTACATCACGTGAACCGTGTGCTGAACGTAAACCTTCTAAAGCTCCTTCGATAGCTGTTTTATTTCCTTCTGAAAGTTTATCACCAAATTCTTTCAATTGTTTTTCCGTTTGGAAAATCAATGAATCAGCTTGGTTGATTTTTTCAATTTTTTCTTTTTCTGCTTTATCTGCTGTCTCGTTAGCTTTCGCTTCCTGACGCATTCTTTCGATTTCTTCGTCAGTCAAACCGCTTGATGCTTCGATACGGATGTTACTTTCTTTTCCTGTTCCTTTGTCTTTTGCCGAAACGTGTAAAATACCGTTTGCGTCAATATCAAAAGTAACTTCTACTTGTGGTACGCCACGTGGTGCTGGTGGAATTCCGTCTAAGTGGAAACGTCCTAATGAACGGTTGTTGGCTGCCATTGGGCGTTCACCTTGCAATACGTTCAATTCTACTGATGGTTGGTTGTCAGAAGCAGTTGAGAATGTTTCAGATTTTTTCGTAGGAATAGTTGTATTCGCTTCGATTAATTTCGTGAAAACACCACCCATTGTTTCAATACCTAATGACAAAGGAATAACGTCTAATAATAATACGTCTTTCACTTCACCCGTCAATACACCACCTTGTACGGCTGCACCAATTGCTACGGCTTCGTCAGGGTTTACACCTTTAGATGCTTTTTTACCCCAGAATTTTTCAACTTCTTCCACTACTTTAGGAATACGAGTTGAACCACCTACCAAGATAATTTCGTCGATGTCTGAGTTTGAATAACCAGAGTTTTTCATCGCACGACGGCAAGGTTCCATCATACGTAAAAACAATGAATCAGCTAATTGCTCAAATTTAGCACGAGATAAAGTACGTACTAAGTGCTTAGGCATACCGTCCACAGGGAAGATATATGGCAAGTTGATTTCAGTAGAAGCACTTGAAGATAATTCTACTTTTGCTTTTTCTGCTGCTTCTTTCAAACGTTGAAGAGCCATGGCATCTTTACGTAAATCAACACCTTCGTCGTTTTTAAATTCTGCTGCTAACCATTCAATGATAACTTGGTCGAAGTCGTCACCACCTAAGTGAGTATCACCGTCAGTAGATTTTACTTCAAATACGCCATCACCTAATTCTAATACTGAAATATCGAAAGTACCACCACCTAAGTCGAATACTGCGATTTTCATATCTTTACCACCTTTGTCCAAACCGTAAGCTAATGCTGCGGCAGTTGGTTCGTTGATGATACGTTTTACTTCTAAACCTGCAATTTGTCCTGCTTCTTTCGTAGCCTGACGTTCTGCATCATTGAAGTAGGCAGGAACAGTAATAACCGCTTCTGTAACAGTTTGTCCTAAATAGTCTTCAGCCGTTTGCTTCATTTTCGTAAGAATCTGAGCCGAGATTTCTTGAGGAGTATAAAGACGGTCGCCAATGCGAACACGTGGAGTATCGTTTGAACCTTGCTCAATAGTGTAAGCAATCGTTTTTAATTCGCTTCCTACTTCTGAGTAACGCTTACCCATGAAACGCTTTATAGAAGAGATAGTGTTTTTAGGATTAGTGATTGCCTGACGTTTGGCTGCATCTCCGACTTTACGTTCACCGTTTCCATTATCTAAGAATGCAACGATTGAAGGTGTAGTACGACGACCTTCTGAGTTAGCGATTACGACTGGCTCATTACCTTCCATTACGGCTACGCAAGAGTTGGTTGTTCCTAAGTCAATACCGATAATTTTTCCCATTTTATTTATTAATTTATTATTTGAATAAGTTTTAATGCTAATTTTCCTTAATTTCAACAATCTTAATGCCAGTAGATTTTTTTCTGACAGATTGTCATAAAATGGCAAAATCGGTGTCATGCTTGCAGAAAAAATGATTTTATGACTGACAAAATATTGTATAATGTCAGTGTTATAGAGAATGACATAACTTATTGGAATAAGAACTTCCCGAAATAACTCCGTCAGGGGTTAAACTTTCGGGAAGTTGAGCCGAATTACTAAATTTTACTTCTAATAAGTTATGTCTCAGTCTATAATTGTCTGAATACTCAAATCCTAAAAATCATAGTTCAAACAATTATAATTCAACAGAATATAATTAACCAATCTATAAAAATCTGCGGTGCTTGCATCTGCGGAATCTGCGTTCTAAATCATTGTCCAAAATCCCCAAATCAGTAAAATATTTTATGAAAATTTACATTCACACAAAATTTCAAGAATCTATTTATCAACAATTCAGAGACGGACTCAAACCCAAATATGAAGTAATATTTGGTGATGGAGAAGTTACGGAAACATTAAATGAACAATTTTTAACTTGTGATATTTGCTACGGAAATGTGCCTTTAGATTGGTTAAATGCCAGTTCTCAATTGAAATGGCTACAACTAAACTCAACAGGACTTGACCCATACCAACAATTAACCGAATACCAATTTCAACTTACCAATTTAAAAGGCTTTTTCGGACAATCAGTGGCTGAAACTACGGTGGCAGGAATTTTAGCGGTTTATCGTAGAATTGATGAATTGACCAGACTCCAAACTAAAAATGAATGGGTAGGCACGCCAATCCGTGAAACGCTTCATTTATTGCACAAAGCTAAAGTTGTGATTTTAGGAAGTGGAGCAATTGGTCTGAAAACGCAACAATTATTAAGCGGATTTGAGTGTGAAACCACCGTTTTAAACTCAAAAACGATTAGCCAATTAGCTGATTATCTTCCTACTACGGATATTTTGATTGCCACACTTCCAGAAACGAAAGAAACCATTGGCTTGATAAATAAAACGTACTTAGATATGCTAAAACCATCGGCATTGTTCGTTAATGTAGGAAGAGGTTCAGCAGTTGATGAAAATACTTTGATTGAAATTCTGAAAGAGGAGAAAATATTAGGAGCAGTTTTGGACGTTACCGAATTAGAACCTTTGCCTACAGAAAGCCCACTTTGGAATATGCCAAATGTATTATTAACACAACATTCGTCGGGCGGTTGGGCAGAAGAAAGTGCTGATAAAGTGGTTTTCTTCTTGAATAATTTAGCACGTTTTGAAAAAGGAGAGGAGTTAGTAAATAATGTTGATTTAGTGAAAGGTTATTAGGTGGTTATTGGTGATTAGAAGACTGGTAAATGGTTTATCCTCGATTTACGATTGAAAATTATATGGAATTATCTACTATTTGTCGCAAGACAAAATTAGACCACGGATAGAACAGATAAAACAGATTTACACTGATTTTTCTTTAAATTTATCCGTGTAAATCCGTTGAATCAGTACAATCTGTGGGCTAATTTTATTCTGCGACAAATTGTAGATAGTTCCGAAATTATAAGCTCATCCAGTACTCTTGCTAAACGTCGGCGAGCTTTAGCCCATATCGGAGCTGTTCGCCGACGTTCTTGTTCATAACTTATTTGAGAAAATTTGAAAAATCATGCTGAACTCTAAAGTATTTAAAACGTTATTGATTGTCATTTTTTTACTGGTTAATCACCAAATTATTTCTCAAGATAACCAACGTTATTTGGCGTTAGTTTTGGTGAATATTGATGAAAAAGATGATAATTTAGGCGTAAAAGAAATTGAAAAAGCTCATCAATTAGGTTTTAATGCGGTAAATATTGCGGTGCTTTGGGATTATGTAAAAGTGTATCGTGCCAATTCTCCCAATCCTTGGATTCAAGTGGATAATCAGATGAAAAAAGCGTCTGAGTTGGGGATGAAAATCGGTCTAAGAATTTGGATTGATGGCTGGTGTGGAGATGACCCGAAAAATCAGTGGTGTTCAAATTTTGATGCAAATGATGTGATGACTGATGGACAAGGACGCTACGATTTGGCACAGTCGGGGCCAGGCAAAAGAAGTATGACCTCTTTTGCGGCAACTTCTACCTTGAACAGAATGAAAAGTTTTACTACGGAGACTATCGAACGCTATAAAAAATACCAAGAAAATGGCGATATTTTATATGTTAGTTTAGCAACAACAGGAGAACAAGAATTAGGCTATCCCTTTGGAAATTCGCATGAAGGGGGACTTTTTGATTATTCGTCACCGATGAAAGAAGCATACAAAGTTTGGCTTAGACGACGTTACTGTAATGATATCAATATCCTAAAAAAAGCATGGGGGAAGGATTATAATAATGTCAAGAGTTTTAATGAAATCAGCCCAAAATATAACTTTTATTTTCAATACTCTTTTGAAGGGCAAGATGGAAAAGATTGGTATAACTTCCGTCATTTTATGTTAAAACGGTTTAGTACCGAATTCATTCAAACCGTGAAAGCAGTAAAAGTAAACCGACCATTCAAAATTGTGAATGATTATGGTTCTGTGTTTGATGATTTGTCGGTTCGACGTGGAACAATGGCTTTTAAAGATTTAGGAGAAGGAACGGACGGAACCAAAATTAATAACGGACTTTCATACAATCACCGATTTGCGATGGATTTACTGCGTAGTAATTTGCCCAATAAATGGATAATGAATGAAGCAGAATTAAAAGACCTAATTCCTTCACAAACCGAAACTGCCGTTTACGAATCTTCTTCATTTCAGCAAATTGACCAAAGTTTTACTCATGGTGCCAAATTAGTAGCTGTTTTCCCGAATGTAAAGGGAAAAAACTTGATGGAAATTTTAGAAAATTCACCCAAATATGTTGAAGTAATTAAAAATAAATGGCTTAAAAATAAAGCTTCACTTCAAATTATTCCTAAAGCAAAATTAACCTTTAAATTATCAGATTTTTTGTTTGAAGGAGGATGTATTACGGGTTCAGGAGGATGTAGTGTTATGCCCGTTTGGCAAGGTTTAACGGCAGAAAACGGAGGACAACCCATTGAGGTAATCCTTGACGAAGACTTTATCAAAGAAATTCCTTCTGTTTGTGAAAATAGTGGTATTAATGCTGAGTATGAGGGGCAATTGCAAAAGGCTGACTGTCAGGGTGGATATGGTTGGATTGTCAACAAAAGTGATATTTCAAAAGCTGTAAAGTATGAAATTTTGTTGGATGGAAAAGTGATAAAAACGAGTTTTGCCGACAGTTTAAATCCTGATTCGCAACGATATTCAGGTAATTCAAATCATGGCTTTTCGTTCAAATTTTCTCAAATTTCAGAAGGAAATCATCATGTCAAAATTAAAATTCCAGAAAGTAGTTATTTGATTGGTAATGCTAAATTAAATTTTACTTGTTCAAATTCTGGAAAGCAAACTGAAGTTATCCCAATTACATTTTGTACTGAATGTGAAGAATTAAATGTCTATCCAAACCCGACCAATCAATTAATTTCATTAGGATTTAACTTGCTGGATTTTAAACCAGTTTTGATTGAGATTTTTGACAATTTAGGCAGAATGGTTTATTATTCAGACACTTATGGTGTAGCAGGTGATAATGATTTAGAAATCGATGTTCAAAAATTTGTCGCAGGAACCTATTTTATCAACGTAAAAATTGACCAGAAATATTATCAACGTAAATTTTTGAAGTTTTAAGGTTTGCCCCAAGTGTAATTTATGGAAGCCGTCCTTCAAAAAACTACGGTTTGTTCGCATTTTTTGGAGCTTTCAAAGCCGAACCTACGGTTTTTGAAAATTTGCTTTTATAGCCAGAATACACTGTTTAATAAGTTATGTCAACTTCCCGAAAGTTGAAGTAACTTATCGGAAGTATAAACTATTTGTTGCAGACAAGATTAGACCACAGATTTAACAGATTCGACGGATTTACATTGGGACGTACAATCAGATTATTCTTGATTTTATCAGACTGTGCATCCCAGTGAAAATCTGTTAAATCTGTATTATCCGTGGTCTAATTTTATGTTGCGACAAACCCTTTATAGTTCCGTAACTTATTAAACAGTGTACCCAGGCTTTTTAACTATAAATTGCTCCTTCTCTAAAAGTCAATCGACTTCCATCTCTTCCAGAAAAAAACGTTTTTATTTCCGCAATAATCGAAATGGCTATTTCTTCGGGCGTAGTTGCACCAATATCCAAACCAACAGGTGTTGCGATTCGTGCCAAATCTTCATCAGAAATGGGCGTTCCATCTTCAGTCAATTTCACAAACATTTTATCCGTTCGTTTTTTAGGCCCTAACATTCCGATGTACTTTATGTTTGTTTTTATGAGATTTTTCATATTTCTAAAATCTGTTTCATAATCATGAGCCATTAAAAGTGCAACCGTATATGGGTCAATGGTTAAGTTTTGACTTTTTTCTCTGTCAATCACCTCGTCTGCCATATCCAATAAATACTTATGGACTTTCAACGGATTACAAATTACAGATACTTTCCAGCCAATCTCTTTTGCCAATTTTACCATTGGATAAATGTCATAGTTACCCCCATAAATTAGTAAATGTGTGGAAGGAATAATTACTTCAATGAAAAACTTGATTTCACCTTGTTCCGTTTTATAAATTTGAGAAGTTGATTTTTCACTTGAAAAACAATTTTCAATTTCATGTAGTAAATCATTTACAATTTCTGAGTTTGAAAATTTTTGAGAGAAGTTTTCCGCATTATCAAATCGAAAAGTTTGTCCGAGAGAAAATTGCTCAAATTTCCCTTTTAAACTTGTTACAGAAAGAACCACATTGGGTGTGCGACTATTGATGCAGCTTTGTAAAGTTAGCACTGCATTATTCTCATTTTTGAAGTCTAAGGGTGTCAGTAATACATCAATAATGCCATTGCAACCTAAGCCTACGCCAATTTGGTAGGGGTCGTCGTCAGTTGTGTCATACGTTACGATGGTTGGTTTTCCTTGAGCCATTGCCAGTTTTGCTCTTTTCAAAGCATCACCCTCCAAACACCCTCCGCTGATACCCCCAATCCACTCGCCAGAGTCGGTAATTAACATTCTTGCACCTGTTCTGCGGTATGAAGAACCTTCAACTCTCACCACTGTTGCAAGAGCGGCTTTTTGTCTTGAAAAGTCAATTTTTTGGTATGTTTCAATAATATTTCTAATCTCTTTCATTACTATTTTTCAAAATTCTAATATGGCTTTAAATTCACAAACCAATTCATTTATCTAAGTACTGGAACAAAATCAAACACGATTTTAAAATCCCACAGACCATTGCTCATCAAGCCTGAGATAATTGTAATTCGAAATTGTCCTTACTTTGGGTTTGTAAAATATACTTTGTTACAACTTGTGTTGATTTTTTCGATAAGTTACTACTAAAGGGCTACATTCAAAACGGAATAATTATAATCATTAGTTTTTGTATTAAGTTTTTTGTCTCAAGTTCGATATAATTACGCCTTAGAATTAGACTGAACGTTCGGATTTTAAATATAAGTTATTGTTTGTTAGGCTATTATGGTTTTGGTGTATTGTTCTGTTATTATTTTAGATAACGAAAGCGTTAAAGCAGGATAAAAGAAATTATTTGTCGAAATAAAGCCAATAAAAATATTTTTTTCTAAAAAAATATCATTTCCACCATTCAAATAAGTGAAAATTCAATAAAATAAATCCAATTTTATCTTGAAATAGTTTTTTATTAACAATCTTAAAAATGTATATTTGTGAAATCCTGTTTTTGTAAGAAACTGTGTTAAATTATAATTTATCCAATAATTTAGAATAGTGCTTCTGACGAGATAAAGATTGCCTTTTAATCATTTCAACGTTTAGTAATTTATATAGTCGATGCACATTTTTCTATAAAAATGGTGTTTACAAAGATAATCACTAAACAAAAAACAAACCCTTAATATAACTAATGAATAACATTATTTACTACGTTCCAGTCTTTGGAATTATTGGATTGCTGTACACAGCATGGCGTTTTTCTTGGGTTTCTAAGCAACCCGCAGGAGATGAAAATATGCAAAAACTTTCTGGCTATATTGCCGACGGAGCAATTGCATTTTTAAAAGCAGAATGGAAAGTATTAGCTTATTTTGCTATTCCAACAGCCGTTTTACTTTTCTTTTTGGGGTCAAACGAAGGTACTGCTGAAAACCCAATTCACTCTTCTCCATTAATTTCAGTTTCATTTTTGATTGGAGCTTTCCTTTCTGCATTGGCGGGTTATATCGGAATGATTGTGGCAACAAAAGCCAATGTTCGTACTGCACAAGCGGCACGTACTTCTTTGTCAAAAGCACTTCAAGTTTCATTTACAGGTGGTTCTGTAATGGGAATGGGCGTAGCAGGGTTAGCTGTTTTAGGACTTGGAGGGTTATTTATTATCTTCTATAACTATTTCGCCAAAGACCAACCCTTGACTTCTGACGAAATGAAAAAAGCTATTGAAGTATTAGCAGGTTTTTCATTAGGTGCTGAATCAATCGCTCTTTTTGCTCGTGTTGGTGGAGGTATTTATACAAAAGCTGCCGATGTTGGAGCTGATTTAGTAGGTAAAGTAGAAGCTGGAATTCCAGAGGACGACGTGCGTAACCCAGCAACTATTGCGGATAACGTGGGTGATAACGTAGGTGACGTAGCGGGTATGGGTGCCGATTTATTTGGTTCTTACGTGGCGACAATTTTGGCAACAATGGTATTGGGTCAAGAAATCAACGTAACTGATAATTACGGTGGATTTTCTCCAGTAATTTTACCAATGATGATTGCAGGTGTTGGACTTTTGGCTTCTTTGGTTTCTACATTTTTAGTGAGAATCAAGAACGAAAATTCTTCAGTGCAAGCGGCTTTAAACTTAGGAAACTGGGCTTCGGTAATTATTACTTTTATTACTTCGTATTTCTTAGTAAAAACTCTTTTACCAGAAACACTAAATCTTCGTGGTTTTGAATTTACGTCAAACGGTGTTTTCTTGGCAATTGTCGTTGGTTTGGTTGTGGGTGCTTTGATGTCAATTATTACGGAATATTACACTGCAATGGGCAAACGTCCAGTTTTATCAATTATTCAAAAATCAGGTACAGGACACGCTACAAATATTATTGGTGGTTTAGCAGTTGGTATGGAATCAACAGTTTTACCAATCTTGGTTTTGGCTGCGGGTATTATCCTTTCTTACAAATTTGCAGGACTCTATGGGGTTTCGATTGCGGCAGCAGGTATGATGGCAACAACGGCTATGCAATTGGCAATTGACGCTTTTGGTCCAATTGCTGATAATGCAGGTGGTATTGCAGAAATGTCTCAATTACCTCCAGAAGTACGTGAACGTACCGATAATTTAGATGCAGTTGGTAACACAACGGCAGCAACGGGTAAGGGTTTTGCCATTGCTTCGGCAGCTTTGACTTCATTAGCTCTTTTTGCGGCTTTCGTGGGTATTGCGGGAATTAAAGCGATTGATATTTACAAAGCAGATGTGTTGGCAGGTCTTTTTGTAGGAGGTATGATTCCATTTATTTTCAGTGCCTTGTGTATTTCTGCCGTTGGAAAAGCAGCGATGGAAATGGTTAATGAAGTTCGTCGTCAGTTCCGTGAAATTCCGGGAATTATGGAATACAAAGCTGAACCAGAATACGAAAAATGTGTGGCTATTTCAACAGAGGCTTCTATCAAACAAATGATTCTTCCTGGGGCAATTGCTTTAATTACGCCCGTTTTAGTTGGTTTTACAATGGGACCAGAAGTTTTGGGTGGTTTATTAGCAGGTGTTACGGTATCAGGTGTTTTGATGGGCTTATTCCAATCTAACGCAGGTGGTGCTTGGGATAATGCGAAAAAATCATTTGAAAAGGGTGTTTTAATTGATGGCGAAATGTATTACAAAAAGTCTGAGCCACACAAAGCATCAGTTACAGGTGATACCGTGGGTGACCCTTTCAAAGATACATCTGGACCTTCAATGAATATTTTGATTAAGTTGATGTCGATTGTTTCTTTGGTAATTGCTCCATATATCGCTGTTCATTCTGACAGTATTACTAAAGCAATGGACGGTATTCATGTAGAAGCGATGACTCCCCAATTAGCGTCTGAATTGCCAGTTTCGGAAGGAATTAAAAATTTAGGGGCTAAATTAGATAAAGCATTATCGTCGGGAGTAACGTTGAATATTCCAGAAAATGGAATTGAAAATAACTTGTTGAAATTTATCGAAAATCCAAGCCAAGCAATTGATAAAAAAGCATGGTTTGATTTTGACCGTTTGACTTTTGAAACAGGTAAATCAACTTTAAAACCTGAATCAGCAGAACAATTGAAGAATATTGCGGAAATTTTGAAAGCATTTCCTTCGGTAAATATCAAATTGGGAGGCTATACCGATAATACAGGTGATGCAAACGCAAACTTGAAATTATCTGGAAACAGAGCTTCAATGGTAAAAGCTGAATTAGTAAAATTAGGAATTACTGATGCTCGTTTAGAATCTGAAGGTTACGGACAAGAAAATCCTGTGGCTACGAATGATACAGAAGAAGGTCGTGCGGCAAACCGTAGAATTTCTGTGAGAGTAACTAAGAAGTAAGAATTTAAAGCCTATGAAAGCCGTTCTGAGAAGGACGGCTTTTTTTTGTTTAAGATTATTAAAGGGAATTTGTCTTGATTTTTTAGACAAATTCCCTTTAATTTACAGTAAGATTTTGAATAGAAGATTCTCATTAAAAACATCAAGAAAAAATCATGGAAGTTCAAGAAGAAGCAGCGATTTACGCTAAATATGCTCCACAAATTCGGGGTAATATTTCTATTGTTCTTAATGCTCGTAAAGGATTGAGTGCAAGTATTTTATATGATATAATTTTATTGACAGGGTTCAAAAAAGAACAAATTGCTACATTGTTTAACACTTCTGCCAAAACGATAACTCGTTATACACAGGAAGGTAAAAACTTGGACGTAGTTAACAGTGAACACGCTCTAAAACTCATTGCATTATTTAAGAAAGGGAATGAAATTTTTGGCGAATTAGAGGCTTTTCGTAAATGGATTATGAAACCTGCTTATGGTTTAGGTTGGGAAATTCCTGCGGAATTAATGGAAACTTCGGGTGGAATTGAGTTAATTATGGAAGAATTATATCGAATAGAATTTGGTGCTACCGCTTAATATTATATCTATGCTTGTTTATAGAATTACAACCGAAAAGTGGGCAGGAAATTTGCGTGGTTCGGGTTACGCTGCGATATGGAATTCAAATGGAATTTTTATGTGTTATACGGCTTCTTCACGGGCATTAGCGTGTTTGGAAATGGTTGTACACTTAAATTCTGATAGATTGAAAACAGCATTTAAAGTAGCCGTTGTAGAGATTCCTGAAGAAATGGAAATTACGAAAATCACGAATTCAGACCTTCCCAAAGAATGGACTGACCATGAGAATTATCAACTATGTCAAGAATTAGGAGATAAATGGATTGAAGATTTTAACACTTGTGTGCTACAAGTACCATCTGCTATCATCAAAAATGAGTTTAACTATTTGTTTAATCCACAACATCCCGACTTTGCAAAACTCAAAATCATAGAAATTGAAGATTTTGAGTTTGATTTGAGGATAAAGGCATCATAATGTTGAACTACTTAATGAATCTATATTGAATCAAAGCTAAAAATATGAAAAATGCACTTACAATTCTGAGAGTCTATTTCATGGTACTTCTACTCACAAATTGTGTCTTTTCGCAAAGAAATGATACAATTACCATAATTGATGCCAAATCAATTATGGAGCCTTTTTTAAATAAAAATCCAGATACAATTGCATATATGTTTAGCGAAAAAGCCGCTACATTTCTTGGAGGAAGAGATTCCTTGAACGCTTATGTAAAAAGGTTTTTACAAAGAAAATCCATAAAGATTGATAAAAACAAGACGATGATTTTAACTTGTATTTTCATCGAAAAGGATGGATGCGTATCAGAAGTACAATTGTTAACTCATAGTAATAATCCAGCGTTAGATGAAGGTTTAATAAATGCAATACTGTTATCTCCGAGGTGGTCATCCGCAACACAGGACGACAAAAAGGTAAGGTTTAAAATGTTTTTACCTTTTAATTTTCCTTAAATCTGAACCATGATTATTTAGATTGATTGATTTTAGGATAAAAAGTAAGCAAAATCTTAAAATCAATCAATCCAAAAAATCATAGTTCAAACAAAATGCCTATTTCCCAGCAGAAATCAAATTAGCAAATAAACGATACGCACCCGAAACACCCGCAGGCAATTGACGGAAGAAAGCGTAACCCGTAAAAATGTAATTTCCCTTTCCGTATTTTGTATAAAGTAAGCCGCCATCTAAAGGCTTTTCATTTGGGTCGTTTGACGATAAGATTGTCTCAAATTTTGGGTCCCATTCATTCGCAAAATACAAACCTCTTTCTTGAACCCAACCTTCAAAATCCTTATTCGTGATTTTATTTGGCGTATTCAATAACGGACTTTCTGGTTTCAAGAAACGAATTTCTGCTTCTTCAACCGTTACACGTTCTCTCGAAACTTTGAAAGGAAAAGGTCCCATACCACCATCAATTTTTTGTAATTGATTATTTACCTGATACTGAACCAACATATTACCGCCTTTCTCCACGTATTCCATCAATTTCTTCTGATAAAATTTCAGTCTTTCTTCGGTATTGTAAGCACGAACACCCACTACAATAGCATCAAATTTTGATAAATCCTCATTAAATTCTTTCTCTGTTAAATTAGTTACAGAATAACCAATTTGACGTAATGCCGCAGGAACTTCATCGCCTGCACCTGCAATATAACCAATTGATTTTCCTTTGGTTTTAATGTCTAATTTCACCGCTTTGGCTTCTGCCAAAGGAAAAAGTGTTTGCGGAGGAATATGGTCGTAAGCAACCGTTCTAATGCCTCTGTCGAACGTTCCGTTTGCCGTTTTTACAATGGCTTTTATTTCGCCTTCTGAATCTTTTACACTTGGTGTTACTTTGAAAACAACTTTTTGCTCTTGGTATTTATTGGCTAAATTAAAATCAATGCTCGCAGGATTTGACTTCCAACCTGTTGGTAATGATAAACTTACACTTCCTGATACACCTGCTTTGGCAGATTTCAACGTAAGTTCAACGTCTTTAGGTTGATTATCAGCAAAAACGTAAACTTTGTCTGCAATATTTACCGCTACTTCTGGACGAATTTCAAAAGTGCGATACAATTCCCCACGCACTTCATCGGTGTATTTGAAAATTACGGGAGATGAAAACTTAAAATTTTGATTGTCAATCGTAAAGGTAAATTCTGCTTGTAAATCCGTAGGTTTTTCAGGTAAACCAATCAATTCGTGATTATCAACTCGGTACATTCCTTTACCCATTTTCTTTTCCGCTAACCAATAGGGTTGCGTATTTGGCTGATTTTTAGCAATTTCTGCTGAAAAGGTAAATCTTTGTAATTCATTATTGCCCAATTCCAATTTCATTATGCTGTCTTTTGCCAAACCGACTAACTTAATTTCTGAAAGGGTAACGGGTAAATCAGAACGTTTAATCACAGTGGCAACCACGTTTATTTTTTCACTCGATGCCGCAGAATATTCATTTGGATTTGCTTCAAAATATAAACCTGAGCAAGCTATAATCAAGTTTTCTAACTCTTTTTTCTTCTGAGTTTTCCAATATTCATCTTCTAAATTATTCACCAATTGATAGGCTTTTACCAAAGTTGGAACGATGGTTGAAGGATTTTCTGGATTGAAATTTTTGATAGCATCATTCACTAAAGTTTCAATGCTTGAACCGCCTTTTACTCTATTCCAAGTAATATCAACGCCGTCAAAAAGGTCTTTTTCGGCTTTTTCTCCAAATTTATGAACCAAATATTCTGGTCTTGCACCACGTCCACGAGGAACACCAAAACCTTGTGATTTATGTTGTGAGCGACTTTCGGCAGCAATTTCGTTGTATGATTTTCCCAATAATGGATTAAACGCTCCGATATCAACTTGAATCCACTCTTTTTCAGCAGGTTTTTGGGTTTGTGCAACCGTCCCAAAATTAAACGTATTCCAAACCACACGTTTCGCTTGCCAAGGTTTTACGTATTTCAATTGTTCTGGAAATTTAGTTGGGTCGCCCGAAAGTTTGAAAGCTTCTTCTGCCAAAACTGCCGATGCCGAGTGATTTCCATGTCCTGCACGTGCATCTGGTGGAAAACGACAAATAATTACATCAGGACGTAAATTTCTGATTCTCCAAACAACGTCAGCCAAAACGGCATCTTTTCCCCAAATTTGCATCGTCTCTTCGGTATTTTTTGAAAAACCAAAGTCGTTAGCACGGGTAAAATATTGCTCTGGTCCATCTATGGAACGTGCGGCTAAAAGTTCTTGCGTGCGGATAAGTCCCAGTAAATCAGATAATTCTGGTCCAACTAAGTTCTGTCCGCCATCACCACGAGTAACCGAAAGATAAGAGGTTCTAACTTTTCGCTCTTTGGCGAGCCAAGAAAGCATGATGGTATTTTCATCGTCGGGGTGTGCTGCTATGTACAGAGCAGAACCAACAACATTCAATTTCTTGAGATTTATTAAAATCTCTCCCGTAGGCATTGGTTTTATTGCTTGCGAAAATGATGAATGTATGAAGCAGTTAGCGGTAAGCAATAAGATAAGTAAGCGTATTTTTGATTTGAGCATTTTGTTTAGATTGAAGTTGGGGTGATTATAAGTTTGTAACACAAATCTACTGATTGTGGTTTGATTTTGTGAAAATATGAATTTGAAACGTTCAAATCTTTGTAGTTTTGCCAATAAAACTGAAAAACCTTTAAAAAATTATCCAATGGCATCATTAGAATTAGTACAACAATACTATCAATATTTTAATCAAAAGAATTGGGACGGAATGTTATCACTGCTTCATCCTGAGGTTCGTCATGAAAGTAATCAAGGCGATGTTCGTATCGGAATAGAAAATTTTACTAAGTTTTTAGAAAAAATGGACGAATGTTACGATGAAAACCTCACGGACATGGTATTTTTTACTGAACCTTCCGACCAAAGAATTGCGGTTGAATTTACCGTAAATGGCATTTACAAAAAAGCTGACGAAGATTTACCACCTGCTCACAATCAGACTTATGTTCTTCCTGCGGCGGCTTTCTTAGGAATTACTGATGGCAAAATCTCTCGTGTAACAACTTATTACAACCTTCCACTTTGGATTGAGTTGGTTTCTAAGTAGCATTAGAAAAAATATTTAGGTTAACGACAAATGGTCTGGCTATCGTCTGACCAATTTTATTACGTCAGACGATAGTCAGACTGAAAATTCATGTAATCATAATTCATGAGATGCTTACTTACAAAGCCTTTAAAGGTAAAGAAATACAATCTGTGATTTTAAATTTAGCACAATTACGGATTATAGTTTTTAAAGATTATCCTTATTTATATGAGGGTACAATTGTTCACGAACAAGAATATTTACAGACATATATAAATTCAGAAAATGCACTTTTATTTAGCGTTTGGGATGATGAAAAAATGGTGGGAGCGACCACGTGTATCCCATTGTTTGATGAAACTGCCGATGTTCAAGAGCCATTTATCAAGGCAGGTATAAATATTGAAACTGTTTTTTACTTTGGAGAAAGCATTTTATTGTCTAAATACAGAGGTTTAGGAATTGGAAATCGTTTTTTTGAAGAAAGAGAAAATCATGCCCGTAGTTTTGAAACATTTGAAAAGACGTGCTTTTGTTCAGTTGTTCGTCCAGAAAATCATCTCTTAAAACCACAAAATTATCAACCGCATGATATTTTTTGGACGAAAAGAGGTTATCAAAAAGATGAAAGTCTGCAAAGTCAATTTGATTGGTTAGATATTAATGAAAGCGAATCGACCGTAAAACCAATGGTTTACTGGGTGAAAAATATTTAGAATTCTATGAAAATAACCATTGCAACGGCTCAATATCCAATCAATTTTCATCAAAGTTTAACTGATTGGCAAAAATATACTAAAAATTGGGTGAAATCTGCGGTTGAACAAAAAGCAGAACTTCTACTTTTTCCAGAATATGGTTCTATGGAATTAACAAGTCTTTTGAGTGAAGAAATCAGGCACGATTTACAGAAGCAAGTTTTGGAAATGGATTCGTTGAAAGATTTTTTTTGTGAAACTTATTCCTATTTAGCCAAGAAATTTGAGGTAATTATTGTAGCTCCGAGTTTCCCAGTTTTAGAAAATGACAAAATTTACAATCGAGTTTTTGTTTTTTCAAAAAAAGGATTGGTGGGTTTTCAAGACAAATTTTTCATGACTCGTTTTGAAAATGAAGAATGGGGAATTGCATCAGCCCCCAAAGTTTTATCTGTTTTTGAAGCCGTTTGGGGAAGTTTCGGGATTCAGATTTGTTATGATATAGAATTTCCAATCGGTTCGCAATTACTTTGTGCCAACGGATCAAACTTAATTTTAGCACCAAGTTGTACAGAAACACTCAGAGGGGCAACCCGTGTACACGTAGGAGCAAGGGCAAGGGCTTTGGAAAACCAATGTTATGTGGCTGTTTCTCAGACGATTAATAATGCTGAATGGTCGCCAGCGGTGGATATAAATTTTGGATATACTGCGATTTATGCAAGTCCCGATAAAAATTTACCAGAAGAAGGTATTGTGTCAATTGAAAAACCTCAAAATGAAGGGTGGTTAATTCAAGAATTAGATTTTGATTTGCTCAAAAATATTAGGGAGGACGGACAAGTTTTCAATTTTAAGGATACCCAAAAAGTGAACGTTAAATTGGAGGAAGAAATTGAGGTAAAAAGAGTGAAAATTTAGCAAAAAAACGATGTCATTTTGACATCGTTTTTTGTTTTAATGTGTCACGAACTATTAATTATCAAATGGTAAATGTAGAAATCATTAAAGAACCATTTACTAAGTATCGAGTTTACCGTGAAACTTTACGATAAATAATTGAGCTGAACTTCAAAGTCCAGTTTTTTTCTTCGAGAGGTTGTTGCCTTTACATTTCCTGTTAAATATACCTCTCCCAAATCAGCATTATAATTTTTCAAATGGGCGTAGTTAATTAAAAATGTTCTATGAATTCTGTAAAAATTATGATTCGTTAATAAATCTTCGAAAAGTTTAAGTGTTTTTGGTACTACGAGTTTTTTGCCGTTGCATAAATACAGGCAGGTGTAGTTTTTGTGTGCTTCTAATAAAACAAGATCAGCAATTGAAATTTTAGTTTTTTCTTTATAAAGCAACAACTGATTATTCTTCACAAATACGACAGGGAAAATTGAAGAATTCATAGTTTTTTGAGGTTTAAAACTGTTTATCAAACAGCGAATATTAAAGATGTTTTAGCCATTAATATTCTACAAATTTGTAACTTTAAAAATCATAAAAATACCTCTCTTGGAGAGGTAATAATTCTAACATTGAAAATTGACCTATGAAAGTAAAAAAAACACAACTTGAAGAATTTAAAAGTTTAAAAGAGTTTACCAAAAAACAGTTTTTAGAAAATCAAAGTGAAGACCTTTTGGTTAGTGAAAAAGAGCAACAAGATGAATTGATGATGCTCACAACGGGCTTACGATATGAGCAGTTTTTCTTTATCGTCAATGTCTCCGATTTTAGTATTGTTTATGCCAAAGGCTTGGAAGAAATTGGCTATCATTCAGACAATTTTGATATGATACAGTACGTACAAGCCATTCCGTCTCCAGGAATTTTACAATTAATGTCTTTGATGTGGAGGAAAATTTTTGAATTTAATATGGAAGCCAAAACGCTGTTAGCCTTCCTAAAACCCAAATTTATTGTACAACTTCCCTTCAAAAATTCACAAGGAGAATTGATGCTCGTGAAGCGAACAATTTCTCCTTTTCAGTTTACCAGTGACGGTAAATTGTTGCAGTATCTTTCTGAATTTACGGTCATCAAAAAGGGATTTAATAATGAAGCACCCGAACCACGATTTACGGATATTCCCCCTGATTTAGTGGACAAATACAATGTGTTTATTAATAGGGCGTTTATTTGGGAAAACTCTCCATTCTCTCCCAAAGAGATGATTATTTTACAAGCATACGCCAGCGATACCGAGAATAAGTCTTTGGATGAATTTGCGAAAGTTACAGAGGTAACAGCTTCAACCTTAAAGTTTTATAACAAAGAAATTATCAACAAAGCAAAAGAATACTTTGGTGAGCATTATACTTTTAGCACTGCTAAAGAAGTTGCTCATTTCTTAAATCGTTGTGGTGTACTCAATTAGATTTTTGTGCTTTTTTAAATAATTTCAGAAAAGAATACTGAAGAACTACTGAAATGGCTCGAAGGATAAATTCATTGGTTGGGCAATAATAAAGCATCACCAATCCTTTTGAATGCCCAGTAATTTTTAAAGATTTATTTATGACAGTTTTGAGAATAATATGAGGCATTAATTTCATTTGCATTAATTGAATTTTCTTCTCGAAGCTACCTCCTAAAATGCCTTTTTTATGCCAAAATTTGGCAAATTTGTAGGTTTTTGATAATACCTCAACATAAAATAGCACTCGGTACATGGGTGCTATTTTTTTGTCTAAGAAAATGCAACAAATTTCCATCAAATGAGACTCTTCAAGGTCTTCAATATCCAATAATAATTCAATCTCCTCATCGGTTTTAATGATTGAAAAATACCTTAAAGGCTTCATTTTTCCGTCATTGATGATAAATCCGCCGACTAAATTTTCTCTGAAATAGTATAAAATTGAATGACAACCTAAAATGTATTCCTCCGATACAGGAAGTAATCCAACTTTTTCATAAGTTTCTTTGTAAAGTTTTGCATAGTGGTTTGTATTGGCGGTAACTTTTCGCCAATGGGGTAATAAAGTTTTTTTCATTAGTGGTGTGATGAATGAATCCGAAATCTTAGAAGCTGTTTAGGTTAATTTTTTGAACGTGAAAATGATAAGTTTTTGAGTAAAAATCATTCATAAAATTTAAGCATAACAGCGTTACGTTTCAATTTTATGAATGATTTGTAGCCTAAAAATTACTTTTTTTAACTCGAATAAATTAACCTAAACAGCTTCTTATTTTAGAAAGCTAAAGCCACTATTTAAGATTTTCAAAACTCTTTGTTTTTTCCAAGCTTCAATATCGTTTTGTGCTACCATTTCAACAACTCTTTTTTCATTAATTTTTGATAAATCTTTAATGCCTGATTCTGCCACAACTTGTTCAATAGCTTTTTTCAGCACAATTAATGAACCTCCTAATCCACGATTTACACATAAATCTACCCTTAATGCAAAACCTCCCTGTGTTTTAAGTATTTGATTTAGAGCAATATTTACGCCATTAATTACAATCATTTGGGTAGGAGAGAGGGCTTTTAATACATATTCCTCCAAGGCAATTTCTACTTGCGAACGAATCATACTTCGTCTGAATCCGCTGGCAATAAATGCCGTAGTTAATGGTAAATTATTGGCGATTTCCAAATAGGCAGCGTCTCCTTCTTTTATACCAGTGGTGGTTTCAACTTGAAAAAGTGGCACCTTATAGTTTTGAACATTCATACCATATTTCCCGAAACAATCATTAAAGGCATATTCATCTTTGGTTTTGAATCTTTGTAAAACCCTCGTTAGCATCGAACCACTTGCTAATCCTCCTGTAAATTGAATAAAACCGAAGGAGAAAATGGCTCTGTCATAACTATTTACGGCATCGAAACACCCTTCATTTTTGGCAATGTAATGAAGCAAATCAATGTAAAATGTTTGTTGACATAAATCTGAAAATAATGGAATATTGGTCTGAAAAAGAGATAATCCTGAATAACTGACTCCTTTGGGATTTGCTATATTGGGAGATGGATAATTATCCCGCATCATGCCAGTATTTACATTTCCAGTAGGAGTAGGATACGTCAAAACATAGTTATTGTAAGTGCCTTTATTCTCTTTTTTTACCAGAAAAACATTTCTCAGGGTAAAAACTGTATTATGAGTAGGTACAGGTTTTGGGGTGGTCGTGACAGGGGTAGGCAAATCAATTTTAATAACTTGTCCAATAAATAAATTATTAGATTTTAAGCCATTAATTTTTATTAATTGGTCAACATTGGTACTGTATTTTTTGGCGATACTAAACAAAGTTTCTTTAGCTTGTACGGTATGTGTCATCGAATGAATTTTGCTTGAATATTGGTTCTAAAAAAATAAAATGGTGGTTCAGAATATAATGTAGCCTATTTTTAAATTTTCAAATTTGAAATAAAATTAATTTTTTTTTATCCTTAAAAAAATCGAAAAAAATCAGAATTATCAAATTTACACAATGAAGGAATGTTTTTTCTGAAAAAAGTTAAATTTTGTTTGTCTGAATAAATTAACCTTCGTAATCTTATGTACTTGAATATCAGTATGTTCAATATTGATTCCTTTATTTGCTCTGAATTGAGAAAGAAGAATAATGAAAATTTATACCGTAACGTACTTTTAATAGACAACGAAATAATTGAAGAGTATTCTTCAAAAAAGATAAACAAAGTAAGGATTATAGAAAAAGGGCTTCTCATTGGGAAGCTTCTTTTTTTGCCCAAATTGTCAGGTTTAGCACTGATTAAAATCATCATTATCAATTTGGCGAAGTCTTAAATTTGGGAATAAATACATCCCCAAATATGAATCCACTCATCTCAAAATATAATGTAGCAGGGCCACGATATACCAGCTATCCAACAGTACCTTATTGGCAGTCAGATACATATAGCAATTCTTCATGGTTATCTTCGCTAAATTTAACTTTTCAAGCCAGTAATAATTTCACAGGGATAAGTTTGTACATTCATCTGCCTTATTGTGAAAGTCTCTGTACTTTTTGTGGTTGTAATAAACGCATTACCAAAAATCACGAAGTTGAGAAACCTTACATTCAGGCGGTTTTGAAAGAATGGCAGTTATACTTAAACCATTTTACAGAAAAACCTCGAATCTCAGAAATCCATTTAGGCGGTGGAACTCCCAGTTTTTTCAAACCCGAAATGCTTAAAATGCTGATTGAAGGTATTTTAGATTTTGCTATTTTACACGATAACATAGAATTTAGTTTTGAAGGTCATCCCGCAAATACTTCATCTAAACACCTCCAAACTTTGTATGATTTAGGTTTTAGAAGAGTCAGTTTTGGTGTTCAAGATTATGACCCAATTGTTCAAAAAGCCATACATAGAATTCAAAGTTTGGATAGTGTTCAACGAGTGACTAATTGGAGTAAACAGATTGGTTATGAATCTGTTAGTCATGATTTGGTTTTTGGTTTGCCTTTCCAAACAAAAAATTCTATGATTGATACCATTCACAAAACATTGGCTCTTCAGCCAGACCGTATCGCTTTTTATTCCTACGCTCATGTGCCTTGGTTGAAAGGCAACGGGCAACGTGGTTTTAAAGATGCTGATTTGCCTTCTGCCGAATTAAAACGTGAATTGTATGAAATTGGAAGAGATTTATTTGAAAAGAATGGATATGTTGAAATCGGAATGGATCATTTTGCTTTAGCACATGATTCTATGTTTAAGGCAATGCAAAATCAAACACTTCATCGGAATTTTATGGGCTATACAACTACTCAAACGAAAGTTGTATTAGGTTTGGGTGTTTCCTCAATCAGCGATTCTTGGAGTGGTTTTTCTCAAAACGTGAAAGATATTGATGAATATCTGGAAATGCTTGAAAATAACCAATTACCACTTTTACGTGGACATATTCTCACAGAGGAGGATTTGGTCGTACGTCAGCAGATTTTAGATATTATGTGCCAATTTAAAACTTCTTGGCAAACTGATGATTTTACTGATGAAGAAAGAGCGAATTTATTTGTAAAGTTGGAAGGCTTTAAACAAGATGGATTGTTAAGCTTTGATGAAAACTCATTGATAGTTCAGGAGGCAGGAAAACCATTTATTCGAAATATTTGTATGGCTTTTGATAAAAGAATGTTACGTGAACAAATTGTTGGGAAATTATTTTCGCAGACGGTTTAGTTTTACTTTCGGGAAGTTGGACGGTAAATACCCTAATTTTCATCGTTATTTTGAAGTGCCACAATAGAATTTTCCCAATTAACTTGAGCAATATTATCAAAAATATTACCTGAAATTTCATTTTGGCGTATTTTAGCGTAAAAACTATTTACTAATTGATGTTACGCACACATTAAGGTTAAGCATCTCCGATGCTAAGACTACCATTTTTGCATTTTCTACAAAGGTTGTACTTCTCCGAAGTAGTATCGATATAATTACTTCAGAGAAGTATAACCTTTGTAGAAAGAAAAGTAGAGGTCAAAATAGCATCGGAGATGCTCAACCTTAAATCTTGCGTAACATCAGTTACTAATAATTCTATATCTTGATGATTTTCGACGTCCTTTTTCATAATTTCAAAAATTATTTTACAATCAATTTTCCTAATTTATGATAGAATGGCGTTTTACTTTGTTGATTTTTGGGCTGGTATTTCCCTTGAACAATCGGAAAATACATCACTCTGCGTCTTGATTTTTCACCTGTAAAAGGGCAAACTTCTACTCTATGCCACAAGTCACCATCATGAACGGTCAAATCTCCTGCTTCGATATTTAAGCCAACTTCTTTCTCGTCTGGTTTGTGGTCGATGAACTGTTTTTTCAAGAACAAAACTTTTATTTTGCTTAGTTTGTGTGTGCCTGGAAGAACACGCAACCCGCCATTTTCCATCGGACAATCATCTAAATGCGTTCCGACATTGAGCATTTTTAATATTTTTTGTCCTAAAAACAAATCTCTCGGGCTATCTGTATGCCAGCCCATTTGAGAGAATTTGCTATTATCGGCATTCACATAATGATTAAAAACCAAGCCATCCTTTTCGTCTTCACCAATACGATTTTCGTTATCTGGAATTAACGCTAAAAGTGCTTTTAAGCGTGGGTCTTGTAAATATTCATGTAAAGTGCCACTGTGTTGTGACAAAAAGCATAAACGTTGAATCATTGGATTCCCCTTTTCGTCTTTTCCGAATTTTAAAGGAATGCCATTCATTTTGTCAATTCCAGCGGTTAGCCACTCTTTTTCAACACGTTGAGCTTCCTTTTTGAAACTTTCAACAACCTCTTTTGAAATGAAATTTTTGAAGTGTATGAAGCCGTGTTGATTGAAAAAATCTTTTTGTTCCTGTGTTAATTTTTCGGTTAGAATGAATGTTTTTGTGTTGATTTCCATCTTATAATTTTACATATAATTTAAGTCATTATTTAATTTTAGCTTGATGATATGAAGTGAATTCAAAAGCAGGATAATGGGGTAAGTGGGGTCAAATTCGTGCCATTTTATGCCAAAATTTGCTCTACCTCCTAATTTATGATGATTGTTGTGGTAAGATTCGCCCATCATCAAAAAATCGAAGGGCAATAAATTTTTAGCGGTATCATTTACTTTGAAATTGATATATCCGTATTTATGGGCAAACCAATTGATAATCACACCGTGAACGGGACCCATTAAATAGTGAATTGGCAATAAGGCATATTCCCAAGCATGAGTTGCAAATTTCATATAAAACAAAGTGTATAAAACGCCCCAAGCAATTCTGACGAACCATTTATCGCCCAATTTTTCAACGATTTCATAATAGGGAACACCTTTCAAAAATTTAGGCTCAATGCCTGCTCTATCGTTCAAAACGGCATTGTAATAATCTTTCGTTTTCCACATCATCTGAAAAAGATTATCGGAATAACTGGGTGAATGTGGGTCTTTATCTGTGTCTGCGTAAGCGTGATGTAAACGGTGCATAATTCCATACGCTTTTGGACTTAAAAACGATGAACCTTGGGTAACGAAAGTGAACCAATAAAAGAATTTTTCCCAATTTTTAGACATCGTAAACATCTGATGGGCAGCGTAGCGATGTAAAAAGAAGGTTTGTGAAAATAAGGATAAATACCAGTGGGCTAAAAAGAATATTAAAATTGCCATAATTGTTTTTCTTACAAAATTAAGCAGATGGCAAAATTGGCGTTATGACAAAAATCAGGAATTTGAATGATGAACTATATTTATTTTATCTCGGTTGAATTATCATTATTCACGCAAAAAACTATACTTTTGGGTAAATAACAGATACAGCAAGCAAAAGAATTTTAATAAAATGCTAATTACAGAACTAAAACATTTAGAAATCAAATTCGAAACGGCGGATATATTACCTCCACCTTTTTCTCATCAAATATTATTAAGTTTAGATTTCCAAAATGACTTTATTGATACAAAATTTGAAATAGCTTATACCTACCGTGACGAACTTTCGGATGAGGAGATTTTAGATGAAGGTTTCACAGGAGAAGAAAACGTTGCATGGGCTGGAGAACTTTCAAATGCTTGGAAAGAACCGATTTTGAAATTGTTAACACAAATGCCCGAAAAGGCTAATCAAAAGGCAATTCAAGAAGAGCAGAATTTTTTGGAGCTGGTCGTGAATGGAAAAACCTATGGCAACCCCAAAAATCAAGAAGAATGGGAGTATTTATTACAAGAGCTTTCTCAAGCAGTTTATGAAACGTATGGTAAAGAACTACCCTTTGCTCTGACTTTCAAAAAAGTTGATTCAAATAAAAGTGTTTCTCTTTTTGAATTAAAACTTCATTATACCGACCGCCGAGTTGAGGCATCTACTGAAATAGAATCTTTAAGAAGAAGCCGCAGTATTTCTTGGGAAGAAGCCAATGATTTAATCGGACAAGTATTTATTGGTGATTTTCTAACCGACAAAGCCTCTAAAAACGAACCCAAATCAATCGGGAAATTTATCACTGTTGGAGATGGCTTATGGTACGAATTCACAAAGAGTTTAAAGAATCCAAACGGAAATAGAACCTATATTACCTCATTATATCAGCGTTTTGAAGAGTATTTTTAGGATTCAAATAGCAGATATTCATTTTTTCCGTATCTTTGCAGACTATTTTACAAATTTTATACTTTTTCATTTTTAAACGTTTAACAAAATGCCAAAAATTAAAACCAAATCTGGAGCTAAAAAACGCTTCAAGGTTACAGGAACAGGCAAAATCAAGCGTAAACACGCTTACCATAGCCACATTCTTACTAAAAAATCTACAAAACGTAAGCGTAACTTAGTTCACGCAACGTTAGTAAGTTCAGCAGATATGGACAGAGTAACTTTAATGTTAGTTATGTAATATCTTTTCAGTGAACAGTAAACCATTAACAGTGAACAGTTTAAAATAGAATACATTTTTATTTTCTGATAACTGATAACTCATTACTGACAACTGATTTTAGTTATTGTTCAACCAGAAAATTGGCTTTTTAAGTGTTAAAATTTAACCGCCAAATTTCAAAAAACAAACAAAATTATGCCACGTAGCGTCAATCACGTAGCGTCAAGAGCAAGACGTAAAAAAGTGCTTAAATTAGCCAAAGGCTTTTACGGAAGAGGTAAAAACGTTTGGACGGTAGCCAAAAACAAGATTGAAAAAGGTCTTCAATATGCGTACCGTGACCGTAAGGTTAAGAAAAGAGATTTCCGTTCGTTGTGGATTCAGCGTATCAACGCTGCCGCTCGTCAGGAAGGAATGTCTTACTCAGTTTTAATGGGTAAGTTAAACAAACAAGGAGTTGAGTTAAACAGAAAAGTATTAGCTGACTTAGCAATGAACCACCCAGAGGCGTTCAAAGCAGTAGTAGCTAAAGTAAAATAGAAAAATCAGAGCGGTTCAATTGAATCGCTCTTTTTTTGTGGAATAATGTAACACAGACTTTAGTCTGTATCTTTTAATTTTTAACAGACTAAAGTCTGTGTTACGTTTCTATCACCTTTGTTTTGAGTCCCACCCATTTGCATTCTTCTGCTTTCCCAAACAAATAAACATCAATTGATATTTCTCCAACTTTAAATATTTGAACGTCTTTGGTTTTTTCTGTCAAAAGACTTTTTAAGGTTAGACCATCTGTTGCCCATTTTTTTTCTTCTTCACCATACCAATCTTCGATTTTGATAAGAGGTTTAAAAAAAGCCTCAAAATCCATTTCAGTAATATTGATTTCTGGTTTGATACCATTGAACATTCTAAAATTAGCTTGATTTATCTTCTCTTCCGTCGAAAGCTCCATTTCGAAATATTCAATTTTTTCATCAGATTCTGATGGATATAATAAACCTGTTGTTAAAACTTGAATTTGCTCTTTTAAAAAAAAAGATGCCGTTTCCTGTGACTCTAAGCCCATATTCTCTGTCATAAGCACGCAATTTGAAATAAACGTATAATTATTTCTTGAAATTAGAAAAAGTCTATCTATTATTGCATTTAAAATTGAAAAATAACCAATTATAACAGAAGAAAACCATGTTAGAACAATTAATGGGTCTAATTCAAGACCAATCACAAGACGCAATCGTTAACAATCCCGCCATCCCTAACGAACACAATAATGATGCAATGCAAACTATTTTAGGTGCTATCACTGGTGGAATGCAACAACAAGCTCAAAGCGGTCAAGGTGGATTAGCTGGTTTAGCAGGACTTTTAGGTGGACAATCTGGTCAAGGTGGTTCAAGTTTAATGTCGAACCCAATTGTTGCAGGTATTGCTCAACAAGCGATTGGTGGTTTAATGCAAAAATTCGGCTTAGGCAACAGTGCTGCTGCTGGGATTGTATCTCAAGTACTTCCAGGTGTTTTAGGTTCAATGATTTCTAAAACGAACGACCCTAATGATAATTCATTCAATATGACTGATATCATGGGCGTTATGGCTGATGGAAAAGTTGATATGTCAGACGTTATGAATATCGCAGGTAAATTTATGGGAGGTGGCCAACAAGGTGGAGCCGCAGGTGGATTAGGTGGTCTTCTTGGTGGTTTATTCGGAGGGAAATAAGAATTTATAGCCATATTTAAAGTGGGGTAAACAAACGTTTACTCCACTTTTTTTGTTAAAGTAGCACAGGTTTCTAACCTGTTTGATACTCGTAACATGATAGGTTGAAAACCTGTCCTACCTTTATGAAATTACCAATTTACCTTGATTATAACGCAACCACACCCGTTGATAAACGAGTTTTAGAAAAGATTTTACCTTATTTTACTGAGCATTTTGGTAATGCTGCTTCACGGTCACATTTGTTTGGTTGGACTGCCCAAGAAGCCGTCGAAAATGCCCGTGAGCAAGTAGCAGATTTGATAGGAGCAGAGGTAAAAGAAATTGTTTTTACCAGTGGAGCAACAGAGGCTAATAATTTAGCAGTCAAGGGTTTGTGTGAATTGTATTCTTCATCTAAAAATCATATTATTACCGTCCAAACGGAGCATAAAGCCATATTGGATGTCTGTAAACATTTAGAAAAATTGGGTTGTGAAACGACTTACTTACAGCCTGATTCGAGGGGGGGAATTTCTTTAGAGCAAATTGAAAATGCCATCAGACCAGAAACTTTTTTGATTTCAGTGATGTACGCCAATAATGAAATTGGAACAATTCAGCCCATAAAAGAAATAGGTGCATTAGCACGAAAAAATGATATTCTTTTTCATACTGATGCAACCCAAGCAGTAGGAAAAGTAGAAATAGACGTTGTTGCAGATAATATTGATTTATTGAGTTTGTCAGGACATAAATTATATGCTCCCAAAGGAATTGGAGCTTTGTATATCAGAAAAAAATCAAAAGCGAGCCAATTAATTGCTCAAATCGACGGAGGAAGACACGAAAGAGGTTTCCGTTCTGGAACGTTAAATGTTACGGGAATTGTGGGTTTGGGCGAAGCTTGTGAAATTGCAAAATATGAGTTATTGGCTGAAAATCAAAAGATTAGTATTTTAAGAGATAAATTAGAACAAGGAATTTTACAAAATATTGATGATGTTCAAGTGAATGGAAATGTTGAAAATCGCTTACCTAACTTGACTAATATTTCTTTCGGCGGTGTTGATGGCGAAAATCTTCTGATGTCCTTTCGAGACATTGCCGTTTCGAGTGGTTCAGCTTGTACTTCTGCTACCGTCGAACCTTCTTATGTGCTGAAAGCCATTGGGTTAGACGATAATTTGGCTTACGCCACCATTCGTTTTAGTTTAGGAAAATATACGACTGAGGAAGAAATTGATTTTACGATAAAATATGTAAAAGAAGTGGTGGAATCGTTGAGGTAGTGAAAGGATTTCTCAATTATTGTACTGTTCAATTTTCACTTGATGAGATAAATCATATTGCTTTTTTGAACCTTTGACTAAATCCCAAATATAGTTTGTTTCTTTTTTGGAAGAATCCGTTTTCTGTCGCTCGGTGACAATCAATTGCTTTACTTCCCAATTGAGACTATCGCTACTCGTAACAATTGCTTTAGCCATGAAATTACTATCTTCTCCAGTAATTTTCAACTTGTAATCGGCTCTTAACTTTCTGGTTTTCAATTGGGGTTTATTGGGAAAATTATGAATAGCAATGGTATCAGATAGAGTAAAATCGGCAATCTTGATTTCTTTAATCTTAAATTTTTTGTTCAATTCGAGTGTATCAATTGTCTTTTCTAATTCGATAAAAGAAGCCTGTGATTTGTCATCTGTTAAATTACATCCTGTGATTAACGTAATAAAAATGAATAGGGTAGTAGCGATTTTAGCTTTCATAGTTGAGTTTAAATTTTTATAGAAAATTAAATTTACAAAAAAAGCGCCTAAAAATTGATTTAAGAGCTTTTTTGTTTTTCAATGGATTGGAAATTATTTTGTAAGTTTTCCAATGACAATCATGCTTAAAAATAGCCAGATAACTGCACAGATTCCCACAATTACAACATACTTTGTGTACTCTTTATGAGTTTTTTTATCAAATTCTCTATCAAAATAATCAAAATATTTACGAATTGAATCTATTTTCATTCTATAAATCCAGAAGAATATTCCTGATAATACTATCATAACCATTGCTATTGAGACTCTTCTTTCGAGAAAATATGTATCATCATCCCAGTATTTGATAGCCCCTGATTTGGATGAAATATAAAATACAATAGGTGATGTGTAGAGAAAAAGAAATGTCAATAAGACGAAAAAAGATTGTACTTTAGCATTAACTAAATCATTGTTATTTTTTGAATAATATCTATATACTCTGTAAATAATATAAATTATGAATTCTTTCATTTATTAGGTTATTAAAAAACTCCTTGATTCTAAATATAGAACTCTTTTATGTAAACCCAAAAGAATGAAAGCTTTATTTTACCTAAACAAAAAAATGCCCTAAACTTCCGTCAAGGGCATTTTTCGTATATTTCCAAAATCGAAAAACTAACATCAAAACTACTTCCCAACATTAGCACGAATAATATTCAAAGCACCACCTGCTTTGAACCATTCTACTTGTTGGTCGTTGTAAGTATGATTTGCTAAAATTTCCTCCGAAGTTCCATCTGCATGGTTTAAAACTATCGTCAAAGGTGTATTTGGGGCAAATGTCGCTAATCCTTTGATGTCGATAGAATCGTCTTCTTGGATTTTGTCGTAATCTGCTTCGTTAGCGAAAGTTAAGGCTAACATACCTTGTTTTTTCAAATTCGTTTCGTGAATACGAGCAAATGATTTTACTAAAACTGCACGCACTCCTAAGAAACGTGGTTCCATCGCAGCGTGTTCACGAGATGAACCTTCGCCGTAGTTTTGATCACCCACCACAATTGAACCAATACCCGCTGCTTTGTACGCACGTTGGGTAGCAGGAACAGGGCCATATTCACCCGTTAACTGGTTTTTAACGTTGTCAGTTTTATCGTTAGCAAAGTTCACCGCTCCAATCAGCATATTATTAGAAATGTTATCCAAGTGTCCACGGTATTTCAACCAAGGCCCCGCCATTGAGATATGGTCAGTTGTACATTTCCCTTTTGCTTTGATTAATAATTTCAAACCAACTAAGTCGGTACCTTCCCAAGCCGCAAATGGGTCTAATAATTGAAGACGGTCAGACGTTGGAGAAACTTTTACTTCAACGGCAGAACCATCTTCCGCAGGAGCTTGGTAGCCAGCATCTTCCACAGCGAATCCTTTCGTTGGTAACTCATCACCCTTAGGAGCGTCTAATTTTACTTTTTCGCCAGCTTCGTTAATCAAATAGTCCGTTAAAGGATTGAAAGTCAAATCTCCTGCAATCGCTAAAGCTGTTACGATTTCTGGTGAGCCTACAAAAGCATACGTATTTGGATTTCCGTCGGCACGTTTAGCGAAATTACGGTTGAAAGAGTGGACGATGGTGTTTTTTTCTGCTTTTTCAGCACCTGCTCTTGCCCACTGACCGATACATGGCCCACAAGCATTAGCGAATACTTTTCCACCGATAGATTCAAAAGTTTCAATAAATCCGTCTCGCTCGATGGTATAACGGACTAATTCAGAACCAGGTGTTACAGTATATTGTGCTTTTGTTTTCAAACCTTTCGCAGCTACTTGACGAGCCAATGAAGCAGCACGAGAAATATCTTCGTAAGATGAGTTGGTGCATGAGCCAATTAAACCAACTTCTACTTTTGTAGGCCAACCATTTTTCTCCGCTAATTCTTTCATTTTAGAAATAGGAGTGGCTAAATCGGGCGTGAAAGGACCATTTAAGTGTGGTTCTAAGGTATCTAAATCAATTTCAATTACTTGGTCGAAATAAGATGATGGGTCTGCATATACTTCTGGGTCGGCCGTTAAATGCTCACGGATTTCATCTGCTAAAGCTGCTACTTCCGCACGTCCTGTTGCTTGTAAATAACGAGCCATTGAATCATCATAACCAAAAGTTGAAGTCGTAGCACCGATTTCAGCCCCCATATTAGCAATTGTTCCTTTTCCTGTACAAGACATTGACGTAATACCTTCACCGAAATATTCAACCACCGCACCAGTTCCACCTTTTACGGTTAAAATACCTGCAACCTTTAAAATAACATCCTTTGCAGAAGTCCAACCATTTAATTTACCTGTCAATTTTACCCCGATTAACTTCGGAAATTTCAATTCCCATGCTAAACCTGCCATTACGTCGCAGGCATCAGCACCACCCACACCGATGGCAATCATTCCCAAACCGCCTGCATTTACTGTGTGCGAGTCCGTGCCAATCATCATTCCTCCAGGAAAAGCATAGTTTTCTAAAACCACTTGGTGAATGATACCCGCCCCAGGTTTCCAGAAGCCTAAACCGTATTTATCTGAAACCGATGAAAGGAAATCATAAACTTCTTTGTTTTTATCAACCGCCACAGAAAGGTCTGTTTTTGATTCAATTTTAGCCTCAATTAGGTGGTCGCAGTGAACCGTTGAAGGAACAGCCACTTGCGGGCGACCTGCTTGCATAAATTGCAAAAGAGCCATTTGAGCCGTTGCATCTTGCATAGCTACACGGTCGGGAGCGAAATCCACGTAAGATTTACCTCTTTCAAATGTCGTTGTTGGAGTTCCTTCCCATAAATGAGAATAAAGGATTTTTTCGGTCAAAGTAAGCGGTCTGCCCACTAATTTACGAGCTGTTTCAATTCGTGCAGGCATTCTCTCGTAAACCGCCTTAATCATTTCTATGTCAAAAGCCATGATATGTTATTAGTTAATAGTTTGTGAAGTTTTATAATTTTAAAGAACAATAAATTGGTTTATCAATAATTGTTCATTGTCTTTATATTTACAACAAGTTGCTTTTCTTTTAGGTTCTTCGTTTTGCTTTGAACGTCTGTAAACTGAAAGAATTGTATATTTAAGTTGATACGGTTTGTAAAATGGGTTAAATCTTGTGATTGCCGTGAAAATTGTATAATAACACAATTAAAAATAAAACAAAACAAAGAAAATATATGCTAAAAACGTCTATTCTTTAAAAAATTTTTAAATCGAGCCTGCTTTGTATAAATTTGTAAGACAATTTTTTCACAGAAAAACTTAATTTTAAATTAAAATAAAGATTGTTGTGAATGAAATTATTCAAGGAAAATTACTAAAATAACTGTAAATAATTTAATATGAACTTTTATAACGATTACCTTAAAGAAATCGAAGAAAGAAAAACACAAGGACTTCATCCTAAGCCAATTGATAGTGCTGAATTGGTAAGCGAAATCATTGAGCAAATTAAAGATTTGAACAATGCAAATCGTGCAGATTCACTTCAATTTTTCATATACAACACTTTGCCAGGAACTACACCTGCGGCTGGTGCAAAGGCTAAGTTTTTAAAAGAAATCGCTCTTGGGCAGTCAGTTGTAAATGAAATCACGCCTGATTATGCTTTTGAATTGTTGTCGCACATGAAAGGTGGACCTTCAATCGAAGTATTATTAGATTTAGCTTTAGGTGCTGATGCTGATATTGCTAAAAAAGCAGGAGATGTATTAAAAACTCAAGTTTATTTATACGATGCTGATTTACAACGCCTTAAAGATGCTTTCAATAGCGGTAACGCAACAGCAAAAGAAATCATTGAAAGTTATGCAAAAGCTGAGTTTTTTACAAAACTTCCAGAAGTAGCTGAAGAAATTAAAGTAGTTACGTTTATTGCAGGCGAAGGCGATATTTCAACAGATTTACTTTCTCCAGGTAACCAAGCACACTCTCGTTCTGACCGTGAATTGCACGGAAAATGTATGATTTCTCCTGCTGCTCAGGCTGAAATCGAAGCATTGAAAGCTCAACACCCAGATAAATCAGTGATGTTAATTGCTGAAAAAGGAACAATGGGAGTAGGTTCTTCAAGAATGTCAGGGGTAAATAACGTGGCACTTTGGACAGGTAAGCAAGCAAGTCCTTATGTTCCGTTTGTAAATTATGCTCCAATTGTTGGTGGAACTAACGGTATTTCTCCAATCTTCCTTACAACGGTTGATGTAACAGGCGGTATTGGAATTGACCTTAAAAACTGGGTGAAAAAAGTTGATGCAGAAGGTAAAATTGTTCGTGATGAAAATAATGAACCAATCCTTGAGCATACTTACTCAGTAGAAACAGGTACTGTTCTTACGATTAATACAAAAACGAAAAAATTATATAATGGCGAGCAAGAGTTGATTGATATTTCTAAATCATTCACGCCGCAAAAAATGGAATTTATCAAAGCAGGAGGCTCTTATGCTATTGTATTTGGTAAAAAAATCCAGACGTTCGCTTCTCAATTGTTAGGTATTGATATTGCTCCAGTATTTGCTCCATCTAAAGAAGTATCTATTGAAGGTCAAGGACTTACGGCAGTTGAAAAAATCTTCAACAGAAATGCAGTAGGTGCAACACCGGGCAAAACATTGCACGCAGGTTCTGATGTTCGTGTTATCGTAAACATCGTAGGGTCACAAGATACTACGGGTTTGATGACTGCTCAGGAATTAGAATCAATGGCAGCAACAACTATCTCTACTTCTGTTGATGGTGCTTACCAATCAGGTTGTCACACAGCTTCAGTTTGGGATAAAAAAGCACAAGCTAACATTCCAAAGTTGATGAAATTCATGAACGAATTTGGTTTGATTACTGCTCGTGACCCTAAAGGTGTTTATCACTCAATGACTGACGTAATTCACAAAGTATTGAATGATATTACGATTGACGATTGGGCAATTATCATCGGTGGTGACTCGCATACACGTATGTCTAAAGGTGTTGCGTTTGGTGCTGACTCAGGTACAGTTGCTTTGGCTCTTGCTACGGGTGAGGCTTCAATGCCAATTCCAGATTCTGTAAAAGTTACCTTCAAAGGTGCTATGAAAGAATACATGGATTTCCGTGATGTTGTTCACGCTACGCAAGCACAAATGCTTCAACAATTTGGTGGCGAAAACGTATTCCAAGGTAGAATTATTGAGGTTCATATTGGTACACTTACTGCTGACCAAGCCTTTACATTTACAGACTGGTCTGCGGAAATGAAAGCAAAAGCGTCAATCTGTATTTCAGAAGATGCTACGTTAATCGAGTCATTGGAAATTGCAAAAAGCAGAATCCAGATTATGATTGACAAAGGCATGGATAATAAAAGCCAAGTGCTTCAAGGATTGATTGACAAGGCTAATAAGAGAATTGCTGAAATTCAATCAGGAGAAAAAACAGCTCTTAGACCAGATGCTAACGCTAAATATTACGCTGAAGTTGTTGTTGATTTAGATTTAATTGCTGAACCAATGATTGCTGACCCAGACGTAAACAACGCTGACGTTTCAAAAAGATATACGCACGATACTATCAGACCGTTGTCTTACTACGGTGGCGACAAAAAAGTTGACCTTGGCTTTATCGGTTCTTGTATGGTTCACAAAGGTGATATGAAAATTTTGGCTCAAATGTTGAAAAACATCGAAGCACAAAATGGCAAAGTTGAGTTTAAAGCACCACTTGTAGTTGCTCCTCCAACTTACAACATCGTTGATGAATTGAAAGCAGAAGGTGATTGGGAAGTATTACAGAAATACTCAGGTTTTGAGTTTGATGATAATGCACCTAAAGGAGCTGCACGTACAGAATACGAAAAAATGTTATACTTAGAACGTCCTGGTTGTAACCTTTGTATGGGTAACCAAGAAAAAGCTGCAAAAGGTGATACCGTAATGGCTACTTCTACTCGTTTGTTCCAAGGTAGAGTTGTGGAAGATACAGACGCTAAAAAAGGCGAATCTTTACTTTCATCTACGCCAGTAGTGGTACTTTCTACGGTTCTTGGTAGAACTCCAACTATCGAAGAATATGTGAAAGCAGTAGAAGGAATTAACTTGACTAAGTTTTCTCCATCACACATTAAGTTGGTGAAGTAATATAAGTCGATAGTTTACCATGAAAAAGCCTGAGTTTTTGCTCAGGCTTTTTTGCTATTTAAAGGTTTTCAACATAGGTTGATGTATGAGTGGTTGGGTTTTATTCCAGAAACTTGTTAGTTATCCAATATCCATCGGACAAGGTTTTATGGTTCAATGTGTTTTTTAAAACTGTACTTTTTGAGTTTTTTTTATGATTTTAAAATCAAATTTTCGAGTTTTTAAGCATATTCTTCTCAAATTCAACGACTTCAGATTTTCGCAAGTACCTTTGTGAAAAAAAAGATTATGAAGTATAAAATGTTGGTGTTGGATATGGATGACACCTTGTTGACTGACGACCACCAAATTTCCGATAAAAATAAAGCCATGATTCACAAAGCCCAAGAGTTGGGTGTTTACGTAGTTTTGGCTTCTGGGCGACCAACACCCGCTATGATTAATTACGCTAAGGATTTGAATCTGCACACCAATGAATCTTACATTTTAGCGTATAATGGTGGACAAATCATTGAAATGAAGTCGGAACAGGTTTTATTTGAGCAAAGTATTTCAAAAGAACACATTCATCAATTATACGATTTTAGTGTTGCCAACAATGTTCACATTATTACTTATTTTGATGGGGCAATTGTTACCGAAAATGATTCTGAATATATTGATTTAGAAGTTCATATCACTGGAATGCCATTGAGACGAGTTGATAATTTTAAAGAAGCTGTCAATCAATCTTCCGTAAAATGTATCATGTTGGCTGAACCGTCTTATCTAAAGGTTGTTAGTGAGCAATTACAAGCAGAAATGTCTTCTCATAAAAGTATCACGACGTCAAAGCCATTTTTCTTAGAAATCATGCAATCAGGCATTGATAAAGCAGCCAGTTTAGCAAGATTAGCCTCAACTTTAAATATTAATGCTTCCGAAATTATTGCGGTTGGAAATGCTTATAACGATTTAACCATGATTGAATACGCAGGTTTGGGCGTTTGGGTAGATAATGTTGAGCCTGAATTGCGTGAACGTGCCAATGTAATTGTCGCTTCCAATAATAATGATGGTGTTGCGGAGGTTATTGAGCGTTTCATTGTGAATGGGGAAGAAGTATAATAAAGTAGTGGCGAATAGCATTCGCCAGTTTTGAATAATTAAAAAGCATTAGCAAGTGTTGGTGCGGTTACGAATATATTAAACAAATTCATGAAAAAGATTACATCGTACAGAGCATTATTTGGGGCAACCAAAACAACCGAACTTGCCGAGTTGAAAAAGACTTATAGAAATTTAATTAAAGAATGGCATCCTGACAAAATTCAAGATGACGAAGCCAAAAAAGAAGAAGCGGCTATTAAAAGTAAAGTTATTATTGAAGCATACGATTTATTGGTAAGTATTGCACCAGAAACCCATGCGGCTAATTTGGAAGAATATACAAAAACAATATCTGCGTCAATCATCGAAGATTTTGAATATAAGGAAGGAAGATTAAAAATCGTTTTTCCTGATAATGTTGTTTATGAATACTTTGGTGTTCCTGAAAATACGTATGTGAAATTTGTAAATGCTCCGTCAGTAGCTCGTTTTGCGAAAAGACATATTTATAATTCATTTACTTTTAGAAATGTAAGTAAATAATGATTATCCTGAATTGCCAACTTGTAAAAGTTGGCAATTTTAGTTTCCGAGCAGGTAATTTTGAAAGTTTATTTTTATGAAAATATATCTTACAAAATTCCTATCACTTGCCTAACTATCAGACCGTTCCTTTCTAAAAAATGATTTAATTTTAAACTCTTGGCGTAAAATTTGAGTTAAAACTAAAGTAGAGATTCGGTTTTTATACAAATGATTTTCTATATTTGATGGTTGTAACACCAAGTTACCTTTGAACAAGATATGTCGAAAAACTTAGTAATAGTGGAATCCCCTGCAAAGGCAAAGACCATTGAGGGGTATTTAGGGAAGGATTTTACGGTAAAATCTTCGTATGGTCACGTGCGAGATTTACCGAAAGAAAATGATGCTATTGATATAAAAAATGGCTTTAAACCTACTTATATAATCTCACCTGAGAAAATAAAAGTTGTCAACGAATTAAAAGCTCTTGCAAAATCTTCTGATGAAGTCTGGCTCGCAACCGATGATGACCGTGAGGGAGAATCCATCTCTTGGCACTTGAAAGAGGCTTTGGGATTAGCGGACAATACCAAAAGAATTGTTTTTAGAGAGATTACGAAAAAAGCCATTCAAAATGCCATTCAGAATCCAAGAACGATTGATGTCGATTTAGTAAATGCTCAACAGGCTCGTCGTGTGCTTGACCGTCTGATTGGCTTTGAATTATCGCCAGTTCTTTGGTCGAAAGTAAAAAAAGGACTTTCAGCAGGACGTGTGCAATCGGTAGCGGTAAGAATTGTGGTAGAACGTGAACGTGAGATTGAGAATTTCGATTCAAAATCTTCTTTCAAAATTGTTGCACTTTTCAATTTGAAAGGTGGAAAAGTTTTACAAGCAGAATTACCAAAAAACTTTGAAACCGAGGCACAAGCAAAAACATTTTTAGAGAAATGTATCGGAGCGGAATTTAAGATTAAAAACTTAGAAACCAAACCTGCTAAGAAATCACCAGCACCACCATTTACAACCTCAACTTTACAGCAAGAAGCCTCTCGTAAATTGGGATATTCGGTGGCATCAACGATGTCTTACGCTCAGAAATTATATGAAGCAGGTAAGATTTCGTATATGAGAACTGACTCAACAAGTCTTTCGGAAGATGCTGTTCAAAATGCAACTGCGGCAATTACGGCTGCTTACGGAGCAGAATTTGTGCAGAATCGTGTTTATAAAACCAAAGACGAAAACGCACAGGAAGCTCACGAAGCCATTCGTCCAACTGATTTTAGTGCGAATACTGCGGGTTCTGATTTGAAAGAAAAACGTTTGTACGAATTAATCTGGAAACGTGCCATTGCTTCTCAAATGGCTGACGCTCAATTAGAAAGAACAACTGCAACGGTTAGTATTTCAACTACATCAGAAGATTTAGTTGCTCAAGGTGAAGTAATTAAGTTTGAAGGATTCTTGAAAGTTTATTTGGAAGGAAAAGACGATGAAGACGACGAAGAAAACTCTAAAATGTTACCGCCTTTAAATATTGGTCAAATCTTGGATTTGGACTTAATGAAAGGTACGGAGCGTTTTTCACGTCCGCCCGCAAGATATACAGAAGCAAGTTTAGTAAAAGCATTAGAAGAAAAAGGCGTTGGTCGTCCTTCAACTTATGCACCCACTATTTCAACGATTATTAAACGTGAATATGTGGTTAAGGAAGACAGAGACGGAAAAGAACGCTCTTTCAAAGAAATGGTGTTGAAAAATAATACCATTACCGAAAAAGTAAATAAGGAAACTTACGGTACTGAAAAATCTAAATTATTCCCAACTTCGGTAGGAATGGTTGTGAATGATTTTTTGGTTGATAATTTCAAAAATGTTGTCGATTTTAAATTTACGGCAGACGTTGAAGATGAATTTGACGAAATTGCCAAAGGAAAAATCGAATGGTCGGAAATGATTGGTAATTTCTATCAAGGATTTCACCAAACAATTGAAGACAGTAAAGGCGTTGACCGTAACACCGTCGGTTCTTCTCGTGACTTAGGTATTGACCCCAAAACAGGTAAGCCAATTTCAGTTCGTCTTGGTAAATTTGGACCTTATGTGCAGTTAGGAGAACAAAAGACGAAGGACGAAGAAAAACCACAATTTTTCAATTTGAAGAAAGACCAATTAGTAACTACTATTACTTTGGAAGAAGCATTGGCTTTGATGGAATTACCTAAACTACCTCGTGAAGTTGGTTTCTTTGAAGATAAACCAATGATTATTGGAGCTGGTAAAATGGGACCTTACATCAAACACGATGATAAATATACAAGTTTGCCACCCACAGAAGACCCATTTACAGTTACAGAGGCACGTGCCATCGAAATTGTGATTGAAAAACGTCAGGCTGATGTTGGTAGTGCCATCGGAATTTTTGAAGGAGAACCAATTACATCTGGAAAAGGTAGATTTGGACCTTATGTAAAACACGGAGGGAAATTCTATTCATTGGGAAGAGGTGAGAGTTTAGAAAGTATCTCATTTGACCGTGCTGTTGAAATTATCAATGTAAAACGTAATGCCGAAGCCAATAAGTTCTTAAAGGAATTTCCAGAAAATGATACCATTAAAGTCTTGAACGGAATGTATGGGCCTTATATTCAGATAGGAAAACGTAATGTTAAAATTCCAAAAGATATGGTTCCTGCTGATTTGACTTTAGAAGATTGTATTAGATTGGGCGAAGAAGCTCCTGCACCAGCAGCGAGAGGACGCAAGAAATAGATTTTCCGAACTTCGGTAATTGAAAAAAATTAGACTACAGATTAAACAGATTGTACAGATTTTCACGGATAATATTTATAATGTTCGATGTTAATTATTCTAATCTGTTTCATCTGTGGTCTTTTTTTGTTTTACAGTAAAATAAATTTGTAAATTTGGTGAAATCAAAAACTATGACTTATCCTATTTCAAAAATGACCCAAAATCTGAGTGAAGACCATCAAAGTCGAGTATTGAATTTTTCAAGATTCAGTATGGATGATGATGCCTTTTTTGATTTTTGTCAAGATAATGAACACCTTAAAATCGAGCGAAATGCCGATAAAACTATCATTTTTATGCCACCAACAGGAGGACTTACAGGAGAGCTTAATTCAGAACTCAATGCTGATTTAATGATTTGGAAAAGAAAACATGAAGGTCATGTTTTTGATTCATCAACGGGTTTCAAACTACCTAATTCAGCCGTTCGTTCGCCCGATGCTTCTTGGCTTTCGGAAGAAAAATATCAAAGATTAACCCGAGAAGAATTAAAAAAGCATATTCCCCTTTCTCCCGATTTCGTGGTTGAATTAATGTCTGAAACCGATTCTTTAAAAGAATGTCAGCTCAAAATGGAAGAATATATTGAGAATGGTGTTCAATTGGGTTGGTTGATAAATACCAAAGTTGAAGAAGTATTTATTTATCGAATTGACGGGACGATTTCTAAAGTAATTGGATTTGATAAAACGCTTTCGGGCGAAAATGTATTAGAGGGATTTGAATTTCAATTAAGCCTTTTGAAAAAATGAAAAAAACATTAGTAGTTTTAACTGGAGCAGGAATTTCTGCCGAAAGTGGTATCGCAACTTTCAGAGACTCAAATGGACTTTGGGAAAACCATTCTATTGAAGACGTTGCGACTCCACAAGGTTGGCAAAAAGACCCCGCTTTAGTTCAACGATTTTATAATGAACGTCGTGAACAATTAGCGACTGTCCTACCAAATGAAGGACATAAAATTTTAGCTCGGCTTGAACAGTATTTTAATGTCCGAATTATCACTCAAAATGTTGATGATTTGCATGAACGAGGAGGTTCAACAAACGTACTTCATCTTCATGGACAACTTACGCAAGCTCGTGGTTGTAATGATGTCAATAAAATCTATGATATTGGTTATCGTTCTATTGAAATGGGCGAAAAAGCACAAGACGGAACGCAAATGCGTCCGCACATTGTATGGTTTGGTGAAGATGTCCCCGAAATAATGAATGCGGTAGAGTTATCTGCTGAGGCTGATATTTTTGTGGTTGTGGGTACGTCGATGCAAGTTTATCCTGCGGCAAGTTTGGTAAATTATGTAGGAAATAAAGTGCCAATTTATATCATTGACCCTAAGAAACCAGATATTTCGTTGAGTGAAACCATGACTTTTATTGAAGCAGGTGGAAGTGAAGGTCTTCAAAAACTATGGGAAATTTTAGTAAAGTAACACAGACTTTAGTCTGTATCAAACAAGAACAGATAATCATCTGTATCAATTCTAATCAAAATCTAATGAATTATTGGCTCGTAAAATCAGAACCCTTCAAATATTCTTGGGATGATTTCGTTAATCAAGGGACAGGTGTTTGGGACGGTGTTCGCAATTATCAAGCACGGAACAATCTGAAAGCTATGCAAGTTGGCGACTTAGTTTTTTTCTATCATTCTAATGAAGGTTTGGAAATTGTAGGTTTAGCAAAAGTTGTACAAGAAGCTTATCAAGACCCTACAACCGAAGATAATCGTTGGGTGGTAGTAGATTTAGTTCCTGTTGAAAAATTGCCTAAAACAGTAACACTCAAGCAAATTAAAGCCGATGAAAGATTGAAAGACATTGGATTAATTAAACAAATGAGGTTGTCTGTCACCGCTATCAAACCCGAAGAATTTGATATTATTCTTGGTTTAGCTCATGATTAAATTGAGTTGAATCAGAAAATTAACCATTATCAATCCATGAAAACGCTTTTTATTCGCAACACACTATTATTGGTTTTATCGTTTGTGAGTTTCTATTTAGAAGCCCAAAGCATAAAACGTCTTGAAATTCCGATGCCTACCAACAGCACCGAAATGTTTACCATTCCTATCAATGACCAAGGTGTACTTGTGTTGAATCAACTCAATAAAACCAATTATACCCTTACTCGTTATGACACTAATTTAGACCGTCTATGGGTAGTAAACGGTACAATTGATGCAAGTTTAGATTATGTAAAACACGCTTATGATGGTAAAAATCTGTATTTGCTTTTTAGCCGATACAGAAGTAATGTCTATGAAGTTGTGAAAGTAAACATTGGGCCAGGGTTTATCGAGAAATACCAAATTATGTCGGTTGATAGAATGGAAGTTTCTGATTTTCAGGCACTCAATTCGTCCGTTTTTATTGGTGGTGTTGTCAATGCTCAACCAGTTATTTTGTTTACGAATTTACAGGAACGCAAAACGAAAATTTTACCAAGTGCTTTGAAAAACCAAGCCGAAATTCAATCAATGGAATTAGATACTACAACTGGATTGGTTAATGTTACCTATGCTGTTGGAACTCGTGGTAAAAATTATCAATTGGTTTTAAAGTCATTTGATGAATACGGAAAGCAGATTACTCAAGTTGTGATGGATCCTGAAAATGAATTTGCCATGATGAACGGTCGTCTGAGTTTAGTTTCTGATTCTACCGAAGTAATGTTTGGAACGTATGGACACAAAAACACGATTGGTTCTTCAAAAGGACCAACTTCACAAGGGATTTATTTTTCGAAATTGATTGATAATGAACCTGTTGATGTGAAATTTCATAGTTTTACAGAATTCAAGAACTTCTTTAGTTTTATGTCTGACCGTCAGCGTGAAAAGCAAGAGAGAAAAATTCAAGATAAAAAGGAAAAAGGAGAAGATTTGCGGTTAGATTATCGTTTGTTAGTTCACGATATTGTCAAACAAGATGATAAATACATCATGGTTGCCGAAGCTTTTTATGCAAATTACCGTTACAACAATACAAGTCCCTACGGTTTTGGCAATGGTTGGAACAGCTTTGGAAGTCCGTATTCATCGTTTTATAATCCTTATCGTTGGGGTTATGGCAATTATGGTTTGTACTCGCCATTTAGTTCATACTATTCGCCGTGGGGTTGGGGAAATCGAAACTACAATAATTCTCAAGCCTTTGATGGTTGGATTTACACCCACGCAATTGTAGCGGCATTTGACGAAAAAGGGAATCTTTTGTGGGATAATAGCATCGAAATGAAAGATGTCAAAGAACAAAAATTGACTGAAAAAGTAAAGGCTTCCATAAAAGGAGATGAAATAGCACTTTCATATAGTAATAAAGGGCAAATATTTACAAAAATTATCAAAGCAGAAAAAGTGCTTGAAAATACTCAGCCAAGACCTATTGAAACCCAATTGGAAGGCGATAAAGTCAAGCAAACAACTTCGGATAATATTGATTTTTGGTACAATAATTATTTCATAGCCTCTGGTTATCAGAGAATTAGCAATGACCAAGAAGGTGGTAGAAGAAATGTATATTATTTGAATAAAGTATCGTTTTAGGGTATCACGCTGTTTTGATATTGTAGATAAAAGCCTCTAAACATTTTGTTTAGAGGCTTTTATTGTTTGTTAAGCCATTTAATAAAATTATCTTTGCTAAATGGTTATAAGACCATTTTTTATTATGCAACAAGAGACAATACAACTACAAACACCACAAAATTGGAAAGAATATCAATTGATTGATTCAGGTGGGTTTGAGAAATTAGAGAAATTTGGAAAATATATTCTTCGACGCCCAGAACCACAGGCGGCTTGGGATAAGTCTATGCCCGAGTCGGAGTGGGAGAGAACTGCCAATGCCATCTTTAAAAAAGAAAAAGGCTCGCAGGAAAAAGGGGAGTGGATTATGAAAAAAGGGATGGAAGACCGTTGGTTTATGAACTATAAAACGGCTGATTTAGATTTGAACTTTAAATTAGCGTTGTCGTCTTTCAAACACGTGGGTATTTTTCCAGAACAAGCTTCAAATTGGGATTTTATTCAAGATAAAATCAAGAAACTACCTGTAAAAACGCCAAAGATACTAAACCTTTTTGCTTACACAGGTGGAGCATCAATTGCCTCTAAGCAAGCGGGTGCAGATATTACGCACGTTGATTCTATCAAACAAGTGATTTCATGGTCGAGAGAAAATATGGAAGCCAGCAATTTAGAAAATATTCGTTGGGTGGTTGAAGATGCCTTAAAGTTTGTGAAACGTGAAGCAAAAAGAGGGAATACTTATAACGGAATTATTCTTGACCCACCTGCGTATGGACGTGGGCCAGATGGCGAACGTTGGATTTTAGAAGAACAAATCAATGAATTATTGAAAACGGTTTCGCAAATTTTAGATAAGGAAAACTATTTCTTGATTCTGAATATGTATTCAATGGGCTTTTCGTCCTTGATAGTTGAGAATTTGATAAAATGCTCTTTTGAACAGTCGAAAAACCATGAATTTGGCGAATTATATTTGAATGATAGCTTCGATAAAAAACTACCTTTAGGCGTTTTTTATCGTTTCGCAAGCATATGAACCTGTTTAAACTTTCTCTTTCGGCTAAAACTAAGTCTTTTAGAATCCTTTAAATCAAAATTTTATCAACGTAGCTCTGCTATGTTTCAAAAATTTCAGTTTAAAGACTTCAAAAATACACTACTTTGTATCTCAAAACAGAAAGTTTAAACAGGTTCTATAATAAAAAGGGTCAGATAAATAATACCTGACCCTTTTCTCTTTCTTATTGAGCAAAAACTTCAAGAGCTTTTAATACAACAAGAAAGATAACAAAATAGTAAATTTTTTTCATTTGTGGTCAGTGTTTATAGTGGTTAATCTTCTGATGCAAAGCTACTTATATTTTTGATTTATCAAAAGGAAATATCAATTGTTTCAAAAATAATAACATACTATTTACAAAAAATAATCAAAATGAAATAAAATTGAACTCGCCCCAAAAATATTCTTCAATAAATAGCCCAACTCAAATACTTAATTGTATTCATTTTGTAATTTTGATTAATGAATAGGTTTTTAATGTCTTTTATAAAATTTTGCTTCCTTGTTACTTTATTTAGTTCATGTATAAATGAATCTAAAAGAGGAATAACAATTCCTCTTGTTCCTGAGGTAACAGAAAAAGCTCGTAGAGAAGCCGCTATCGCATTTTTGACAGATGCGATAGATGCAACTCCTAACAGCTCCGCAAATTACTTTAAACGCTCGCTTCTGTTGTTAGAGAATGAGAAAATTAAAGAGGCTTTGGAAGATATAAATAATGCCATTGGACTGAAACCAAATGTTGGCGACTATTTTCAAGCAAAAGCTCTTATTCTTAGAGCATCTGGAGAGCCAAGATTAGCTTTAGAGGCAGCATCCAAAGCGGAGGTGTTAAATATTGAATCTCCCGAATTATTTACGCTCTTAGGAGATTTATATCAGCAATTACGTCAATTCGGAACGGCAAGGTCTTATCTTCGAAAGGCTTTACAAATTTCTCCTAATAACGGTGAAACATATTTTTATCAAGGTGAAATAGCTGCTAAAACTGCTGATACCATAACTGCCTTAGCTCTCTATCAACAAACACTTGGATTGAAGCCAAGTTTTTTGCCTGCATATTTGAAATTGATTCAAGTGCATACCAATTTAAAACAGTATGATATGGCACTTTTATATAGTCATGAAGCCTTAAAATATCACCCTAAAAGTGCTTCCTTATACTTTCAAAGAGGCAATACATATCAGCGTGCATGGAAGTTTGACAGTGCTGTACAGTGTTACAATAAAGCTATTATATTAGATACTAATTTCGTAGATGCAAGTTTTAGTGCTGGAATTATTTATTTTAAAACTCGTTCTTTCAAATTAGCGTTGCCATACTTTGAAAGAACCTTCAAACACAACCCTAAATATCCAGATGCTCGATATTACGTGGCACAATGTTTGGAATATACAGGTGAATATGAAAAAGCAGAAGAATATTATAATCAAATGTTAGCTGAAAATAATCAAGATTATAGAGCATTAGGAGGAGTTTCGAGGGCTCAAAGAAAACAATTGTACGGAGAATATATACCTAATTTTGATTTAAAGTATGACACTGCTGCTTTTCCCAAATTTGAAATGCCTAAAAGGTCACAAGTTGATACTAATTTGTTGAAACCAATACAGTCGAAAGGAATTAATTAAACTATAAACTATTGAAGAATTTGGAAAGAATTGTTAGTTGTAAAACACTGATTTTCAATCAAAAACGCTTCAAACAAACACAAAAAAAATGATTAAAATTAAATTACCAGATGGTAGTGTCAGAGAGTATGCTCAGGGTTCAACTGGGATGGACATTGCCCTCAGTATTTCAGAAGGTTTAGCTCGTAATGTCTTAGCCGCTAAAGTAAATGGAAAAGTAGTAGATGCTTCTTTGCCAATTAATGAAGATTCTGATTTTCAACTTCTTACATGGAATGATTTAGACGGAAAAGCCACGTTTTGGCATTCATCTGCTCACTTAATGGCAGAAGCTATTGAAGCTCTTTATCCAGGAACGAAATTCGGAATTGGTCCTGCTATTGAAACTGGATTTTATTACGACATCGACATGGGTGAGAAAACCCTCAGTTCGGAAGAATTTAAGAAAATTGAAGATAAAATGCTTGAATTGGCACGTCAGAAGAATGAATATTCTCGTTCTGCCGTTTCAAAAGAAGATGCTATAAAATATTTTGAAGAAAAAGGTGACGAATATAAATTAGAATTGCTTGAAGGTCTTGAAGATGGTTCAATTACCTTTTATCAACAAGGAAACTTCACCGATTTGTGTCGTGGCCCACATATTCCTAACACAGGATTTGTTAAAGCGGTTAAATTAATGAGCGTTGCAGGTGCTTACTGGCGTGGAGATATTTCCCGCAAGCAAATGACACGTGTTTATGCGGTAACTTTCCCTAAACAAAAAGAATTAGAAGAATATTTGACGCTTTTAGAAGAGGCAAAACGCCGTGACCACCGTAAATTAGGGAAAGAATTAGAATTGTTTGCTTTCTCTGAAAAAGTGGGAATGGGCTTGCCTTTATGGTTGCCGAAAGGAACAATGTTGCGTGAAAGATTGGAAAATTTCCTTCGTAGAGCTCAGGTTCGTGCAGGATATTCACCTGTCATCACGCCGCACATCGCTTCTAAGGAACTTTATGTGACCTCAGGACACTATGCCAAATATGGTGCAGATTCATTTCAACCAATTCATACACCAGATGAAGGTGAAGAGTTTTTCTTGAAACCGATGAACTGCCCACACCACTGCGAAATTTATAAGACTAAACCACGTTCGTATCGTGATTTGCCTTTGCGTTTAGCAGAATTTGGAACAGTTTACCGTTATGAACAATCAGGTGAATTACATGGTTTGACCCGTGTACGTGGCTTTACTCAGGATGATGCACATATTTTCTGTCGCCCCGACCAAGTGGAGGACGAATTTATGAAGGTGATTGATTTAGTAATTTACGTATTCAAAGCCTTAGGATTTGATAATTACTCCGCTCAAATTTCACTTCGTGACCCAGAAAATAAAGAAAAATACATTGGGAAAGACGAAGATTGGGATAAAGCAGAAGCCGCTATCATTAAATCGGCAGCCGCTAAAGGTTTACCAACCGTTGTAGAATTAGGAGAAGCCGCTTTCTATGGCCCTAAATTAGACTTCATGGTGAAAGATGCTTTAGGACGTAAATGGCAGTTAGGAACAATTCAAGTAGATTATCAATTGCCACAACGTTTTGAATTGGAATATACTGGTTCAGATAATCAAAAACATTGCCCTGTCATGATTCACAGAGCTCCATTTGGTTCATTAGAGCGTTTTATTGCTATTCTAATTGAAAATACGGCTGGTAATTTCCCATTGTGGCTTTCTCCTGAACAATTAGCAGTTTTACCAATTTCAGAGAAATACGAAGATTACGCAAACGAAGTATTTTTAAGACTACAAGAGCAAGATTTAAGAGGATATATTGACCATAGAGACGAAAAAATTGGTCGTAAAATCCGTGATGCGGAAGTTAATAAATTACCGTTCATGTTAATTGTAGGCGAAAAAGAATCGGAACAAGGAATGGTTTCAGTTCGTAAAAAAGGCGAAGGAGATTTAGGAATGATGCCAATTGACGAGTTTATTAAAATTGCTCAAGAAGAGGTAAATAAAAATATTGTAAAATATTAAGACACATTAAAATGGATAGTTGGCGGTCAATTATCCATTTTAAATTATCATGAGTCAATTAATAAAAATAATTTGCAAAGTTTCATTTTTTAAGTTAGATTTCGAATGAAACTAAAAAAATGTATTTTTTGTAACTTTTTTGAGTAATTTGCAGTTGATTAGTTATTACAATTAGGTAAACCTAAAATATAAACATTTTAAAACCAATCATTTATAGAATATGGCGTTACGCCCCAACAACAATTTTAGAAATAATCGTAGAGAAGAAGAACCTTACAGAATCAATGGTCTTATTAAAGGCGTACTTGAAGTACGTTTAGTAGGTGAAAACGTTGAGCAAGGTATAATGGATTTCAAAAAAGCTCTTGAAATTGCCCAAGGGCAGAATCTTGATTTAGTAGAAATCTCTCCAAAAGCCGTTCCACCAGTTTGTCGTGTTACGGACTATGCAAAGTTCAAGTACGAACAAAAGAAAAAACAAAAGGAAATTAAAGCAAATGCTGCCAAAACAGTATTGAAAGAAATCCGTTTTGGTCCTAATACTGATGACCACGACTTTAATTTCAAACTTAAACACGCCATCAACTTTTTGAAAGAAGGTGCAAAAGTGAAAGCTTATGTTCACTTTGTTGGTCGTTCAATTGTATTTAAAGAAAGAGGTGAAATATTACTGTTGAATTTTGCGAAAGGTTTAGAAGAAGTAGGAAAAGCTGACGAAATGCCAAGACTGGAAGGGAAACGTATGTCAATTATGTTTTCTCCAAGAGAAAAGAAAAAGTAATCACTCTTCAATATTCAAAATTCCCTTTCATTCTTTTTTTCAAAGAGTGTAGGGAATTTTCTTTTATTAGCACTCAGGTCTATGAAAAAACTGTTACTGATTCTCTCTTTTCTGCCAATCTGTTTTTCATCTTTGGGACAAGATAATTTATCTCAAAACCCTGCCACTTTGCAATGGTCGCAAATAAAAACGCCACATTTTCGCTTAATTTTTCCTTCTCAAATATCGAATACTGCTCTTAGAAGTGCTAATGTTTTGGAAACAGTTTATGAACCTGTCAGCAAGACTTTAGGACATCAACCTCGAAAAATCTCAGTTATCTTTCAAAATCAAACAACTGAGTCAAATGGTTTTGTATCTCTTCTTCCTCGTCGAACTGAATTTTTTACCACAACTCCGCAAGATTATTCTTTACTTGGCAATAATAATTGGTTAGATTTATTAGCAATTCATGAGTTTCGGCATATCGTTCAAAACGATAAGGCATTAACAGGTGCGAGTAAATTATTTTATACATTATTCGGAAATAATGGACTGTCAGCTCTGACATCATTAACTGTTCCCAACTGGTTTTGGGAAGGTGATGCAGTTGGTGTAGAATCATCATTGACAATTTCTGGTCGTGGACGAATTCCAACTTTTGACATGGCTTTGAGAACGCAATTGTTAACCAAAGGAGCCTATAATTATTCTAAAGCAGTTTGTCGTTCGTACAAAGATTTTATTCCCAATCATTATGTAAGTGGTTATTATATGACTACTTACATGAAAAATAAATTTGGAGAAAAAGCGTGGAATAATGTTTTAGAAAATACCTATAAATTCCCGTTTTATCCATTTTCTTTTTCAAATAATATTAAAAAAAATACTGGACTTACCACCGAACAGCTTTATAAGCAGGCTTTTAGTGATATTGCCGAGAAATGGAAAAACCAAGTTGCCGAAGTTAAAGAAACTTCTGTTGATTATTTAAAAATTAAGAATAACAAATATTATACAAACTATGAGTTCCCACAAATATTACCAGATGGGAGAATTTTAGCACTTAAATCTGGACTTTCGGATATTCAACAATTGGTCGTTTTAGATACTCTACAACAAGAAGAAAAGGTTTTAGAACTTGGTATTTTAAATGAGTCAGGGACACTTTCTGCTGTAAATTCTAAGGTTGTTTGGGCTGAATATAATTATGATATTCGTTGGGGACAAAGAGATTATTCGGTAATCAAAATATATGATTTTAATACTGAGCGAGTAAAAAGTTTAACGAATAAATCAAAATTAACTGCTCCATCACTTTCTCCTGATGCTAAGAAAATAGTTGCCATTGAAAATGGCATAGATAATAAAATATCATTGGTGATATTGAACTCAGAAAATGGTTTGGAAGAACAACGCTTTCAAAATGAAAAAAATGCCGTTTATCTTCACCCACGATGGTCTGATGATAATGAAATTTATGTCGTCAAATTACTGAATGGCTTAAAAACAATTGCAAAAATCAATATTAATTCTGGCAATGAATCCGAGTTATTTTCACCAGTCAATGAAAATATTGCTTACCCTATTAAAAAAGGAAATTTTGTTTTGTTTAATTCTGGAATATCTGGAATAGATAATATTTACGCTTATGACTTGCAAAACCATCAGCGTTTTCAGGTTACCAATCGAAAATTCGGGGCATTTAATCCTACTTTTAGTGCGGATGGAAAGAGGCTTTATTTTAATGATTTTTCAATTAAAGGGCATCAGGTAGTTTCAATGCCGTTTGAGCCTAATCATTTTTTGCCATTTGACGAATCGCTCTTAAAGCCTGTTAAATATTTTGGTCAAATGGTTTTACAAGAAGCTGGTGAAAATTTATTGAAAAATATTCCAACTATTGGCTACGAGGTAAAACCATACAGTAAAGCTAATATTTTCAATATTTATTCTTGGGGGGTTGTCTTAAATTCCTCAGATGCTAATAATTTGAATGTAGGAGTCTCTTCCAAAGATTTATTGAGTACCACTTCTATTTCAGCGGGTTATACTTATAATGCCAATGAAAATAGAGGGCAGTATTACACAAATATTAGTTATCAAGGTTGGTATCCTACCATAAATTTTAGCTACACAAACGGGCAAAGGCAAGCAGAATTTTATATTGATAGACAAACTCCTTTAGATAGTTTATTGAGTGATAGATGGAATCAGCAACAGGTTGTTTTTGGGGTGGGACTGCCATTGAATTTGACACGTTCTAAATTTGTAAGGTCGCTAAATATTGGGGTGAATGTGGCTCATACAGTGATTGCAGGGTATGATTTAAAAGTCAGAACTCCATCCTTGAATTTTAATGGTAGTTTAAATTCGATGATTTATACGCTGAATTATTCAAGCCAAATAAAAATGGCAACTCGTGATATTGCACCACGATTTGCCCAAACAATGAGTGTTTATTATCGAAATTTACCTTTTGGAGGTGATGTTAACGGCGGATTAGTAAGTTTTCAGACGGGACTATATTTTCCTGGATTATTGCCACATCATAGTTTAAAATTGCAAGCTGGTTTTCAATATCAGACTGGTTTTAAAACGGCTATTGGCTCTCCAAATGAGAAATTATACTTATTTAGTAGTCCTATTTTTTTTCCAAGAGGCAATACTTATAGAGCCTTTGAAGATTTAACAACTGCGTCTATCGAATACCGTTTTCCCTTGCTTGAGCCTGATTTGGCACTTGGAAGACTATTTTATCTCAAAAGACTCAAAGCAAATATTTTCGGAGATTTTGCAAAAGGTTCGACCTATTATAATTGGACAGAATCAAAAGATGGAAGACAAGTATCTTTCAGAGGTTCAAATGTCGGCAATTACACTACGCTCGGTATTGATTTAACTGCTCAATTTCATATTATGCGATTTTCTCAACAATTTGAGGCTGGTTTAAGGACAATTTATTTACCAAACATAGGGCAAATTTTATTTCAACCCTTAATTTTGAATATTGGTTTTTAACTTATTTTAAATTTATACCCAATCCTTATGCGTTTTTTCACTCAACAAATCTATTGGCTGGTTCAACTCTTTTGGTGGTTGTTCACCACTTTTATTCTACGTTTTCCGACTACCAAATACTTTGAAAATCCACAAATTAGGATTAGCTATTTGATTATTAGCTTCTTAATAGGCATTGTTCTCACTCATTTTTATATCATGCTGTATGAACAAAAGCCCCGCAAAAGCAGAATGTCATTGATGTATGCCATTGGCGGCACAATAATTACGGGACTGAGTTTTTATTTATTGGATTATTATTTTGGTTTTCAGAGGTATCGTAAACCAAGTCAGGGTTTACCGCTTGAGTTATATGACTATTTTCAGTTTTTTGTTGAGTCAATAAGATATGTCGTTTTGTGGTTTTTATTCTATCACTTATTGGTTATTAATACAGTTTCTAAGAACAAAGCGATTGCCTTAGCACAATCTGAAACGGCATTAAAAATAGCAGAATTAGCCAATTTGAAGAACCAGTTAAATCCTCATTTTTTGTTTAACGCTATCAATAGTATAAAGGCTTTGACAATTTCAGACCCTTCAATGGCTCGTGAAGCTTTGACACAACTTTCTGAGCTTTTAAGAACGTCTTTAACAGTTGGGAATGAGCATTTAGTATCTCTTGAAACAGAAATAAATTTTGTAAATGACTATTTGTTTTTAGAGAAAATACGGTACGAAAACCGCTTAAATTATTCCTTCAAGGTAGAGAAGAATTCTTTATCGTTCAAGATTCCTCCGATGTCACTACAATTATTGGTTGAGAATGCGATTAAACATGGGATTTCAAAGTATAAAACAGGAGGAGAAATTTTTATAAAAGCCACTTTAGAAAATAATATTTTTAGACTTTCAGTCGTAAATAGTGGAAAATTAATTCCCAATTATTCTCCTACTGGCGTTGGACTGAAAAATTTAGAAAAGAGATTATATTTGAATTTTCGAGAAAATGCAATTTTTTCAATTTCCGAAGTTGATAATCAAGTTATTTCCTTAATTACAATAACAAGTGCGTAGTGCTTAGTTTTGTAATTTTGAGGTAGAAAATAATCTTAAATTTCCTTTCAAATCCAGTTTTTTAAAGCGTGCAGTTAAGCCGCTACTAATGATTATTTCGTGTGTATTTTTAATAGTTACTGTATCGACTGATGATGGAATTCTATTGCATTCCCAAGTTGAGGAGTCGTGCCAAGTGCCAGAGTTTGCACTGGAGATAGGAATTAGGCCTGCAAAATTACTTGGAATGGAGATTTGTGGTGAAATTAATATATTCCCTAAAATGTCTTTCACCCGAAGTCTAAAGTTGCCCGACGATGATGCGTAACTCGATGAAGATGATAAATTATTACTTGCTCCGCTGTTATTTGTCCAAAGATAATTAGGATAACTATTATTGGTTTGAATCATTAAGCTTGTAATACCGTTGCAGGTGCTTAATAATTGTGGAGGTGGTGTAGGTAGATACGGAGTTGAATTAATAAAAAAGGAGCTACTTAACTTTTGTGACCATTCTTTTGCTAATATTCTGTGTCCAATCCCAACAAAATGGATACTATCTGAAGTTCTTATGTTTAATCCAACCAAAGAGTCTGTTTTAGGACCTTCAAATACATGATTGGTGTAGTTTAATTGTTCTGTGCCATTTAAGCCAATCACGTCATTTTGTGCATCAATTACGGGTTGCCAAGTTCTTGAATTTACGATTTGGAATCCTTTGTATCGAGTTGCTCGTGAAACCACCCATGCCAAATTACTTTTACCGCTATGTTCACGGCTTTTAGTGATAATATTTTTGAGATATTGTCCATAATTATGACGAGATGTTTCTTGTAAATTATCCGTCTCTCCTTGATGCCAAAGTACGGCTCTTGCACCAAATTGAGCAAGATAAAAGTGTAACGCTGCTCTCAAATTTCCATAAGGCATTCCTCTGGGCATGGTAATAAAATTAAAAGGTGTTGCAGTAGAATCATTTGCGGATTCATTCCAAGCTGCTGCCCCTGTGCCAGACCAACCTGCATTAAAAAAGGCAACTGGTACATTTAATTTTTTTGTCAATGTATCGCCCAAAGCACCCCAGCACCATGCACTCACACCAAATGGTGAAATATTAAAGGTTGAATCCAGTCGAGTGAACTCTGCTCTCGGTAAAACGATTGCTCCATAATTTACTGGAAATGATAAGGTATAATTAACAATACTGACACGGTCATCGTTGGACATAGGGCCGTAATTACCTTGATTTTTCAATTCACCATCCCCAGTAGCGTTTGATTGTCCAGCTATAAAAAAAACTTCACCTACCCCAATTCTTTGCAAAGATGCTGACCCAATTAAAGTTGTACCATTCCAACATCTTACTTCAATATCATACCAACCGCCACTAATTATCATTGAACCATAATAGAAACCATTCATGGGGTTAGATTGAATAGTAGTCCAATTGGTGCTGACTCCTTGAGATGGAGACATGGTTCGAGCTAGGGCTCTTGCTTCCACTTTATCCGCAAAAGTAGGATAATTTCCAGCTATATATAAGGTCGTTTGATTACTATTATCTCTTTGAAAAACACTTCTACTTGTTGGATAAGTAATAGTCACTTGTGCCGATACAATTATTGACGATAAGCATAAACACAAAAAATTGAATAACGTATATAATTTATTCATAGGTATCAAAATTGGTAAAGAGTCTCTAAAGAATTAGTTTGAATTTTTTAGTTGGCAGCTTTGGGAAGGGTAGGTTGTTTTTTTGCTACAAATATAATATTAAATACCATTTAATCTGCTGTCTGGCAGGGGAATCCTGCATAAAAAAATCCCTTTACAATTGAAGTAAAGGGATTTTAATCTATCAATTTTAATACACTTAATGATAATTAAGCGTTGATTTTTCCTCTTAATGCACGTGGGATGTCGATAGTCGCCACTGGAGCAGAAAGGTTATTCAAAATAGCTACATTTTCAGCTTTCAATTTAGCAACTTTCAAAGTTTGACCTAAATCTAAACCAGTAATATCTGCTTCAACGAAATCAGGAATGTTATCAGCTAAACCTTTCAAAGTTACTTTACGTAATTTTTGAACCATTTTACCCCCTTTACGAACACCTGGAGCATCACCGATAACTTTTACTGGAACGTCAATTTTAATTTCTTTACCTGCAACGATTTCCAAGAAATCCACGTGAAGAATCATTTCTGATACTGGGTGGTATTGTGAATCTTGAACGATTGCGTGGTGAATTTCTCCTTCGATGTTCAAAATTACTTCTGAAACTTCTGGAGTATATAATAAATCACGGAAAAGAATCATTGGAACAGCGAAGTGAATTTGTTTTTCGCCACCGTATAATACACATGGTGCAAGTGATTCGTTACGTAAATCTTTGGCAGACTTTGTGCCAAGGGTCTCTCTGTTGTACCCTACAATTTCAATCTTTCTCATTTTTGAGTGATTTGTGTTATCAGCCTTTCGCTTTCACTATCCTCTGATAACCGTTTAAATAATTATTGTTTTATAAATAATGAACTGATAGATTCATGGTCACGGATTCTGCCAATCGCTTTTGCAAATAATTCTGCTACTGACAATACCTTAATTTTATCACTCTCTTGTCTGAGAGGGATAGTATCTGTTACTACTAATTCTGTAAGTACAGAGTTATTGATGTTATCATAAGCATTACCCGATAATACTGCGTGTGTAACGATAGCTCTTACAGATTTTGCTCCTTTATCCATAATTAATTGAGCGGCTTTGCACATGGTACCACCTGTATCAATCATATCATCGACCAAAACCACATCTGCATCTTTCACATCACCAATCAATTGCATCGTTGCAATTTCATTCGCACGTTTTCTTTGCTTATCACAAATAACCATTTCAGCATTGAAAAACTTGGCAATATTCCTTGTTCTTACTACACCACCAACGTCGGGAGAAGCGAATAAAATTTTATCTAATCCCAGTGATTTCAAATAAGGTACAAAGATAGCTGTTCCTTCTAAGTGATCAACTGGAAAATCAAAAAATCCTTGAATTTGTCCAGCATGCAAATCAATTGTCATTAATCTATCTGCACCTGCGGCAGTTAATAGATTTGCCATCAATTTAGCCCCAATACCAACTCTTGGCTTATCTTTTCTGTCTTGACGAGAATATCCAAAATAGGGAATAACAACTGTTACGTAGTGAGCCGATGCTCTGCGGGCTGCGTCAATCATCAATAATAATTCCATCATGTTGTCGGCAGGAGGGAATGTTGATTGAATCAAGAATACATCGCATCCACGAACTGATTCATTAAAACTTGGCGACATTTCACCATCTGAAAATCGTTGGACGCTACTTTGTCCTAAGTCTTTGCCAAAATATCGTGCAATTTCCGTTGCTAAATATTGCGAAGACGAACCAGAGAAAATCTTTACTTGATTAATAGAAGCCATAGTTTAAGAGAGTTGCGTCAGACTCCCTGATTTCAATGTTATACTCGTGTAATTTTCCGCAAAAGTACAAAATCTCATCCGTTTAAAAAAGATAAAACCTTTGTTTTTTAGATGTTATAAGGACTTTTTATAAATTGTCAACTTGGAAAATTACTATTTTATAAAGAATCATTTGGACTATAAAAATGTGTCAAAATGACATAAATCTTATTTTGAATAAATTACTCCTTTTGCAGAAAGCAATGTGTTTTTCATCAACGAAACAATTGTCATTGGACCAACACCTTTTGGAACTGGAGTAATAAATGAACATTTTGGAGCAACTTCATCAAATTTTACATCACCTTTTAACGCAAAACCTGATTTTTTACTTGAATCTTCAACACGTGTTAGACCAACATCAATTACAACGGCACCTTCTTTGATGTATTCTGACGTAATAAACTCTGAACGACCTAAAGCGGCGATTAAAATATCAGCAGAAGCACAAACAGCTGCTAAATCTTTTGTTTTTGAGTGTGTAAGCGTTACCGTACAGTTACCGATTTTGGTATTTCTTTGCATCAAAATCGACATTGGTAAACCTACAATTTGACTACGACCAACTACCACACAATGTTTTCCAGAAGTTTCAATATTGTATCTTTCCAACAAATCTAAAACACCTTGTGGGGTTGCCGAAATATAAGCAGGAAGTCCTTTTGCCATACGTCCGATGTTGATTGGATGAAATCCATCTACGTCTTTACGTGGGTCAATGGTTTCCATTACTTTGTCGGGATTGATATGGTCGGGGAGGGGAAGCTGAACAATTAGCCCATCCATGTCATCATTGTCATTTACTTTTTTTACTTCAGCTAAAAGCTCTGATTCTGTGATCGATGGGTCAAAACGAAGGAGTGTTGAATTGAATCCTAATTCTTCACAAGACTTCACTTTATTGGCAACGTATGTTTCTGATGCTCCGTTGTTACCCACTAAAATGGCAACTAAATGTGGTGTTTTTCCACCTGAAGCTTTAATTTCAGCAACTTCCAGAGCAATTTCTTTTTTTATTTCGTCAGCTACTGCTTTACCGTCAATGATTTGCATAAATTATGGTTTTGTAATTTTCCTGCAAAATTACGGATAAGGGTTTAGGTTATGAGAGATTATTGGAAATATTTTTGATATATTCTGATTTGGTTTTATCCGAACTTGGATTTATTTGATTTTGGGATTTATCTATTGTTGGAACTTGGATTTATTTGATTGAAGGATTTTTACTTGAATATAATTATGAAATTAAATAAATCATAGTTTAGACAAAAAGTTAATCATGCTTCAAAACAAAAATCCCAAATCACATTTCTGTAATTTGGGATTTTTTATTCTTAGTTTTCAAAATCAAGGGAATTTTGGAAATTTACTAAAATCAGGCTTACGTTTTTCTAAAAAGGCATTTTTGCCTTCTTTGGCTTCTTCCGATAAATAATATAATAAAGTAGCATTTCCTGCTAATTCTTGAATTCCTGCCTGTCCGTCTAATTCTGCATTGAATGAAGATTTTAACATTCTTAATGCTAATGGACTCTTTTCTAAGATTTTTTTACACCAAGCAATGGTTGTTTCTTCTAATTTCTCTAAAGGCACAACTTTATTGACTAAGCCCATATCTAAAGCCTCTTGAGCGTCGTACTGGTCGCAAAGAAACCAGATTTCACGAGCTTTTTTCTGTCCAACCACACGAGCAAGATATGATGCACCAAATCCGCCGTCAAATGAACCTACATTCGGTCCAGTTTGTCCAAAACGAGCGTTTTCTGCTGCAATTGAAAGGTCGCAAACTACGTGTAAAACGTGTCCTCCACCAATTGCCCAACCTGCCACCATCGCAATCACAGGCTTAGGAATTGACCGAATTTGTCTTTGTAAATCTAAAACGTTTAATCTCGGAACGGTATCTTCACCGATATACCCGCCATGTCCACGTACCGATTGGTCACCACCCGAACAAAATGCTTTTCCACCTTCACCAGTTAAAATAATAACGCCAATTTTCTCCTCATCACGACAAATATTCATGGCATCAATCATTTCCTTTACCGTCAATGGCGTAAAGGCATTATGCACTTGCGGACGATTGATGGAAATTTTTGCAATTCCATCTTGAAAAGTAAATAAAATCTCTTTGTACTCTTTAAGGGTTTCCCACATATTCTTATTCAATTAATTGTTGTCTTTTTTGTGCAATTTATGCTTTTTCTTCGTCATTATAAGCATTTTCGTTGTATTCAACGTCCCAAGTGTGGTCAGCGAGTAGGAGACATTTTGCCAAAAATCTGCTGTATTTAAAAGAGCGTCCCCATTCATTTGGAGCTACTAATGAAAGTAAATCCGTGCCGTCTTCTTTTTCATACATATAATAAGTTTCATTGATAATTGGTTCAAAACCCATTGCTGCATCATAAATACGCTCTGAAATTTCTTTACGCTGAGCCAATAATTTCGCCTGACGAGCCAGTGTTTCCATTTGTTCGTACAACTGATTCATTTGACGGTCGGTTTGTTGTCGCATCGCCGTTACTGAACGTCCTTTGGCTTTCCCTAAATCTTCGGGTCTGATTACCGCACCGCCTGCTGTGTGGGCGTAAGGCAATAATCCTGGATTTTCGGCTACTTTATCTTTATTGATTGGATTTAAAAACTTATCGTCTGACATATTATTCTAAATGAATTGATGGTTTATCTTGCAAAGTTAATTTTTGTAGATAATATTTTTGTTTATTTTTTAATATTTAGTTATTTAAACTAAATAATGTTCATTTTGTAGATAAAATATTATTTCGAATAGGAATTCAATGAATCAATACTAAAAAATATCTACTTGTTAATTATTTAAACAGTTTTGGGTATTCAATGTTTAAAAGCTAAAGCAAATATTATTCATGCGAAGACGCAACTTTACTATAAATATGAGCGTATAGGCTTTTGAAATGTCTTGAAAATTTTAGTTTACAAAAATACTAATATCATGGAAAGGAAAGAATTTTTGAGTCTTGTAGGCATCAGTGTTGGTGCGGTAATTTTACAAAATTGTATGTCTGGTTGCTCAAAAAGTAGCGACCCCACTCCAGTCACAATCACGCCGACAACGCCAACAATTCCATCAACAGGTGGGGGAACTACTTCCACAGGTTTGACGGGTAATAATGAAATTGGCAAAGGGACAATTGACTTTTCTTTGGATTTGACAAGTACAACATTTAAGGTTTTACAGACAAATGGTACTGCTTTGGTTTCGGGAGATGTAATAATTGCGAGAACCAAAGCAGGCGATTTTTTGGCAGTAGCTAAAGCGTGTACACATCAAGGAACAACCGTTGATTTCATTGCCGATGATAGTACATTTAAGTGTAATAATCATGGTTCGGTGTTTGATTCGAGTGGCTCTGTTACGGTTGGTCCAGCTTCGTCAGCACTAAAAAAATATGCAACCACTTTTGATAAAGAGAAAAATAGTTTAAAAGTTGGATAAAATTATTTGACCATTGGTTTGATAATGAGATGATTACATGGATTTATTATTTTATACTAAAATACCAACCGCCAATTTATACTCGCACTCATTGAAAATACTGTAAAAGGTATTTCCTTTGAGTGTTTTTTTATGAATAAAGATGCAAATAAATAATTTTCAGAATTTACCGAATGCTACAAATGAATATGAGCAGAAAGTAATTGATTTTTGTAAGAATTGGTTAAATGGGCAAACTCAGTTTGTCATTAAAACTTCTGGTTCAACGGGCGAGCCTAAACCAATTTCATTGACTCGTTTTCAAATGGAAGCCAGTGCAAAATTGACAGGTAAAACCTTTGACTTGAAAGTAGGTGATACTGCTTTAGTTTGCCTGAATGTTGAATACATTGCGGGTATGATGATGCTTGTGCGTGGAATGGTTTTAGGTTTGAAACTTTTTATTATTGAACCTTCAAGTAGTCCGTTGGAAGGTTTAGACAATCAAAAGATTGACTTTGCGGCTTTTGTGCCACTACAATTGCAAACATTATTGGAAAACCATCACTATATTGAAAAACTTAACGAGATGAAAGCAATAATTGTTGGTGGTGCAGCAGTAAATGAGGTTTTAGAAAATAAAATTCAACAACTATCTGTACCTATTTTTAGCACTTATGGCATGACAGAGACGGTTTCTCATATTGCGGTCAGACGTTTGAATGGAGGAGATAAAAATCAAAATTTTAAAGTTTTGGAAGGTGTTAAAATTGATTTAGATAATCGTAATTGCTTGAATATTATTGCCGATGCTTCTAATAATGAGTTGGTGCAAACTAATGATATTGTTGAAATGTTGGGTGATATTGAATTTAAAATTATCGGGAGATTTGATAATATCATAAATAGTGGAGGTGTAAAAATCCAATTAGAGAAGGTTGAAAAAGCCGTTGAAAGTGATATTCAAATGTTGAATATGAAGCGATATTTTGCCTTTGGAATTCCTGATGAAAAATTAGGTCAAAAGTTAGTTTTGGTAGTAGAAAAGGCTTTTTTAGAGCAAAATATGATAGTTTCATTTTTAGGAAATATTTCTTCGGTTTTATCAAAATATGAAATTCCGAAAGAAGTTTTATTCGTTGAAAATTTCTTAGAAACGCCAACAGGAAAAATAGATAAACGAGCAACTGTTGAGAGTATTTTTAAAAAATGAGAGTAGTCGAAGGTGAAAAATATTGCTAATTATCTCCCAAGGGTTTAAAACCCTTGGGAAAGATACAATTAACTCCTAATGACTAATCGACTCAATAAACCTATTTTCTATCTATTGAATTTTATTCTTAAGGCTGTTGTTCCGTATTGCCCATTTACAAAATTGCCAACGACTTCTAATCCAAATAATTTTGCAATTCCAGAGATACCGTAACCAACTTCTAAGTAATTGAAATTTTGATTCGGAACGTTCAAATAATTTGCAAAAATTGATTCTTTCAATCCGTACAATCTTAGTGGCGTTATTTGTGTCAATAAGAATTTTTGAAAGTCATTTGCCGCAAACACTTCCAAATAATTGCCTTTTGTGCTGTGTAAATAGTATTCTAAATTACGAAAAACATCAAATTTGAATGAACGTAAAATGGTTTGATTTCCATTGAAATGGCGATAATCTGAAAAATACATTGGCGTTTTCAAATATCCCCCATAATTGGCTAAAACGTGTAAATCTCCTAATTTTTCTATTTCAAAAATTTGCTCATAACTTCCTTGTAATCTCGAAAAATTAGCATCAGACATGAATCCGTTGGTACTTTTTACTTTGAAAATTGGGTTTCCACGATTAATTGTAAATTCTCTACCATTAAACTCTCCTTTTTTTGCGAAAGGTCTGATAATCAACTCAATATCGGCAGTTAATAATTCTGGATTTACAAAATTTTCATCTTTATGTTCTAAATTATCTGGTTGGTTGGTTAGAAATTCTCTTTCTGGACGGTTAATCCAAGTTTTAAAATCCTTTAAATTCTGTAACTCTCTGTTTTTGTTGTAACCAACATTAAAATTCGCACTGAAAGCCTGTGAAAACCGATTTTTGTATTCTAAGTTGACATAATCTTTTTCATAAAGTTTCATATAATTTTCCTTTGCAAGCATGGTGTAAATGGTATTGATACTACTGGAGATGGGATTCGTTTCATTGAATTGCTGTATATATTTCCCAGCTTTTATCTCAAAAGAGTGGTAGTCTTTCAAGTGGTAATAGCCAATATTCCAATTAAATTGTTTTCTGCCAAATGCATAACGCAAATCTGTGTAAAGCGAAGTTCGTTTCGTTCTTTTTTCACGAGTTTCGTATTTTAAACTTCCCTCCAAATAATAACCATCAACTGTATTAGCATTGCCTAACTCCATGATTGGAGATATGTAAGTGAGCGAACGTGGATAAAACCCATATAATTCGTCCCTTTTGCCATAATTGTAAGTATTCCCAAAAAATAAATGAGGAATTTTAAAAACAGGTAGCCGTTTGATGGAGTCTTTTCTATATTGTGCTGCGTTGACCTTTGTGATACTATCAGCTTGGGCATAGCCTTTAATTTCAAAATCAGTGAGCGGAACTTGACGTTCCTGATTCCAGAATTCAGTACTACGTTTTTTGTAAAGTGTATCTATTTCAATGTTGTACGAGCGAGCCAACGCCACGTCATCGCCTTTAGCTTTTCGTTCTTTTTTATCTTCCTTTTGAGATTCTTTCAAAAACTTTTCTAATTGTTTTCGGGTAATTTGCTTTTGTTGCAAGGCGGTTTTGGTATTGATTTTATCACCTTTCAAAGCATTTGCTTCGGCTTTATCTATTTTTTCATCAATTACCACTGGATGTTGGTGGTATTTCTCGTTTAATGAAATGGCATAATTCCGAACATTGGTAACATAATTAAAGAATCCTCCAACACCGAAAGCATTAAAGTCAGTTCTAAAATTATAGCTAATCGGCATCCAAACGTCGTTGAAGGGTGAACATAGAATTTTGACAGAATTTCTTGAATTATCGTCGCTAAATTTTAAGTCTAAACTATGTATATACCAAGAGTCTTCAATAATGTTAATGATTCCACTAAAAACGTTTTCTCCTTGCGATTTTGGGGTAACTCTAATTTTGTTGACAGTTAAGCCGTTTTCTCTAAAATCGCCTTCATAAGAAAACTTGTAATAGGCTAAGGCATAAGGAGATAAAGGTGAAATTAAATCACCAAAAGCCTTTGAACTATAAAAATTGGTGCGTGCTACCGTTATAAAGTTTGCTCCTTGGTCTTGCAGTTTTTTAGGCAAATTATTTCTGGCAGAAACCACTTTTTCTTTGACTGTGGAAGGCTGTTTGAAAATAATATCGTTGATAGATTCAATTACATACACTTGCCCAATTTTGATGCCTGTTTCTTGTTCTATCTTCTTTCCTGCTAACATTTTCACCAAACCTGAAACCTCTTTTACTTGAGCTGTTCCTTTCACATAAGTGCGAGCCGTATAAGTGTTCAGTTCCAAGATTTTGAAGCGAGCCATCGAAATGGTTTTTCTCATAATGGTGTAGGCAGGGTCTTCGGCTTTTGCGGAGAATTTTACTTCGCTTAGTGCTACTGATTGTTCTTCCAAAATCACATCTAAATTGATATAATCGGCATCAATGACAACTGTTTTTTCAAGATTTTTATGGCTTAAATATTGAAAAATAAGTACATGAATACCTTTTTCTAAAGCTAATTCATATTTTCCTTCATCGTTTGCCATTGTTCCTTTTGAGGAACCTTTCACGATAATTGAAGCGAATGATAGTTGTTCGCCTTTTTTATTTTTTACAGAGCCTTTAATGCCACCTGCAAATGAACATACCGATAATAAAGTAATATTAAGAATTGTAAAGAGGAGTTTTTTTAACATTTGATTGAGGTTTAAATAATAGAGTAATTATAAAATGAAAATTTAGATGCAATGTTAAATTAAAAGGCTTTTAGAAAAGTAATCACGACCGTTAAAAATGCTTAAAATGAGCGTAATTACTTACCAAAAGCCCATTTTAAGAAATTAGGTAATACTTTTGCCCAAGTGTGGTGATTATGTTCGCCGCCTTGTACTTCTTCATAAATAATATCAGAGCCTATATGATAACCCTTATGTTCAAGTTCTTTCATTAAATCGAGGGTATCATCGATAGCGTCTATAATTCCGTTGTTATTTCGGTCTGAATTTTCATCATTTGTGCCTGCTTCAAACCAAAATGTCATGTTTTTCTTGTAGTCTCCATTTCTGACAATATTATGAATGATTCGGTCATGCTCATCGGTATATCCGTCTTCCTCAGATTTTTGTCGCCACCATAAAGCTCCTGAGAAAACGCCTATTTTCTCAAATACTTCGGGGTGATTCCAACCAATATCCATTGCAGAAAGTCCACCTAATGACAATCCAGCCATCACATTCCCCTCCGTTTTTATCGAGTATTTTTTATTCAGAAATGGCAAAAGTTCCAATAATATGAAATCTGTATGCTGTTTTGCTTTCGAGCCACGTTGTTTGTAATCGACTTGACTTGCAGTTCCGTATTCTTGAATCCTTTGGTCATTGGCATGAATTCCTACGCAGAAAAAAGGGATTATTTGTTGGCATGATAATAACGTAGAAATACTCATTTCCATTTGTAATGCTCCAAAATCTTGCCCATCATTGAAAAATAGAATAGGCAACTGGGAAGAAATATTTTTAGGATATATCAAAGTCAAGCGGACATTTCGCTGTAAATATGCTGAAGTTATGTTTTCTTCAATTTGAGTAAGTTGAGGGGTGTTTTCGGTCACAATTTTAAACGTTTGTTGAGCTTTTAAATTTAGGATAATTCCATAAAGGAAGAAAATTAGTAAAAAAAACCGCATTAAAAATATCGTTTGAAATGTTTTGAAACTAAAAAACAATTTCTATTTTAGAATAAATTTAACAATAAAAAAGCAAAACAAACCTGTCATTCCATGCAAGAACGTTATATCAAGTATTACTCACACCATCTCGGTGCTGACAACGAAATGCTAATTTATGGCAACTGGGGTTATCCAGTCATCGTTTTTCCAACTACTATGGGCAGGTATTATGAAGCAAAAGATTTTAAGCTAATAGAATCTGCTCGTGGGCATATTGAAAGTGGAAAAGTGAAAATATATTGTCCAGACAGCATTGATGGCTATTCATGGTATGGAAAACATCTGCATCCTGCCGAAAGAGTTCAAAATCATAATTATTATGACCAATATTTGAATGAAGAATTAATTCCTGCTATTATGAGCGAATGTAATGTAACAAAAGTTGCCGTTGCAGGTTGTAGTTTTGGCGGGTATCATGCAGCAAATTTTGCTTTTCGTCATCCCGACAAAGTTTCGCATCTTTTTACGATGGGAGCAGCGTTTGATATTCGTTCTTTTTTGGGTGATTATTACGATGAGAACGTTTATTACAATAATCCTCCAGATTATTTGCCAAATTCCAACGACTCAAATTTATGGAACATGAATATTGTTTTAGGAACTTGCAATGCAGATTTTTGCAAGCCAGAAACGGAAAGATTATCAAAAATATTAGCTCATAAAAACATAAATCATTGGTTGGATATTCGTTGGCATGGTACGCACGATTGGGATATTTGGCGTGAAATGTTCCCTGAATACTTGAATAAAATATAGAAATCTGGTGTCAGGTTTATGATTTTAGGTGTTTAGATGGAATGAAAACTTACGCTAAACCCTAAAAACCAACCCCTAAAACCTTTAAAAAATAAACATGAAAAAAATTGGTATTCTTCACGGAATGGAATCTTCATTTCCAGAAGCATTTGTTGAAAGAGTAAATCAAATTGCTCCTTCGGGAATTATGGCAGAACGTATGATTGTCGATAAAGTTTTGCAAGGAGAATCATCGGGTTATGACGTCATTATCGACCGTATTTCTCAAGACGTTCCCTTTTACCGTGCCATGCTCAAAAATACGGCATTAACAGGCACAGCGGTTATCAATAATCCATTTTGGTGGTCGGCAGATGAAAAGTTTTTCAATAATGCCTTGGCGGTTCACTTGGGGGTTCCTGTACCCAAAACGGTTTTATTACCCTCAAAAGAACGTCCAACTGATACTTCTGAAACTTCTTTTAGAAACTTGAAATTTCCTTTGCCTTGGGGTGATATTTTCGACCATATTGGTTTTCCTGCCTACATGAAACCGCATTCGGGCGGAGGTTGGAAAAGTGTTTATAAAGTTAGAAATCCCGACGAACTTTTTAATGCTTATGATGAAACTGACCAATTGGTCATGCTTTTGCAAGAAGAAATCGTATTTACTGATTATTTCCGTTGTTATTGTATTGGTGGAAAAGAAGTGAAAATTATGCCTTATGAACCCCGAAATGAACCACATTTGCGGTATGATGCTACGTTACCCACAGGACCAAATGCAAAGAAACTTTTGGCAACGGTAAAAGATTATGTTTTGAAATTGAACAAAGCATTAGGTTATGATTTTAATACGGTTGAATTTGCCGTAAAAGATGGAATTCCTTATGCGATTGACTTCTGTAATCCCGCTCCTGATGCAGATGTGAATTCGGTTGGACAAGAGAATTTCGAATGGGTGGTTGAAACTGCCGCAAAAGTTGCCATTGACCGTGCAAAAAAGCATAAACCTGGAAAAGATAATCTTACTTGGGGAACATTTATGTCATCATCAGTTACTGGAAAAGACCGTGCTTCGTTAAAAGGTGAATAGTAGGAGAGACTTTAGGTTCGACAATCCAATATTTATTTTAAAATTATCAATCACTGTTAGACTAATACCCAATAACCAATCCCCAAATTCTAATCATGCCTTTATTTACACTTGGAATCGAAGAAGAATTTCAAACCATAGACCCCGTAACTCGGGAACTTCGCTCGCACATGAGTAAAATTGTTGAGGGCGGACAAATAACGCTGCATGAACGAGTAAAAGCCGAAATGCACCAAGCTGTCGTAGAAGTTGGGACGAATATTTGTCATAATATTCAAGAAGCAAGAGCCGAGGTAACTGAATTACGAAGACACATTATTGAATTGGCAGACCAACAAAATTTGTTGGTTGCTGCTGCTGGGACACACCCGTTTTCGGATTGGCAAGACCAATTAATTACGCCAAATGAACATTATGATGCACTAATTGACGAAATGCGTGATGTTGCCAGAGGAAATTTAATTTTTGGTTTGCACGTACACGTAGGCATTGCAAGTCGGCAAGAAGGAATTCAAATTTTGAATGCAGTTCGGTATTTTCTACCTCATATTTATGCACTTTCCACAAATTCACCGTTTTGGTGTGGACGAAACACAGGTTTTAAATCGTACCGTTCAAAGGTTTTCGACAAATTTCCACGAACAGGCATTCCAGAGTTTTTTGCCTCTGCAACCGAATACGACGAGTATATAAATTTGCTTATTAAAACAAATTGTATTGATAATGGTAAGAAAATTTGGTGGGATATTCGTTTACATCCTTATTTTGAAACCATTGAATTTAGAATTTGCGATATTCCAATGCGAATTGATGAAACCATTTGTTTGGCGGCATTAATGCAGGCTTTAGTCGCAAAAATTCATAAATTATTAAAACAAAATTTGAGTTTTAGACCATATCGGAGAGTTTTAATCAATGAAAATAAATGGCGTGCAGCTCGTTATGGTATTCAAGGAAAACTGATTGATTTTGGAAAGCAAGAAGAAGTACCTTATCGAGATTTGTGCGGTGAATTATTAGATTTTGTGGATGATGTTTTAGATGAATTGGGAAGCCGAAAAGAGGTGGAATATATCAAGGAAATTCTTGACCACGGCACTGGTGCAGACCGCCAATTGTCAGTTTTTGAACAAACTGGCGACTTGAAAAAAGTGGTAGATTATATTGTAGAAGAAACAAGGCATGGAATTTATTAATGTTCTTTTCATGGGATACATTCCGATAAATACTTTTGTTTCATCAGAAATGACGTAATTTTGTAAGAATTATCCCTCTGAAGCATTCCTATTTTACTGTTTTTGAAAAATTGAAGCAAATTTTCATCACAAATAAGCAGTATAATCATGCAAAAACCACTAAAAATTGCCATTTTAGATATGTACAACAACGTTGCTGGAGAAGGAATGCGTTGTATAATCAGTTTGGTAAATGAATTTCAAGAAAGAGAGCAAATACCGATTGAAACTACCATTTTTAATGTTAGAGCCAATAATGAAATCCCTGATTTAAGTTTCGATATTTTTATATCAACTGGAGGACCTGGAAGTCCTTTGCCTTCAGAAGATGCTTGGGAAAAACCATACTTTGATTTCATAGATTCTGTATTCGCTCATAACAATTCTGAAGAGGTAAAATATGGAGAAAATACAAAAAAATATCTTTTCTTAATTTGTCATTCATTCCAATTAGTTTCTCGACATTTAGGGATTGGAAAAGTTACAAAACGCAGAGGTACGTCTTTTGGAGTTTTTCCAGTTAATCAAATTGATAAAGGAATAAAAGAAACTCTCTTTGACGGTTTGCCTGAACCTTTTTATGTAGTTGATTCTCGTGATTATCAATTAGTTAGTCCAAATAAAAAACGCATCAAAGAATTAGGTGTCACACTTTTAAGAATGGAAAAAGAACGTCCTCACGTCAATTTAGAACGTGCCATTATGGCAATTCGTTATTCTGAAGAAGTTTTTGGAACACAATTTCATCCAGAAGCAGATGCGATTGGAATGTTGAAATTGCTATCTTCCGATGAAAAAAAGAAGGCAGTTATAAAAACACATGGCTTAGAAAAGTACAATGATATGATTGATAAATTGGACGACCCAGATAAAATACTTTTGACGGAATCAATCATTATTCCCAAATTCTTAAAGAAGGCAACAACTTCTATTTTACGACCAATATCGGTTGGTAGTCACTCTTTGTAATGTCAAAATCAGATAGTTGTAGTAAGATAGATTTTCAACCCAATGTTGTTTAGTTAAGCCGATTAATTTCCCGAAAGTTTTAAACTTTCGGGAAATTTGTACCAAATAAATTCCTTTATTAAACGACATTCGGTTGAAACCTGTCAGAAAACCTGTCCTACCTACAAAATTGCTTCTAAAACTATGCAATCATTAATTAGACAACAATACAATCAGGCTTTTAGTCAAGAAAAATATCAGCAATTACTTTCTGATTTAAACAAATCTGCTCAAAAACCTATTGAATTTCGAGTAGCTGAAACGCCCGTTTTCGTGCCAAAATCATTAAAGGATAAACTGACGAATACTTGTGAAAGTATAGTTGACGTAATTATTTCTGACGATTTTAAAGCAAAAACAAAGGCAGCAATTCCTTTAAATCAGAACGTTCCTAATGAAAATAATCATACTTCATTTTTAGCCATAGATTTTGCAGTTTGTAAAAATAGTGATGGTGATTTTGTGCCACAATTAATTGAGTTACAAGGTTTTCCTTCACTTTTTGGTTTTCAATATTTATTGTCAGAAACCTTTCAAAAACATTTTTCGATTCCCGAAAATTATGAATTTGCTTTTAATAATAATGACCGAAATGCTTATGTTGATGAACTGAAAAAACTGATTGTAGGGGAGGAGCAAGTTGAAAATGTTATTTTATTAGAAATTTATCCAGAGACTCAAAAAACAAGGGTTGATTTTGATATTACAGAAAATCTTATTGGTGTAAAAGCAGTTTGTCTGACTAAAATTATTAAAGAGGACAAACAATTATTTTACATGAATAATGGAGTGAAAACTCAAATTAAACGCATTTATAACCGTTTGATTTTTGATGATTTGACAAATTTTCCAGATTTAAAAACGGACTTCAACTTAACGGATGATGTTGATGTAGAATGGATTGGGCATCCAAATTGGTTTTTTAGAATTAGTAAATACATCATGCCATTTTTTAATCATGAGTACATTCCAAATTGTCGTTTTTTGAATGACTTTCATGGCAATTTTCCTGAGAATTTAGCCGATTTTGTACTAAAACCCCTATTTTCATTTGCAGGCACAGGCGTAATTATTAATGTGAAAAAAGAAGATTTAACTGCTATTACCGACCCTGAGAATTATATTTTGCAAGAAAAAGTGAAATACGAACCAATCATAGAAACAGTTGACGGCAGTAAGGTGAAATGTGAAATTAGAATGCTTTATATTTGGCAAAAAGATGAACCAAGACCACTTTTGTTAACCAATTTGGCGAGACTTTCAAAAGGAGAAATGATAGGTGTACGCTACAATAAAGATTTTGACTGGGTAGGAGCAAGCGTTTGTTTTATAGAAAAATGATTTTCAACTTTAATTAGCTGCAAAGGCACGTAAACACTATTTATGAGTGTCTTCGTGCCTTTGTGGCTAATTTGATTAATAACAAATTAAATGATTACGCACAGAGAGTTATTTTTAAAAAATGTTGCTCAAACTTCTGATTTTCCTTTAGCACTTGAATTTGAACGTGCTGAAGGTATTTACATGTACGATAAATCAGGAAAGGGATATATAGATTTGATTTCTGGAATTGGGGTGTCAAATGTTGGGCATCGTCATCCAAAAGTTACAGAAGCTATTCATAATCAGGTAGATAAATATTTGCACTTGATGGTTTACGGAGAATATGTACAGTCTCCTCAGGTGCTTTTAGCAGAAGCATTGTGTAAAACCTTAGTAGCATCATCAGGAAATTATCCAATTTTAGACAATGTTTATTTTACCAATTCGGGTACTGAAGCGGTTGAAGGGGCGATGAAGTTGGCAAAACGTTATACAGGTCGTCAAGAGATTATTTCATGTTTTAATGCGTATCATGGGGCAACTCAAGGAGCTTTGTCATTATCAGGAAGTGAGAATTTTAAACGAAATTTTCGTCCGTTGCTGTCAGAAATAAAACATATTAATCACGGTAATTTTGATGATATTCAAAAGATAACTACCAAAACAGCGGCGGTTTTTATTGAAGTGATTGGTGGAGAATCTGGTGTGAGAGTTCCTGACAAAGAATACTTTGTTGAAATGCGTAAACAATGTGATTCAACAGGTACACTTTTAATAGTTGATGAAATACAAACAGGATTTGGTCGGACAGGTACTTTTTGGGCATTTGAACAATTTGGCTTTTACCCTGATGTTCTTTTATGTGCAAAAGGAATGGGTGGAGGAATGCCAATCGGAGCTTTTATAGCCAATCAAAAAGTCATGGGAGTGTTTAAAAACAACCCAATCTTAGGGCATATCACTACTTTTGGTGGACATCCAGTTAGTTGTGCAGCTTCTTTGGCAACTTTAAATGTGATTTTGGAGGAGAATCTTTTAGGAAAAGTACAGGAAAAGGCTCAAATCTTTAAAGAGTTATTGGTTCACGGTAAAATAAAAGAAATACGAAATCAAGGCTTGATGATGGCGGTGGAGTTTGAAGATTTTGATACTTTAAAATCTATTATTGACCGAGCAATATTGAAGGGCGTAATTACAGATTGGTTTTTATTTTGTGATAATTCAATGCGAATAGCACCACCTTTGATAATTACTGAGGAAGAAATAAAAATGGCTTGTAAAGTAATTCTTTCAGTTATCAATTAACAAAAACAACAGTTATCAACAACAGTAGCTTTAATGTTAATTGATAACTGTTAATTGTTTTATGCGTGTTTCAAAAGAGTTTGAGCTAAAACAGCCTTTGGAATATTTCCTCCAACCATTCTTTCTACTAATTCACCTTTTTTGAATATCATCAATGTTGGAATTGAACGAATACCTAACGTAGATGGAACCGTTGAGTTTGCATCAACATCCATTTTAGCAACAATTGCTTGACCTTCAACATCTCCAGCCAATTCTTCAACGATTGGTCCAATCATTTTACATGGTCCACACCATTCTGCCCAAAAATCAACTAAAACTGGTTTGTCTGAATTAATTAGCTCCTGAAAATTTTCATCGGTTGCTACAACATAATTTGCCATTGTATTTTTATTTTAAGTTATAAGCTATAGGTTTTAGGCTACACAAAATGCGTTTTTTTCAAACTCCACAGCGATTGTTTGTTACAAATTTACAACAAATCTGTCGTTAATTTTGGTTCAAAATACTTGAAATATCTATAAAAATAAAAAGTTGCCCGTCATAGACAGACAACTTTCCTTCTGAAACAAAACCACAAGAACCATTACTTGTGGTTGAGTTACAATATTTTATGCTTCCATCAACGACTCATCGTGTTGTGAAATATCTAATCCTACTCTTTCTTCTTCTTCAGTTACACGTAAAGGAATGATTTTGTCAGTTACCATTAATAATAAATATGACATACCAAATGCAAAACCTGAAACAACTGCAAGAGCAACCATGTGCTTGATGAAAAGAGCGAAATCTCCAGTAACGAATAAACCTTGCTCTGTATCAACAACTACAGAGTTAACTGCTTTAGAAGCAAATAAACCTGTCATAACCATACCCATCATACCACCTACACCATGACAAGGAAATACGTCTAATGTATCATCTAATTTAGAATTTGCTCTCCAGTGTGCTGCGATGTTTGAAACAATTGCTGCTACTGTACCGATGAAAATTGCTGCTGTTACCGAAACGAAACCAGATGCTGGTGTAATTGCTACTAAACCAACTACTGCACCAATACAAAAGCCAAGAGCTGAAACTTTACGACCACGAGTTACATCAAATAAAACCCATGATAAACCTGCTGCTGCTGCTGCCACGTGAGTGGTAGCGAAAGCTGAAACTGCTAATGGACCTGCACCTACTGCTGAACCTGCGTTGAAACCAAACCAACCGAACCATAATAAACCTGTACCTAATAATACGTAAGGAATGTTTGCTGGAGGTAAAACACTTGCTTCAATGTGTGACTTACGACGTTTCAAGTACAAAGCACCTGCTAATGCTGCCCAACCTGCACTCATGTGTACAACTGTACCACCTGCAAAGTCAAGAACACCATATTTGAATAACCATCCTTCTGGGTGCCATGTCCAGTGAGCCAAAGGAGCATAAACTATTACACAGAAAAGAACCATGAATAATACAAAAGCACGGAAATTAATACGTTCTGCCAAAGCACCTGAAATCAACGCTGGTGTAATTACAGCGAATTTCATTTGGAAAAATGCAAATAATGCAAAAGGGATTGTTGGTGCTAATGCCCAAGGTTTTCCGTCGAATACACCTTGAAACATTGCGTAAGTGAAAGGATTTCCTACATAACCTCCGATACTGTCACCGAATGCTAAACTGAAACCAAACACTACCCAAATGATTGTAATTACACCCATTGCAATGAATGATTGTAACATGGTAGAAATAACGTTTTTATGGTTCACCATACCACCATAAAAATAAGCTAAACCAGGAGTCATTAAAAGAACTAAACCTGAAGAAACAAGCATCCAAGCGGTATCGCCTGAATTAATTCCTTCTGTTACTGCGGCACCTGGTGCTGGTACAAAAGCTGCTGCGATTGCAATTAAAAGCAAGATTCCAATAGGAAGCCATGAGGGTTTTTGTTGTGTCATGTGGTTTGTTTGTTTTAGGGGTTTATTTATGGAATTGTTTACAGAATATGCACTTTTAAAATAAAGTTAAACTACCAGTAAATTTACTGATAGTTTAAACTTTGGTATTTTTAGAATTTATAAATCATTGCTAATCCAAGTGTTGCTTGTGATTTAGTGTCTTTACCGTCACCGTCCACAAAGAAATTTTTATCGTAAGAATCAATTCTTAATTCTGGCTTTAAAATCAAATGGCTGTCTGCAACCGTAAATGATGGCGTAATAGTGATTGAAGTTACAGAAACACCTGCTCCAGTAGCATCCTTCAATCCTCTGATTCCGTTTGAGTTATCAAATGATTCATATCTTGCTCCTAAACTAAATGTACTTGAGAAATCATATTTAGGATAAATTGCGAAACCACCCCAAGATTCTTTTTCAATTTTACCATCACCATTTGCATCTTGAACACCAGTTGCAGCATTTAAACCAATCATGAATTTCTCAGTGATTTGGTAAGTTGTTGTCAAATCTAACAATGAATATTGTCCAGAAGGAGTTTTTCCTGTTGTAATATCTTCAGAAGCTTCATTTGAAGTGATTCCGTTAACATATACATTGAAACCTGATACTGGTTGTAAAAACACTTGTGCAATTAAGCCCATTTTACCGTTATTATCATTCAAAGCATCAACATTATTTACTAAACCTCCCATGATTGAGAATTTATCAGAAAATGCGTAAGCCGCTTTTACACCAATATGGTAGAAAGGACCATTGTTGAACAAGTTTGATAATGAATAGTGGTAGTTTACTGGTGCATCAATTACTTCGTAACCGATATGTGTACCAAATTGTCCAGCAGTGAACGTTAATTTGTCTGTTGCTTTCCAGTTAAAATAAGCTTGTTTGATAGCTAATGCTGTTGAGCTTTTTCCTAATGGGCCAACGATGTTACCATATTGCCCTAAATCTGCATTTGGTCCGAATGTTAAATCAACAACAACGTCAGACTTTGCAGTTGAATAGCCAATCTTCGTTTGTACTAAGCCTAAAGAGAATTGACCTGATTTTTGGTCGAAGGCACGTGCAGTTCCAGAAGCTCCTAAATTACTTCTATCTTTTGGATTATTAAAGTTCGTCATATAGTACGAATCAATGTATCCAGAAAATGTAAATTTCCCTTTGTCTTCTGCTTTTTCTTGTGAAAATGCTGAAAACCCTAAAAACAAAGAAAATAGTGTGGTTAAGGACTTTTTCATAATAAAATTTTGTTTCATGTTTAAATTAAATGCTTGATTACATCACAAAGATTGTAGGTAAAATTTACTATTCCAAATTTTTAAAGCAATTTTTTAACCTATTTTTTAGCTTTTTTCAAAAAATAATCCAAATTGAGGCTTAAAATAAACTTGTTATTGTCCATTTTACTGATAAAATAATGTTTTAGAGTATTATTTTAACTTATTCTGTAAAAGTGCTAAAAAACCAAATATTCTTAAATTGAAATTCTAAGAAAAAATTGCACTTTTTTTATTTATTCTATTTCTTTATGTCCAAATTTTTTTTTTTGAACCAAGATACTTTTTATAAACTTTCAAAGATTATGTATTGATGGAAATAATTGAGGTAGTAGCAGAAAGTGTATGATAAAAGGAAATTAAACAAAAGATTATCGTGGTATAATAAAAGAAATAAGATTGATTTTTATTCTATTAGATTTGAAAATCTCTATAATTTGCAAACAAAACGCCCTGACTTGTTTCCAAATCAGGGCGTTTTGTTTTATAAAAGCTATTTCAAACAAGAAAAATTACTCATTATGTAACCAAGCTTTTTTGGCTAAAAGAGTTTCTTCCTCTTCTTCATTGTCTGGGTCTGGAACACAGCAATCTACTGGACAAACAGCCGCACATTGAGGTTCTTCATGAAATCCCATACATTCTGTACATTTGTCCGAAACGATGTAATAAAACTCATCCGAGACAGGAGCCATTGGGTCTTTACCGCCAATCACTGAACCGTCTTCTAATTCAACATCAATTAATTTTGTACCGCCTGACCATGTCCATTCTACGCCACCTTCATAAATAGCGGTATTAGGGCATTCTGGTTCACAAGCCCCGCAGTTTATACATTCTTCTGTGATGATAATTGCCATATTATATAAAGTTTATGAGTTTTTTTGTCAAAAGGATGAATTCAAAGATAATAATGAAATTGAAATCACTACCTAAAACTCAAATTCTGAGCAAATTTAATAGGTAAATTTTGAATAGCCTATAAACTTGACAGACTATTGTAAAATATTTATTTGATAAGTTTTGAGTAAATTGCAGAAAAATTGATAAAATATGACATTACAAGCGAGAATCAAAGCATTTGCTGAATTGGGACGATTTCTGAAAGACGAAAATAATCGAAGTGAAATTGAACTTTGGGCGGATAAGGCTTCACACCAAAATAATTGGTTTACGATTGATAATACTTTAAAAGCTCTCAATTCTATTGCTGAATACTTTTTAACAGAAGAATTACTGACTCAATGGACTGACCTTTATGAAATTCAGGATACTCCAAATACTGTAAATAGTGTTGGGGTAATTATGGCTGGTAATATTCCAGCAGTTGGTTTTCATGATTTATTGACCATTGTGCTTTCGGGTCATGTTTGTGTGGCAAAAGTTAGTTCACAAGATTCATATTTAATGTTGGCTCTCATCGAGAAATTATTAGAAATTGAACCAAATTTAGAAATTAGGCTCACTGAAAAAATGAATGAAGTCGATGCCCTAATTGCCACAGGGTCAGATAATTCGGCTCGTTATTTTGAATATTATTTTAGAAATAAACCGCATATTATTCGTCAGAATAGAACTTCTATTGCTATTTTGAATGGAGAAGAGACGGAACAAGATTTTTTGAATTTAGGTAATGATATTACTGATTATTTTGGATTGGGTTGTAGAAATATTTCTAAAATGTATGTACCTGCGGATTATGATTTTACTAAATTCTATGATTCAATCGAACCTTTGGGAGATATTTTCTATCATAATAAATACAAAAACAATTACGATTATAATAAATCTATCTATTTAGTCAATCAAATTCATCATTATGATAATGGTTTTTTGATGCTGACTAAAAATGATGCTTTAGTATCGCCCATTTCTGTGATTTTTTACGAAAACTATGAAAATCAGGAAGATTTAAAAAACATTATTGCATCGCAAATTGATAAAATTCAATGCTTAGTTTCTAAAAATGGATGGTTTGATGGAAGTTTTAATTTTGGAGATGCCCAAAAGCCTAAACTTTGGGATTATGCGGACGGCGTAGATACAATGGCTTTTTTGTTGAGTTTATAATTAGTAACACAGACTTCAGTCTGTTCAAAAACCATACAGACTGAAGTCTGTGTTACTAATTACTCCGCACGGGTTAAAATAACAGTTTTTCCAAACATCGGAGAACCGACATAACCTCTAACACTAAGCGTTTTCTCGTCTTTTAAAGTCATTTTTCCAGAAACCGTCATACCACTTCTTGGGTCACTTACTTGACCGCCTGTCCACTGATTTTTATTTTCGTAAGTAAATTTTCTGAAAATTTGGTATCCAATCGTAGGTTTTACTTTCAAATCTTCTTTTTTGCCATTGGGTGCTATCCAAATTATTTTCCCAAAATATTCTTTCTCAACTTTGTAAATCTGAATTTTTGAGGTTTTCCCTTCCGTAAACCAAACGCCTACAATTTTTTCTGCTTCTTCTGTGAAAGAAAAAAAACTTGAAAATATAAAAATTAGTAAATAGACTTTAAGGAAATTCATGGGTTTATTAATAATGGTTTTATTGTTCTTTACCGATAAAAGTGTATTTGTGGTATGTTAAATTACAAAGGAATGCAGCCAAAACGCCGATTCCAGCACCGCTAAGCACATCAAGGGGATAATGCACTCCTACGTAAATACGACTGTATGAAACTAATATTGCCCAAAAATAAAAATACTTGATTTGAGGCAATTGTTTGCCAAATAATAGCAGTAGAATGGTTGCTAAAGTAAATGAATTGGCAGCGTGCGATGAACAAAAGCCAAATTGACCTCCGCAATTGCCCACAACATGAACTAATTGCTGTATAGCTGGTTCGTGGCAGGGTCGTAACCTTTCAACTAAAGGTTTTAGAATTCCCGAACAAATTCTATCTGAAATAACCACACTCATGATAATCGTCAACAACATTCCGATTGACTGTTTCCTGAATTTCCAAATAATACTTCCTATAATGAAAGCATACATTGGAAACCATTGATATTTGCCAGAAAAAAATGCCATGATTGGGTCAAAAGTGGCATTGTGTAACGAGTTTAGCCATAAAAAGGCTTGTGTGTCAAGGTCGTTTAGGCTCATAAATTCATGCGGTTTCTAACTCTTTCCATTGTGGCTTTCGCAATGACTTCTGCTTTAGCTTCACCTGCTTGTAATTTTTCTTCCAATTCCTCTATGTGATTCATGTAATACTCAAATTTTTCTCTTTCTTCTGCAAATTCTCTAACCAAAACAGTATGAAGTGCATTTTTGGCATGACCGTATCCATAACCACCTGCCAAATAATTTTGTCGCATTTCTGCAATTTCGTCTGGAGTTGCCACTAAAGAATATAATTTGAAGACATTGTCAGTATCAGGGTTTTTAGGGTCTTCCAAAGGTGTTGCGTCGGTCACCACTTTTTTAACTGACTTCAATAAATCCTTTTCGTTCAAGAAAATATCAATATAGTTGTTTAGTGATTTACTCATTTTCTGTCCGTCAATTCCAGGAATGGTCATGACAGATTCATCAATTTTTGCTTCTGGAAGAATCAAGGTATCTTCTCCATATTGACGATTGAAAGCACCTCCCAAATCACGAGTCATTTCTAAATGCTGTCTTTGGTCTTTTCCAACAGGCACTAAATGAGCATCGTACAACATAATATCTGCCGCTTGCAAGACTGGATAAGTGAATAATCCTGCATTTACATCTGCTAATTTTTCAGATTTATCTTTAAAACTATGTGCATTTGCCAACATCGGAAACGGCGTAAAGCAATTCAAATACCACATTAATTCAGTATGATAACCTGCTAATTTAGACTGACGATAAAAAAAGTTCTTATCTGCATCAAAACCACACGCTAACCATGCTGCAGCGATAGCATAAGTATTTTCCCGTAATTGCTTACCATCCTTTAGTGAAGTAAGTGTATGTAAATCAGCAATGAATAAAAAAGATTCATTGGCAGGATTTTTAGAAAGTTGAATAGCAGGTTTGATTGCCCCAAGAATATTTCCTAAGTGAGGTCTGCCCGATGCTTGTATGCCTGTTAGAATTCGCATTTTTTGTAGTACGAACAGTTTGTTCGTCGTTTTTATATGTTTTGTATCTGCAAAATTCACGAAAAACTACCAATTCGTCAAATCAAGAATGATGTTATTTGTGTAAATCACTATCTTTGATTTTAAAAGCAACCAAATTAATCTTTTAATTGTCTAATTATCAACAGCATCATGTCTATTACAAATAATACTTTTGAATTTTTAAAAGACCTAAAAAATAACAATAATCGAGAGTGGTTTCATGCCAATAAGAAAAGATATGACCATGTAAAAGCGACTTTTGAAGAAACCATCAAAGAATTAATTGTTTCGATTGGTGAATTTGAAAATATGACGGGCGTTCAAGTGAAAGATTGTAATTACCGAATTGCTCGTGATGTTCGATTTTCATTAAATAAAGACCCATATAAAACGTGGTTATCAGCGAGTTTTTCAGAAGGAGGGAGGAAGTCTGGGAAAATGGATTATTACCTTCATATTCAAGAAGGAGAGTCTTTTTTGGGTGGAGGAATGTACTCGCCAACACCGCAACAACTGGCAAAACTTCGTCAGGAAATTGATTATAATGCGAAGGAGTTAAAAGATATTATTTTTAATCCTGACTTTGTAAAAGTTTTTGGGGAAGCCGAAGGAGAAGCCGTTAAATCAGCTCCGAAAGGCTATTCAAAAGACCATCCAGAAATAGATTTATTACGTAAAAAACAAATATTTTATTGGCATAAATTCACAAAAGAAGAAGTGTGTTCTCCCGATTTTGTGAAAAACGTTACCGAAGTTTGTCGAACATTGAAACCATATTTAGACTTTTTAAATTACGTATTTTTTGAAAATCAGGAACCTGAAATAGATTTATAAGTAAATTCTATAAACTAATTATTACCACTGCCATACTATGAAAAAATATTTACACCTCATATTTTTGAAGGTAATTGTATTTTGTTTTCTGTCAAGTTGTTCTTCCGAATTACCAGAATTGAAAGTAGCCAATAGTTCTCAAAAGCAAATATTGAGTTTCAAATTTCTTGATTTTAATCCAGTTGCTGATGGAGATGTGGATACTTCAACAAGGAAAATAAAAGTACGTGTTCCCGTCGGAACAAAAGTTACCGCTTTAATACCTACCATTATTGTTACTTCTAAAGCATCCGTTTTTCCAGCGTCATTAATCGCACAAAATTTCTCTAAACCATTAACTTATATGGTTTCAGCGGCAGATTGTACTAAGAGAGCTTTTGAGGTTACTGTTGAAGTTGCTTTGCCAACTGACCCAGAAATTACGGGTATTGAAACCATTTCTGCCCAAACAACCGACTCTTTTTTTATTTATGGAAAAAATTTGACAAGAATAGGAGCAATTACAAAATTCTTCCTGACTTCTAAATTGAATGGAAGAACCTACGATTTGTCTAATGTTAGCCTAACCGCAACCCAAGCTAAAGTTCAAATTCCTTATGACGTTCCTATTGGTTTATATGCTATTAGTGTTGATGTCAATGGAAGACAAGTAAAATATCGTAATCTGGATTTGAAAATTACGGGAGCAGGAACACAGCCAATTCTTAACCGACTGACTAACTTAGCTTATATACGTGGTCAAGAATTAATAATTACTGGAAAAAATTTGAAAGCTACAAAAGTACAAATTCGATTTCAACCACAATTAGCAGGTACTACACAACTGAAAGAAGCCCTTTTAAATGCTGCTGGCACAGAAATTAAGTATAAAATTGACACGACTTTTCCAGCACCAAACCGTTGGACTTTAACAGTTCTTTTGGATGGCGTATCTTACACTTTGCCCGATTTGGTTACGATAACTGCAAGGTGATAATTTGGATTTATTCTCAAAAAGCGACCTAATCAGTCGCTTTTTTTGTTTACTTTGTAATAAAATTAACTCCCTTACTCAATGCAATTTTCCCACTTACACTGTCATACGCAATATTCTCTTCTTGACGGAGCTTCAAAAATTTCTGGACTTTTTGCCAAAGCAAAAGCAGATAATATGCCTGCCGTTGCTATTACTGACCACGGAAATATGTTTGGGGCTTTTCAATTTGTGGCAGAAGCAGGTAAGCATGAAGGTGTCAAACCTATTGTTGGGTGTGAATTTTATGTGGTTGAAGACCGTCATAAAAGACAATTCTCGAAAGAACAAAAAGATAAGCGTTATCACCAATTGATGCTCGCCAAAAATGCAGAAGGATACGCTAATTTGGTGAAAATGTGTTCGTTAGGTTATATCGAAGGACTTTATGGAAAATATCCCCGTATTGATAAAGAGTTAATTCTAAAATACCACAAAGGACTTATTGCTACAACTTGTTGTTTGGGAGCTGCCGTGCCTCAGGCAATCTTGCGAAGTGGAGAAGAAGAAGCTGAAAAGGAATTCAAATGGTGGTTAGATTTGTTTGGGGAAGATTATTACGTGGAGGTTCAAAATCACCAAATTCCAGACCAATTGAAGTGTAATGAGGTTTTATTAAAATTTGCCAAGAAATATAATGTAAAAGTTATTGCTTCAAATGATGCTCATTACCTTGACCAAAAAGATGCCAATGCTCACGATATTTTACTTTGTATCAACACAGGTGAAAAACAAGCAACGCCAACCTACAAAGATATTGATGATGATGCAGGTACTTCTACTAAAGGAAAACGTTTTGCTTTTTATAATGACGAATTTTATTTCAAGAATACCGCTGAGATGACAAAACTCTGGAGCCATATTCCAGAGGCGATTGATAATACGAATGAAATTGTTGGAAAAATTGATACCTTGAAGTTAAAGCAAGATATCATGTTGCCCAATTATGAAATTCCTGTTGAGTTTGCCACGCAAGATATTTATCTTGAACACATCACATGGGAAGGGGCAAGAAAACGTTATGGCGACAATTGGGAACTTCCTGAAGTAAAGGAACGCATTGGTTTTGAATTGCATACCATCAAAACAATGGGTTTTGCGGGCTATTTCCTTATCGTTCAAGATTTTATTAACAAAGGAAAAGAAATTGGCGTTTTTGTGGGGCCAGGGCGTGGTTCAGCCGCAGGTTCTGTGGTGGCGTATTGTATCGGGATAACCAATATTGACCCCATTAAATACAATCTGCTTTTTGAACGTTTCTTAAACCCTGACCGTAAATCAATGCCCGATATTGATACCGACTTTGACGATGAAGGTCGCCAAAAAGTGATTGATTATGTGGTTGAAAAATACGGAAAACAACAAGTTGCTCATATCGTAACTTATGGTACTATGGCGGCGAAAATGTCTATAAAAGACGTTTCTCGTGTCATGGATTTACCACTAAATGAGTCCAATGAGTTGGCAAAATTAGTGCCTGATAAACCTGGGACAAACTTAAATAGAGTAATGAATGCACCAATGACAGGGGCAAATTCATTAGCTGAAAAGGAACAATTGCAGGCGGAAGACCTTGAAAATGTAAAAAAACTCCGTGATATTCGACGTGAAGGTTCTTTGCGTTCGAGAGTTTTGGAAGAAGCCTTAATTTTGGAAGGTTCGGTGCGTGGAACGGGTATTCATGCTGCGGGTATTATCATTGCCCCCAAAGATTTATCTGATATTTTACCAGTTTCAACTTCAAAAGAAGTTAACTTATTAATTACTCAGTTTGAAGGAAAAATTATTGAAGATGCAGGTGTAATTAAAATGGACTTTTTAGGCTTGAAAACGCTTTCAATTCTTAAAGAAGCCATTCGTTTAATTAAACAGAATCATGGTGTTATTATTGATTTGGACACACTTCCACTTGACGATAAAAAGACGTATGAACTCTATCAAAGAGGAGAAACCAATGCTACTTTTCAATTTGAATCGGGTGGAATGCAGAAACACCTTCTCGACCTCAAGCCTGACCAATTTTCTGATTTAATTGCGATGAATGCCCTTTATCGCCCTGGGCCTATTGCTTATATTCCAAATTTTATCGCTCGTAAGCACGGCAGAGAGGAAATCGTGTATGATTTACCTGAGATGGAAGAATATCTTGCTGATACCTATGGAATTACGGTTTATCAAGAACAGGTAATGCTTTTGTCACAAAAAATTGCAGGTTTCTCTAAAGGAGATGCAGACGTTTTGCGTAAAGCGATGGGTAAAAAAGACCGTTACACACTCGACAAAATGAAGAGTAAATTTGTGGACGGAGCAAAAGAAAAAGGTCATCCAGAAGATAAATTAAATAAGGTTTGGACAGACTGGGAAGCTTTTGCACAATATGCCTTTAACAAATCTCACTCAACTTGTTATGCTTTTGTAGCTTACCACACAGGATATTTGAAAGCACATTATCCGTCAGAGTACATGGCGGCAGTGATGTCAAATTCATTAGGACAGATTGAAAAGATTACCTTTTTCATGGAAGAATGTCGCAGAATGGGCTTGCCCGTTTTAGGCCCAGATGTTAATGAATCTTATCGTTCATTTGCTGTAAATAAAAAAGGTGAAATCCGTTTTGGATTAGCAGCTATTAAAGGAACTGGTGATGCAGCCGTAGAAAGTATTATTGAAGAAAGAGATAAAAATGGCCCTTATAAAGATATTTACGATTTTGTAAAAAGAGTTAATCTAAGAACAGTTAACAAGAAAACCATCGAAAGTTTGGCTTATGGTGGCGGTTTCGATTGTTTTGAAGAAATTAATGGACTGCATAGAGCTATCTATTTTGAGGATTTTGAAGGGTCAAATTTTATTGAAAAATTGATTCGTTACGCCAATAAAGCGGTTGAAGATGCCAATTCTGCACAAGCATCATTATTTGGAATGATGGGCGATGGTGGAGGAGGAGCCATTGCAACACCTAAAATTCCTGTGATTGAAAAATGGGGACAAATGGAAAAACTGAAATTCGAGAAAGAAGTGGTTGGGATTTATATTTCTGGACACCCTTTGGACGAATATCGGTTAGAATTAGATAGTTTTTGTTCATGTACACTTGACCGTGTAATGGAACCCATTTTCAGAGGAAAAGAAGTTGCAGTAGGTGGAATTGTGACCAAAGCCATTGAACGATTTTCAAAAAATGGGAATCCTTTCATGTTGTTCACTTTAGAAGATTATAACGGTAGTTATGAATTTGCATTGTTTGGTGAAGACTTTGTCAATCTGGCGAAATACATCGCTCCCGACCGTTTTTTATATATTAAAGGTGTTATTAAAAATAAATGGGGAAGACCCGATGAATGGGAATTCAAACCTGCCAGTGTTCGTTTACTTTCCGAAATTAGAAACCAGTTTGCTAAAGAATTGAAAATTACACTTGGTTTACAAATGATTAATGAGGAAGTGATAAATCAGCTTAATCAGGCAGTATCAAAAAATCATGGAACCTGTAATTTGACAGTTTCTGTTTATGACCCAGCGGAAAAAATAGAAGTGACAATGATGTCGAGGAAAAGTAAAATTTCTCCATCCAATGAATTTTTAGAAGAGATTTTAAAAATTAATGGATTAGTTTATAAATTGAATTGATATTCGAGTTCTATATTCTAAAGTGAATTATCTAATGGAATCTATTAATATACTAATTTGATAGGATATATTCCATTTTTAATTATACTTTACCGTGAATTGTAATTTTCGGTGGTAAACCCTTATAGTTATCTAAAATTTAAGTTTTAACTTTATCGAACCACAGGTCAATTCTTGTGGTTTTGTTTTGTTATAAAAAAAGGCTGACCCAATTGGGATAGCCTTTTTTCGTTTTTAGTGTGTTTCAAAAACTTCTGCTTCTTCAACTTCCACAATCATATTTTCGTTAATTGAAACCAATGCTACTTGTTTTGTTTCATTTATCAGTAAAGGGTCATATTTTGCTGTCACCCTCACATAATTTTCTGTAAAACCTTGCATCATTCCATTTTCAACATCTTCTTCAAAAAGTACGGTAAAAGTTTTACCTATTTGTTGTTCGTAAAAATATCTACGTTTTTTATCGGATAAAATGTGTAACATTTTTGACCTTTCCGACCGCTTATTCATCGGTACAACGGGTTTAATGTTTATGGCAGTAGTGTTTTCTCTTTCAGAATACGTAAAAACGTGTAAGTAGCTGATATTTAATTCATTCAAAAAATTGTAGGTTTCAAGGAAATCGTCTTCTGTTTCACCTGCATGACCCACAATGACATCAACACCTATGCAACAATCTGGCATTAATGATTTTATTTTGTTTACTCTGTCAACGTACAATTCTCTTTTGTAACGTCTTTTCATGAGTCCTAAAATCTTATTTGAACCTGATTGTAAGGGAATATGGAAATGTGGAACAAATCGTTTTGATTGAGCCACAAACTCTATGACTTCATCTGTTAATAAGTTTGGTTCGATTGATGAAATTCTAAATCTTTCAATCCCTTCCACTTTATCAAGGGCTTTTACTAAATCAAAGAAAGTTTCTTCTCTTTTGCCATTTTTGAGTCCAAAATCGCCGATATTTACACCCGTCAAAACTATTTCCTTCACGCCACTTTCAGCGATTTCTCTTGCCGCTTTTAACACATTTTCAATCGTATCGGAGCGACTTGCCCCACGTGCAAGGGGTATTGTACAATATGCACACGGATAATCACAACCATCTTGCACTTTCAAAAATGTTCGAGTACGGTCATTTAAAGAATATGAGGTGTGATAATCAATCGCTTCTTCAATATTTTGATTATAAATTTTGGCAGTTTTATTGGATGGTTCTTTGACGAAGCCATCTAATAAGTCAATTAATTGAAATTTCTCTGCTGCTCCCAAAACTGCGTCAACTCCTTCAATATCAGCAATTTCCTGTGGTTTCAATTGGGCATAACAACCAATAATAGCTACATAGCCATCAGGATTAATTTTATTCGCTTCTTTAACGATTTTCTTACACTTTTTATCAGCGTTTTCTGTAACAGAACACGTATTTACGATAAAAATATCTGGCTTTTGATTAAATTCAACTTTCTCATATCCCTTCGACTCAAACATTCTTGAAATGGTTGAAGTTTCGGAGTAATTAAGTTTACAGCCTAATGTATAAAATGCTACCTTTTTCATTTTGCAAAGATAAGGGAAAATTAGGGATTGGGGAAAAGCTAATGAGGGAATAAAGGATTGAGCATAAAACAAATCGGAACAATAAAGGGTTTCTCTCAAGAAAAACGATAGCCCACACATAGAACGGATTGTACTGATTTTCGCTGATTTATATTTATTTTATCTGACTGTGCGTCCCATTGTAAATCTATAAAATCTGTTCAATCAGTAGTCTAAATTTGTTTGTAAAAAATAGAAAATAGCAAAAATAAAAAGGCTCATCTGTAAAGACGAGCCTTTTTATTTTATGCTATTTTCTCAAATTGCTATTCTCTTCAAAACTAAACTTTAGCAGTTTTAACAGTTTTGATGATACGAGCAGCAACTTTATAAGGGTCAGCAGCTGAATTTGGACGACGGTCTTCTAACCATCCTTTCCATCCTTTTTGCACAGCAGCGATAGGAATACGGATTGAAGCACCACGGTCAGAAACTCCGTAAGAGAATTGATCGATTGATTGTGTTTCGTGCTTTCCAGTTAAACGTAAATGGTTGTCAGCTCCGTAAACTTCAATGTGTTCTTTAATAAATGGCTCAAATGCTTGACAAATGATGTCATAAGTTTCTTTATTACCAGCAGTTCTCAATGCAGTGTTAGAGAAGTTTGCGTGCATACCTGAACCATTCCAGTCAGTATCGCCAAGTGGCTTACAGTGATAGTTAACCCAAACACCGTGTTTTTCACAAATTCTTTCTAATAAATATCTTGCAACCCAGATTTCATCACCAGCTTGTTTTGCACCTTTAGCAAAACATTGGAATTCCCACTGACCAGCCGCAACCTCAGCATTGATACCTTCAACGTTTAAGCCAGCTTGTAAACAAAATTCTAAATGTTCTTCAATGATGTGACGACCATACGCATTTTTCGCTCCAACTGAACAATAATATTGTCCTTGTGGTGCTGGATATCCGTTTGCAGGGAAGCCTAATGGAAGATTAGTTTTCAAGTCATACAAGAAATATTCTTGTTCAAATCCAAACCAGAAATCGTTATCATCATCTTCAATTGTAGCACGTCCATTTGATTCGTGAGGATTACCATCTGAATCTAAAACTTCGCACATTACAAGGTAAGAAGGAGTTCCTAAAAGAGAACGTTCTGGATCCTTACAAATGTAAACTGGTTTCAATTGACAGTCAGAAGAGCCACCTGGAGCTTGTTGAGTTGACGAACCGTCGAATGACCATATATCACAGTCTTCTAATTTTCCACTAAAATTGTTTTCGATTTTAGTTTTACTACGAAGGCTTTGTGTTGGTTTGTAACCATCGAGCCAAATGTATTCAAGTTTAGCTTTTGACATGATTTTGTAATTGGATTTTTATTTATTCGGTTATTTTTTTGAATTTCTGATACAAAAGTAAACGTGAAATTTGAAAAAACACAAGAAATTTTAAATTTTTATTAAATTTTCAAACTAACACGTATTAACAAAGCAATTTTGAACTATTCTAATTCATCAATATTTACTGTTTTAGAATAGACATTGATTATATTTTGCTATATTCAAATTTACAATAGATTATATTGCAAAACAAGTAAAATGCAGAATAAAATATACTATTCTTGGAATAGTTAAATTTATTCTTGTTATGTTAAATTAAAATTAAAATTGTAATATTTAAAGTATTGAAGTTGGTACTTAAAATGGACGATAAATTATAATTTTCAATAAAAAACGGCTTTCAAATTAAATAAATTAATTTTTCTTTTACTTTTATCATTAAGTTTAAAAACTATAAATAACAAAAAGAATAAAGTATGGCTATTGCAAGATTTAAAGCCCTTGAATTGGCTCAGTCACGACAACCTATCGCCGTGAAAGTGCCAACTGAAAAAGTTACAGATTACTACGGAAGTAATACATTTAACGATGAAGTGATGCGTTCACTTTTAAGTCCTGAAGCCTATTTGAAAATTACGAATGCAATTGAAGACGGCAAAAAAATTGACCGTGAAGCAGCTGATGAAGTTGCGGCGGCAATGAAATCGTGGGCATTATCGAAAGGAGCTACTCATTATACACACTGGTTTCAACCACTAACTGGTACTACTGCTGAAAAACACGACGCATTTTTCGATATTTCACACAAAGGAAAAGCGATGGAGAAATTTAAAGGTTCTGCTTTAGTTCAACAAGAGCCTGATGCTTCATCTTTTCCAAATGGAGGTATCCGTTCAACTTTTGAAGCAAGAGGATATACAGCTTGGGACCCATCGTCTCCTGCTTTTATTATGGAAAATTTGGCAGGAACAGCAACTTTATGTATTCCTTCAGTATTTGTATCATACACAGGTGAAGCTTTAGATTATAAAACCCCCTTATTGAAATCGGGAGAATTAATTGATAAGGCAGCTACTAAAGTAATGAATGAATATTTTAGTCGTGAAGTATCTAAAGTAACTGCTACTTTAGGGGCTGAACAAGAATATTTCTTGATTGATGAAGCCTTATATAATGCTCGTCCTGATTTGCTGATGTCTGGAAGAACCGTTTTTGGTCATTCTCCTGCTAAAGGGCAACAATTGGAAGACCACTATTTTGGCTCAATTCCTTCAAGAGTGAACGCATTTATGGTTGATTTTGAATTGGAAGCACTTAAATTAGGAATGCCAGTTCGTACTCGTCATAATGAGGTTGCTCCTGCACAATTTGAGGTTGCCCCAACTTTTGAAGAAGCAAACTTAGCTTGTGACCACAATGCTTTGTTGATGGATTTAATGAATAAGGTTGCCGCAAAACATAAAATGCGTGTACTTTTTCATGAAAAACCATTTGCTGGAATTAACGGTTCAGGAAAACACAACAACTGGGCTTTAGCTACTGATACGGGCATTAATCTTTTAGGCCCATCCACAAAGCCGAAAGAAAATTTACGTTTCTTAACTTTCTTCGTTAATACCATTAAAGCTGTTCATGACCATGCTGATTTACTGAGAGCATCAATTGCTTCTGCTGGAAACGAACATCGTTTGGGGGCTAATGAAGCTCCTCCTGCTATTGTATCTATCTTTATAGGCAGTGAAATGACCCGTGTATTAAATGATTTAGAGAATCTTTCAGAAATGAACGATATTAAGTTAGAAAAAGGCGACAATGTTTATTTGCGTTTGGGAATTAATAAAATCCCTGCTTTGCTTTTAGATAATACTGACAGAAATCGAACTTCTCCTTTTGCCTTTACAGGAAATAAATTTGAATTCCGTGCCGTTGGTTCGTCTGCAAACTCTGCAACGCCCATGACTATTTTGAACACCATAGTTGCCAATCAATTATTTAAGTTTAGAGAAGAAGTAGATGTTTATCTTGAAAAAGGTGTTAAAAAAGAATTAGCGATTGTTGAAGTGCTTAAAAAATATGTTACGCAATCAAAGAAAATTCTTTTTGAAGGAAATGGATACTCTGATAATTGGGTTGTAGAGGCTGAATCACGTGGTTTATCCAATTTAAAAACAACGCCTGAAGCATTAGCTAAATATTTAGATCCTGCTGCTATTGAGTTATTTTCCAAACATGGAATTTTCAATGAAGTTGAAATGCAGGCACGTTATGAGATTGAGATTGAAAATTATATCAAGAAAATTCAGATTGAATCACGTGTAATTGGAGATTTAGCAATCAATCATATTGTTTCTACCTCTTTGAAATACCAGACGCAATTGGTGGATAATGTACGTGGACAAAAAGAGATTGGTATCGACCCGCAATATTTTGCACCAACAGTAGAAATTATTAAGAAAATTTCAATTTATACTTCAAAAATCAACAATTTGGTTGATGAAATGACTGATGCTCGCAAGGAGGCAAATAATATTGAAGATTCGTCTGAGAGAGCAAGACTTTACAGTACCAAAGTGAAAGATTATTTTGAAGAAATTAGATATTGCGTTGATAAATTAGAGCTAATAGTGGACGACGATGAGTGGCCTTTACCAAAATATCGTGAGATGTTATTAATTAGATAATCTTTAGCCCCCATTCAGTAATGGGGGCTTTTTCGTCAATTTTTTATATCTTTGAAACCAAATCAACTTTATATAAGATGTCATTAAAAAATAATCCTGGACTTGACCCAAAGGAAATCGAACAACTAAAAAAAGAGTGCCTTGAGGCAGGAAAGAAATTTGTATATTTTGAAGAAGAACTTAACGATGAACCAGACCACATTGAGGAGTTTGTTCATGTTCAATTCGTTGGTAATCATAAAGGTCAGGAAGCAATTTTTGATGCTGTTATTTATTCTTTGCGTTTACATTTTAATAGTATAGTCTATGAAACGGCTGAAAGAAAGGCATTAAAAACCTATCCTTTATATGTACCAATGGAAAATCGTGATGAGACTTATGAGTCTAATGACGAAATGGATGAGGAGGTTGAATTGTATATCACTGAGTTGATTGAAGAAATTGAAGAAAACGAAGAAGTTAAGTTAGCAGAACATTTAGAAACTGACGAAAATTTTGAGTTTGGAATTGGTTTGGATGTTTGTTTAAACGTGGAAGAAATCGACGATGCTGTTGTTACTAAATTTGTAGATGATTACTTAGCAGGAACGCTAAAATTAGACCCAACTTTATATTCTTTCAAAACTGATTTTGAAGACTAAACTAATTGTGAATTGAGTGACTTATGATTTAGTGAATAAAAGTCACCACTCACTCAATTCATATATTATTAATTCATAACTCACTAATCGTCATCTATGTCATTTCAAGGAACAGAAAACTACATCGCAACCCGTGCTTTGCAAGTAGCCGTTAATGCCGCTGTAACATTGCAAAAACCATTATTGATTAAAGGTGAACCTGGAACAGGCAAAACACTTTTAGCTTACGAGGTGGCTGCAGCTTTAGGTAAATCGCTTTACTCCTGGAATGTAAAATCTACTACAACTGCCCAACAAGGTTTGTACGAATACGATGCTGTGGCTCGTTTGAGAGATTCTCAATTAAGCGATGGAGATATTAATGACATTGAACATTATATCAAAAAAGGAAAACTTTGGGAGGCATTTGACTCAGAAGAACAAGTGGTTTTATTAATTGATGAAATTGATAAAGCTGATATTGAATTTCCCAATGACTTATTGAATGAATTGGACAAAATGGAATTCTACTGTTACGAACTTAAACGTACTATCAAAGCCAAACATCGTCCAATTATTATCATTACTTCCAATAACGAAAAGGAATTGCCCGATGCTTTTCTCCGTCGTTGTTTCTTCCATTATATTTCCTTTCCTGACCGTGAAACAATGAAGCAAATTGTGGATGTGCATTATCCAGCCTTAGAAGAAAAATTGATAACGAATTCAATGTCAATATTTTATGGCATTAGAGATATAAAAGCCTTAAAGAAAAAACCTTCAACTTCGGAATTAATTGATTGGATAAAATTACTTTTAGTCGGTAAAGTTTCTGCTGATTTATTAGAAGGTTTCCAGAACAGCACAGAAATTCCACCGTACATCGGGGCTTTATTGAAAAATGAGCAAGACACAGGTTTGTATGAAGCTTTGAGGAATAAGACTAAACGACCTTATTGATATAAAAAGAGTCTCTTGAATTTCAAGAGACTCTTTTTATTGTTATTTGGAAGTAGTCATTATTTTTTGAATAATCTCCTCTACTTTTTGAATTGGCATTTTAAAAGCATCAGCAATAAAATTTGCTTCTAAGCCTTTTTCCCATAGACCTTTGATGTGATTAAAGGTTAATTTTTCATTACGTTGCTCTGCAATTGTCATGGCAATAATGTTTACATTTTCAGAAACTTCTGTAAATATAGGCGTTAAATTTTCTTCTGTCAAGTTCAACGCAGTTTCCATATAGACAAACACCGTTTTTATGAATTCAATTTGTTTGTCAGCATCCAAATGGTTTAGTTTTTCTGCCCAAAAAGAACTTAATTTTAAGAATTCTTCTTCGGTATCATGGCTGTGTTTCAACAACATAGCAGTCATACTCAATAGAATATTCTGAAAATTAGCGATTTGATAATCCTCAATTTTATCAAGTGTGAATAGGAGATAATCAAAGTCTGGAACGAATTTCCCCAAAGTCGGGTGCAAACTTTTGAAGTAACTTTTCATGGATTTATATTTCCATTTTCCGCTGCCATGATGAATAATAATGGAGATTACGACTGATAATTTCTTTTTCTGTTTGCGTTCTTCTTTCCAAACATTAAGAATGTACTGTAATAGTTGAAGATGTGGATATTGTTGTACGTATGACTTGTGTTCAAATAAAAGTGTTACTAATGTCTTCTGACCAGCATATTCTGTTTGATAAACGACATCTGCTAAATATTCGTCTAACTCCTCATCGGTATAAGAATCAGTGACTCGTTTTAGGGTAGAAAAATTTAATCTTTCTTTGAGTTCTTCTGGAAAAACTTCTTTGATAAAACTTTCAGCTACATCCAAACGAGAGAAGGTTTCTTTGAAAAACTTATCATGTGCTTTGTTAATTTCATTCATAGGCTTGACATTTAAGCGGTAAATTTCCAATTAAATCTTTTATCTTGCAAGTGGAAATGAACTTCTAAAACATAAGTCTAATTAATTTGTATTAATGATTGCCTATTATTTTGCAATTCTCTTTTCAATTTTTATTGTTGTAGGACTACATGTTGGGTTTTATTATAAAAATGAGAAGCCCCCATTAACTGCTCCTATACTTTATACATTATTAAGTATTGGCTTTGTTTTTTTAGTAAAACAGAATTTTGAATTATTAAATAAATATGATACAAGACAAGATTGTCGATTTGTGCTAAAAGAAAGAGTTTTTGAAAAAAGAAAAGGGAGTCGGAAACTATTTTTGGGATACAGTGGGGTGTTACTGAAAAACGATTCTATTGAGAACGGATTTTTGCCTACACAAACTTTTTATGATTTTAAAGATGAAAAACTTTCTATAGATGATTCTGTTAAGGTTTGGTACTTGAAAGAAAATGATAAACTTATTCTTCAAACTCAAAAAACGAAGACAGATGGTTTTTTAATAACTTCAATAATCGCACAAATTTTCATGATTTTGCTTTTTAATTCACTCTGGTATTGGGTTTTCAAAAGTAAAAAAAGTTAAGTCTCAAATCACAAATGTTCCTCGACTTCTTCTTATACTTAAAAAATAACAAACTCCCCGTCACCATTACGGAATATCTGACGCTCTTGGAAGCATTGGATAAAGACGTTGTGGAATATGATACAACTGATTTTTATTATTTGAGTAAAACTGTTTTTGTCAAAAATGAGATATTTTTAGACCGATTTGATGTTTTGTTCGGACAGTATTTTAAAGATGTTTCTAAGATTGGTGCTGAGTTATTTGCCTTAATTCCAGAAGATTGGCTGAAACAGAATTTGAGTCGAGAGTTTTCGGAAGAAGAAAAGGCTAAAATTGAGTCAATGGGCGGTTTAGAACAACTATTAGACCGTTTGAAGGAACTATTTGAAGAACAAAAAGAACGTCACGAAGGAGGGAATAAATGGATTGGCACCAATGGAACGTCACCTTTTGGTAATAATGGCTATAATCCCGAAGGCATAAAAATTGGCAGTAATCAATCGGGCGGACAACGAAGTGCTGTAAAAGTTTGGGAAGACCGTGAGTTTAAAAACTATGATGATGACCTCGAACTAAACACTCGAAACATCAAAATGGCTTTGCGGCGTTTACGTATTCTCACTCGTGAAGGCGTTGAAGATGAACTGGATTTGGAAGGAACAATTCAAGAAACGTCACGTAATGCAGGATTGTTGGACATTAAAATGCAAGCCTCCAAAAAGAATAAAGTGAAGGTTTTGTTGCTTTTAGATGTTGGTGGCTCTATGGATGATTACATAGAATTGTGTTCCGAATTGTTTTCAGCCGCAAAATATCAATTTAAAAACTTGGAGCATTTATATTTTCATAATTGTATTTACGAGACACTTTGGAAAGATAATGAGAGGAGGGGAGACCGAATTTCAACTTGGGAAGTTCTCCATAAATATAATCAAGATTGGAAAGTGGTTGTGGTGGGTGATGCCTCAATGGCAACTTACGAAATTACTTCAGCTCGGGGCAGTATTGAACATTATAACGAAGAATCTGGCTTGACTTGGTTGCAAAAACTGAGAAACCATTTTCCAAATTTAGTGTGGCTAAACCCCACAACTTCAAGTTATTGGGAATACACTCAAAGTATCAAAATTATCAGAGATTGGTCGGAAAATAGAATGTTTCCATTGACTATTTCTGGAATTACGCAGGCAATGAAATGTCTGAAAAATAGTAAAATTAGGTATGATTTGTAACCTGATGTTGGGCGGCATTCCGCTTCTGCATCGGAAATAATTACTCGATGTAGAAACATCGGGTTACATAAATGAACATTTTTTACGAACCAAATATAAAACAAACACTCAAACTCAACGAAGAGGAATCTCGTCATGCTATTAAGGTGTTACGCCTTTCGGCAGGAGATTTGCTGAATGTAGTTGATGGCAAAGGTGGATTTTTTAAGTGCCAAATAAAAACGCCTCACGAAAAAAAATGCGAGCTAAAAATCATTGAAGAGCAATTAAATTTTGGAATAAGAGATTATTACATTCACCTAATTATTGCTCCGACCAAAAATTTGGATAGAATTGAATGGATGGTCGAGAAATGTGTAGAAATTGGCATCAATGAAATTTCTTTTATTCAAACTCGTTATTCTGAAAGGAAAGAAATCAAAACGGTGAGAATTGAGAAAATAGCGGTTGGAGCAATGAAACAGTCTTTAAAGGCATTTTTACCCAAAATCAATGAAATGATTTCGTGGAAAGAGTTCTTGAAAAAAGATATTGCTGAATCTCAAAAAATGATTGCACATTTGGAAAAAGGCGAGAGAAAACTAATTCAAGAAGTTGCACAACATAGAGGGAATTACGCCATTTTAATTGGTCCAGAAGGAGATTTTAACGAAGAAGAAATAAAACAAGCTATCGAAAAAGGTTTTGTTCCTGTAACATTGGGAGAAAGCCGTTTGAGAACAGAAACCGCAGGATTAGTGGCTTGTCATACCTTAAATATTATTAATCAGCTATGAAAATACAGTTATCAGTAATTAGTTATCAGTTATCAGTTGTGAGAAACTGTTTTTTAGAGAAAATAGTGCGTCTTTCTCAGTCAACTTTACGTTTTGGATTCTGTTTACTGTTTATTGCTAACTGTTCACTGATAAATGCTCAAAGCTCTTTCAAAATTGCCAAAATGAAATACGGCGGAGGCGGAGATTGGTATTGTAACAAAACGTCGTTGGGCAATCTCATAAAATTCTGTAATAGTAATTTACGAACCAATATTTCTCCCGAAGAAGACATCGTTGAGCCTTCAAGTCCAGAGCTTTTTACGTATCCATTTGTGCATTTAACTGGTCATGGAAATGTGGTTTTTACGGAATCAGAAGCAGCTAATTTGAGGAAATATCTAATCAGTGGCGGCTTTTTACACGTTGATGATAATTATGGTTTGGATAAATTTATTCGTAGAGAAATGAAAAAAGTTTTTCCCGAATTAAGCTTTATAGAACTACCTTTTAATCATCCAATTTATTCTCAAAAATATAAGTTTACCAACGGTTTGCCCAAAATTCATGAACACGACAATAAGCCTCCACAAGGTTTTGGATTGATGTATCAGGGTCGTTTGGTGTGCTTTTACAGTTTTGAATGTGACTTAGGAAATGGTTGGGAAGATCAATCTGTTCATAATGACCCTGATTCTATTCGTCAAAAAGCACTTCAAATGGGAGCAAATCTATTATCTTATGCTTTGACGGTTGATTAAAACTGACATTTGTCAGAATTAATCATATTCATAAACCTTTTCATAAGACAAAGTGTAATTTTGTAGAACATTAAAAAAACAATCTATCTCATGCAATTAGTATTGCCCGCATTCATTATTCATTGGTATTTGTCTTTATTTAGCCAAACCTTCTTTTTACATCGTTACTCGGCTCACAAGATGTTTACCATGAATAAATTTTGGGAAAAATTCTTTTATCTCCTTACTTACATTTCGCAAGGTTCATCTTATTTAAGTCCACGTGCTTATGCTATTTTGCACCGTATGCACCATGCTTTTAGTGATACCGAAAAAGACCCACATTCTCCTCATTTTTCGAGTAATGTATTTACGATGATGTGGAAAACGAAGGATATCTATAATGCCTTAATCAACAGTAAGACAAAAATTGAGGAGCGTTTTGACCATAATTATCCGTTTTCGGCAACGATTGAAAAATTAGGTGACCACTGGATTTCACGAATCGGTTGGGGAGTTGCTTATGTGGCAATGTATGTAGTTGCCTTTATTTATTTTGATATGCACTGGGCATTTTTCTTTTTGTTGCCAATTCATTTTTTGATGGGGCCTGTTCACGGTGCAATCGTAAATTGGTCGGGACATAAATACGGATACCAAAATCACGATAATAATGATAAATCGAGAAATTCGTTAGTTTTTGACTTTTTGATGATGGGAGAATTATTCCAAAATAATCACCATAAATTACCAAACAGCATGAATTTTGCTTCAAAATGGTATGAATTTGACCCAACTTATCCAGTAATTAAAATGCTTACTTGGATGAGAATTATTAAGCCAAATTTGAGTAAACCTGCCGATGCAGAGTTTTAAGATTTGTTATTGGTGATTAGTTCTACTTTGGCACTTTAAAAAAAGATAAAAATTTAGGCATTTACCGTTCAACTTCCCGAAAATTTTGAACTTTCGGGAAGTTCTCCAAAGTCAAATTTGTCCCATTTATTTAGAGTGCCAAAGTAGAATTAGAAAACTGGTAATGAAAACCAAATAGTTTTATCATAAAAAATCCCGAAAGATAACCTTTCGGGATTTTTATTTTCAGAGCTTTTTTACAAAAGTTTTCTGTCAATTTCAAAGGCTTCTAAATAATCAGAAACACGTTTTACAAATTGTCCGCCCAATGAACCGTCAACTACACGATGGTCGTAAGAATGAGAAATAAACATTTTTTGACGAATTCCTAATAAATCTCCTTGAGGCGTTTCAATAACCGCAGGTTTCTTTTGGATTGCTCCAAACGCCATAATTGCTACTTGCGGTTGCATAATAATTGGCGTTCCCATGATGTTTCCAAAAGTACCTATGTTCGAGAATGAATAGGTACCGCCTTGTAAATCTTCAGGTTTCAACTTGTTTTCTCTGGCTCTTTTAGAAAGGTCATTAATCTTTTTGGTCAATCCAACTAAATTATAAGAATCCGCATTATGGATAACAGGTACAATTAAATTACCACTTGGTAAAGCAACCGCCATTCCAATATTAATACTTTTCTTCACAATAATTCTATCACCATCCACAGAAGCATTTATCTGTGGAAAATCTTTAATTGCTTTTACAATAGCTTCAACCAAAATAGGCGTGTAAGTAATATTTTCGCCGTATTCTTTCTTAAATGAATCTTTAATGCCATTTCTCCAAATGGCAACATTTGTCATGTCAGTTTCCACAAATGAGGTTACGTGCGGAGCAATACGTTTAGATTCAACCATACGGTCGGCAATCATTCTACGCATTCTGTCCATCTGAATAATTTCATCATTTCCAGATACAAAAACTGGTTGAGTTTTCACCTCTACAACTGGTAATGCCACTGATTTGGGAGCAGTACGATTTTCTAAATACGCAAAAATATCGTGTTTTGTTACTCGTCCATCAGCACCAGTACCTTGGATAGATGTTAATTCAGCTGTCGAAATGTTTTCTTCTTTGCAAATACTCAAGACTAAAGGTGAGTAAAATCTTGCACCTCCATTTGACGTTTCAGCGACAGGAATCGGTTCAATATTGATGCCTGTGAGTGATTTTATCTCCTCAATTTCTTGCTCCAATTTCGTGGAAATTTGAGCAGGTTGTGCCAAATCTTGAGAAGTGGTCCCTTCTGTTTCAATAATACAAATGGGCTTACCTATTTCTGCAACTTCACCTTCTGGTACAAGAATTTCTTTTATGATACCTGTGTGCGACGAAGGCACTTCTGTATCAATTTTATCAGTGGCTACTTCCAATAGATATTCGTCGGCTTCAATTTTTTCGCCAACATTTTTCAACCACTTTAATACAGTGGCTTCCATAATACTTTCGCCCATTTTGGGCATGATGATTTCGATTAAAGACATAATTTTCTTAATAAATTCAGGATGTTGATGGTTGTCATGTGGATATTTTGTTCTCGAAATCCACCTAATGTTAATTTACGAGTAATGGTTTCTGTTTCAGTGGCAATAGCAATCCAAACCGTTCCGACTGGTTTTTCGGGGGTGCCTCCATTTGGCCCAGCAATCCCACTTGTTGCTAAACCATAAGTAGTGCCTAATAATTTTCTGACATTTTGAGACATTTCGATAACGGTTTCTTCCGAAACAGCACCATACGTATCTAAAGTTTCAGCTTTTACACCTAATTGATTCATTTTTATGGAATTATCGTAGGCAATAATTCCACCCATAAAATAGGCAGAACTGCCAGATACTTTGGTGAATTGATGTGCCAAATATCCGCCTGTACAACTTTCTGCAAGGGCGACGGTTTGTTTTTTGGATGATAAAAGTCTGCCTAAAACTTCCTCAATTTCATCATTTCCAAAACCATAAACAAATTCTTGAATGGTGGGTAATACTTTTGTGAATTGGTCTTCAATGTCATTTTCTAAAGTTTTCAAATCATCACCAAAACCAGTTAATCGTAATTTTACACTTCCCATAGAAGGTAAATACGCCAATTTTATGTTTTCGGGTAGTGCATCTTCCCAAGATTCAATGATTTCTGCCAAAAATGATTCACCAATACCGATTGTTCTAATTACTTTATGGAAAATTACGGGCGTTTTGAAGTGTTCTTGCAATTTGGGCAAAAGGGTCAATGTCATCATTCCTTTCATTTCAAAAGGTACGCCTGGCATCGAAATATAAACGACTCCATTATCTTCAAACCACATTCCTGCGGCAGTTCCCATTGTGTTTTTAATGAAGGTTGCATTGGTGGGTAATTCTGCTTGTCCCAAGTTTAAACCAGTAACTTCACGACCTCTTTTTCTGAAAAATTCCGTTAAATCTGCCAGTGCTTCTTCATGAACTTCCAATTCAGAGTGAAAATATTTGCAAAAGGTTTTCTTGGTAATATCGTCTTTGGTAGGTCCCAATCCACCAGTAACAATTACTAAATTTGCCCGTTTTGAAGATTCTTCAAAAATTTCTAAAATAGCTTCTTCCGTATCTCCTACGGATGATTTACGAACGGTTCTGATACCAATTTTGTCTAATTCCGCACTAATCCATTGGGTATTTGTATCCGTAATTTGCCCATAAAGAATCTCATCTCCAATGGTAATAATTTCTGCTTTTATCATTTTTTTGAAAGGTAACACAGGTTTCAACCTGTATCTTAAATTTATTACAGACTAAAGTCTGTGTTACTTTTATCAACCAAATTTTGAGAATACTTAGTCTCAGATACTTCATTCATGAGACAAATTCACTATTTTCGCTCAAAATTACACAATTTGAAGCGTTTTAGCGTTTATTGGCAAATGACATTTTTTAAATTATTGCGTCTCAACTAAAATAACGTTTAACAATCACTATAAATGAGAAAATTAATCTTAGCAGCAGCCTTTATGACAACCGTTAGTAGTTGTCAATCACAAAATTTTGGAAATATTTTAAAACAAGCGAATGATGTACTGAGTGGCACAACGTCTGGGGCTTTGACAACCGAAGAAATTGGTCGTGGTTTAAAAGAAGCGTTAACAGTTGGTATAAAAAATAGCTCATCTCAAGCTTCCGCATTAAATGGATATTTGGGTAACCAAACTATTAAATTGTTGTTCCCACCTGAAGCTCAAAAAGTTGAACAAAAATTACGTGATATCGGTCTTGGTGGAGAATGTGATAAATTTATTACTGCACTGAATAGAGGGGCAGAAAAAGCAGCAGAAAAAGCAGTGCCAATTTTTGTCGATGCCATCACGAAAATGACTATTCAAGATGCTTTAGGAATTTTGAAAGGTGATAAAGATGCAGCAACCAATTATTTAAAAAGAACTTCCTCGCAAGCTCTCACAAATGCGTTTGCTCCCGTAATGCAAGAGGCTATTAGTACGACTGGTGCAACAAAACTGTACGGTGACATTGCGAATACTTACAATAAAATACCATTTACCCAAAAAGTCAATCCAGATTTACAGCAATATGCTACTCAAAAGGCTGTTGATGGGTTATTTTTATTAGTAGCTCAGGAAGAACAAAAAATTAGAGAAAATCCTGCGGCGAGAGTGTCTGATATTTTGAAAAGAGTTTTTGGAGGTCAATAAGTTATTTAAACTTCCCGAAATAAAGCCGTTAGGGGTTTAAGAAGCTGTTTAGGTTAATTTATTCGAGTTAAAAAAGTAATTTTTAGGCTACAAATCATTCATAAGATTGAAACGTAACGCTGTTATGCTTAAATTTTATGAATGATTTTCACGTTCAAAAACTTATCATTTTCACGTTCAAAAAATTAACCTAAACAGCTTCTAAAACTTTCGGGAAGTCCATTAAAACAAAAAGAGGTTCAAGCATAAATCTTTGAACCTCTTTTTGTTTTTATAAATACAACCATTTTTTATATAAATCCTTCTGCTCTTTTGTCGGATTTTCTATTGGCTCGATTGAGAAGTTTTTTGTCGGGTTTCGTTGTAAAGTAACATTATATTTTTTGTCTAAACCGTCTCTTCTGACTTTTACCTCGATTACATCACCCACTTTTTTACTACTAATTAATTTTGGTAAATCTTCTGGTTTTACGCCATCAATTTGTAGAATTTCGTCACCTACATTCAATCCGTCATTATAGGCTGGCGAATCCCTTAAAACGCTGGTGATTTTTAAACCTCCTCTGCTTTCCGCACCTAAATATGGTGTTGTATTTTCTGCATTTTTATCGACTAATTTCATGCCGACAGTTGCAAGATAAGTATTGTAAGGAATGGTTTCTGTTCCAGAAATATATTTTTGAAAGAAATCACTCATAGATACTCCCGCCACTTTTTCTACTGTTCTTTGGAATTCGTCATCACTAAAACCACGTCCTTGTTTTTTGTAATATTCTTGATATAAAGTTCTCATTACTTCATCTAAGTTTTTTGAACCCTTTGTGGCTTGTAAAATGGCAAGGTTTAAAACACCACCCAAAACTGCTCCTTTGTCGTAGTAAGAAATAGTGCTATTTTTAGAATTTTCGTTCGGACGATAATATTTTATCCAAGCATCCCAACTTGATTCTGTTACCGATTGTACTTTATTGCCAGGTTGATTTTCAATCGTATTTATTTCGTTGGAATACGCTGATAAATATTCTTCAGGAGTCATCATATTAGCTCTACGAAGAATATAATTTTGATAGAAACTTGTACAACCTTCTGAAAACCAAAGTAAATGTGTATAATTTTCATTCTCATAATCAAATGGTCCAAGTGCATTTGGACGAATACGTTTCACGTTCCAAAGGTGAAAATATTCATGAGCAATTAGACTCATGAAGTTTTGATACATTCGGTCATTTGAATAAGTCATTCGAGAAGTCTGGCAAGTTGTAGAATTAAGATGTTCTAAACCACCTCCACCAAGACCAATGTTATGAATCAAAAAAGTATAATCTTGGCATGGATGTTCTCCAACTACACTCAGGGCAGATTCGCAAACTTTCTTGAAGTCATTCGCTACTTTTGTTTCATCAAATTTGACTTCACCATACATGGCTATTTTATGAGGAATGCCTTTTAAATCAAATGAGAGTGATTTTTGCGTCCCGATTTCAATTGGAGAATCAATTAAAATATCCAAGTTTTCGGCTTCAAATGTGTTATTTCCGAGCGATTTTAATCCTGTTGAAATGGTATTCCAGCTTTTATAAGGTTGAATATTTATCGTTGAAGGAACTTGTCTCCAATCATTTACGTACATAAATACACTGGCTGGGTTCAAATAACCGTGCGAATCGTCAATAAAAGATGTTCTAACCGATAATTCGTTGGCATATACTTTATATTTCACCGTTGCCTCATTTGAAGTCGCTAAAAGTCGTACACGCCAAGTATTTTTATTAATTTTGTCAGACTTAAGATTTGAAGAACCGCTTGTTACACGAACACTCTCAACATTTTTGGCATATTCTCTGACAAGATAAGAGCCAGGAGTCCAAACAGCCATTTTCAAATCCAGAAAACCTTGTTGCTTTGTTTTGGCATCAAAATTGGATAATTTGATTACAACATCAAAATAATGTGTTTGAGGTTGCTCCATTGATAGAAAATATTCTATTTTGGGTTGGTTAGAAGAATTTTGACCCCAAGCGAAGTGGCTAAAAATCAGGTAGATAACGAAAAATGATATTTTTTTCATAATTTAATGTTTGTAATGAACGTTTTATGATGGGTTTCGGCAAATGATTATACGCCAGAAGCTAACAATCGAAAATTTAAAAAAATAAAATGCCGATTGCAGAAAGCCACAAGCCAACTGCCAAAGCAAAACTAATATTACCTTACTTGTTTAACAAATATTTTTCTAATTGAGCAACCGCCCATAATCATATTACTCAAGAAAAATACCCTAAAAATCTCAATCCTAATGAACAAAATCTCGTCGTTAGTATCAATTTGCTTCTTTTTTCTGGCTATTGTTTTCAACACTACGCTTGTAGCCCAAAGCACCCTAAATTATACGGAAGTTTCTATCCATTTCAGAAATGGTCAAGAGCATTTTGAATCTAAGAATTACGAAGCCGCCCGTGCAGAATTTAATCTGTTTTTGAATGCAGATAAAGCAATTCTCGAAAAAGAGGACGGCAACAAAGTTTGGGCTGAATATTATGTGGTAATGTGCAGTTTGTACTTGCAATATTCTGAAACTGAATTATTGGCAAATCGTTTTGTTAGAAATTATCCCGAACATCCAGTTGCAGGAAATTTATTCAAAGAGATAGGAAATTATTTCTTCGAACAGGGTGATTACGCTCGTGCGGTTGATTATTTAAAGAAGAGTCCAAAATCGGATGAAGAAGCTCAATACCGTTTGGCTATATCTCATTTCTCTCTACAAGAATATTCAGAAGCACTTACCATTTTTGATGAAATCAAAGTCAGTAACTCCGATTTTGGGGTTTCTTCAGCTTATTATTCGGGTATAATAAATTTTAGGGCTGGGAAATATGAAATAGCCATTCCAGATTTTAAAAAAGCAGAGCAATCAGCAACCTATCGAAGTGAAATTCCAGGTTGGTTGGCTCATAGTTATTACCGACAAGGGAAATTTGCCGAAATGTTAGCCTATACCGAACCTCTTTTACGTGAGAAAAACTCAGGACGTAAATTGGAAGATGTAGCCCTTCTAACAGCAGAGGTATATTTTCAACAAGCTAATTACGAAAAAGCATCAACTTATTATACCATTTATAAAAATTACAAATCTCAAGGAATGCTTCCTGCGGTTGCTTACCGCTACGGATACAGTCTGTATAAAACAGACCAGTTTTCTCCTGCTACTGAACAATTGAAAAATGTTGCTGCCGTCAAAGATACATTGGGACAATATGCTGCATTTATTTTAGGAGTTTGTTACCTAAAAGCCAATAATCCCAACTATGCTTTAGGAGCATTTGACCAAGCACGTAAAAGCAATTATAACAAATCAGTCACTGAAGATTCTGATTTTAATCATGCCAAAGTATTGTTAGACCTTAATCGTGGTAATGAAGCGATAAAAGCTTTTGAAGGTTTCTTGTCAAAATATCCAGATTCTAAATACGAAGATGAAGCGAACGAATTAGTCAGCGAAGCGTATCTTTCTTCTAACAATTATCAAGCGGCATTGGCATACATTGAAGGATTAAAACGGCGTTCTACAAGAACAAATACTGCTTATCAAAGAATTGCCTTTAACCAAGCCGTGAAAATGTATAATGATGAAAGATACATTGATGCACTTCCATATTTTGATAAATCTTTGACAACACCAGTTAATCCTGAGACAAAATATGCGGCAAATTTTTGGAAAGCAGAAGCATTATCGGCTGACAAAAAATACAGTGAAGCCATGCCGATTTATCAATCCATTATCTCGTCGGTTGATAATACAACGCCAAATTTGTTTGATTTGCAAAGCAGAAGCCGTTACTCTTTAGCGTATGCTTATTACAACACGAAAGATTACACCAAAGCCAATCAATTATTTCGTGAGTATGCCGATAGAATGAAATCATCGGGAGATTCTCAAGCATATCAAGATGCGGTTATCCGTTTGGGTGATACATATTTTGCCGCTAAAAATTATGACCAAGCCCTAAAATATTACGACCAAGCTATTTCCGCTAATAAATCTGACAAAGATTACGCTACTTTTCAAAAAGGCTTAGTAATGGTTTTGAAAGGTAATGAAGCAGGAGCGAAAAGTGCCTTCCAAAAAGTACAGAAAGATTACCCACAATCCTTATATGTTGATAATGCCATTTATCAGGATGCAAATATTGAGTTCACCGCTGGACGATACATTCCTGCCATTACTGGTTTTACAAAATTGATTAATGACAAACCGCAAAGTGCATTAATTCCCGCTGCCTTATTAAAAAGAGCAGGAGCGTTTCAAAATACTGCCAATCACGAAGGTGCAATTGCTGATTATAGAGCCATTTTGAAAAATTATCCAACCGAACCTCAAAGTAAAGATGCGTTGGCGGGTATTCAAGAAGAATTAAATGAAGTGGGTCGTCCAGAAGAATTTACTCAAATTTTAAATGATTATCAACAAGTTAATCCGAATGTACAAACGGTTGGTCTTGAATATGAATCTGCCAAAGGATTATTTTACAGTGATAAATTCGACAAAGCAATTCCTGCCTTAAATAATTATATCAGAAAATATCCAAATAGTATTGAAGCTTATGAAGCGAAATATTTGGTTGCGGAGTCATATTTTAAATTGGGAGACAAACCTCAAGCTCTTTCTTTTTATTATCAAGTTATTCGTGATAGAAAGTATAAGTCGGTAAATAGAGCGATTTTGAAAGCTGCTGAAATTGAGTTTGCGAGTAATAATTTTAGAGGAGCTATCGGGAATTACAGAAATCTATTAACCAGTGCTTCTGATAAAAAAGACCAACAAACAGCTTTGATTGGATTAATGGAGTCATATTATCAAACAACCAAAACAGATTCAACTCTTTATTTTGCAAGAGAAGTCGCAAATTCTGGTGATGTAGTATTGGGAGCAAAAAGTAAAGCAAGTCTTTACACAGGTAAGATTTACATGGCAAAAAATGACTATCTAAAGGCAATTGAGGCATTTAATCAAACAATTGCTATTTCAAAAGATGATTTCGGTGCGGAGGCTCAGTTTTTAATTACACAGATTTTGTACAATCAGAAAAAATACAAAGAGTCATCTGATATTATTATGGCAAAATTTAGAAATGAATTTGCCGATGCCGATGATAAAATTGTGGGAAGAGCATTTTTATTATTAGCGGATGATTTTATTGGACTTGATAATATGGTGCAGGCTCGTGCAACGCTGAATTCAATTATTGAAAATCACCCCGATAAAAATATCGTGGCAGATGCAAAAATCAAGTTAAAATCAATTGAAAAAAAATAGTATCCTTATTTGAAAAATAAACAGAATATGCAGAATCCTTCTTATAAAATATTTGCCCTTTCAATAATAGGTGCTTTTTGTACAGTTTCACAGACTTTTGCTCAAAAACAACAAGGCGAAGTCAAGACTGATGATATTGAAATTTATAAAGATACAAAAGTGGTGTTACCACAAGCCAATAGAATTTTTGATAAAGTACCAATTAGTGCTGACGACAATTCTCGGAAACCAATCCGTTATGAGTTTATCGAGCGAAAATTACCTGTACAAACACCAGAGTTTAGTCCGACTGTGAATATGCCAGACGAAGGCTCAAAAGAAGATACAAAAGCCGCTAAACATAGCAATATAATTCGGGCTGGAATGGGTAATTACGGACATACGTTTTTGGAAGCTCATGCTGGGATTCCGATCGGTGACGATAATTATCATGGAATCTACCTCAAACACAACAACTTTAGGCTTGGGCCTGTTGGGGCGAATTATTCGGGAATTTCTCAGAACATCGTTAAAGTCCATAGTCGTACTTCGTTTGATGCGGTAAAATTAGAAGGTGCTTTGGGATGGGAGCGAAGAGGTTTTGATTTTTATGGTTTTACCCCCAAAAATTACGATTTCCCTGAATCTTTAATTTTTAACTCTTGGAATAAATTTAATTTCAATGGTATCATTAGTAATTCAAACAAAGATTCTAAAGTTGATTACGAATTCAAATCAAATTTGTCTTATTTATTTACACATTTAAAAGCCAATGAATTAGTTTGGAAAGGTTCTGGAAATGCCGTTTTCCCTGTAACCGAACAATTATCAGCTATCGTGGATGGAACATTAGTTTTGGCTCAACGCAAGGATTCGCTGACACTTTACCGTAATTTGTATAAATTAAAACCAACCTTTCAATACAAAACCGATAAGTTTACAATCACTGCGGGTTTAAATGTAATTAACGACCGTGAGAAAAATACCTTTAATAGCAGTTACGTTTATCCAATTGTAAAACTTGATGTTCAACCAATGCAAGGCATCAAAGTTTTTGCTGGTTACGAAGGAGATGTATATGCAAATAACCTTACCTCTTTCTTACTCGAAAATCAATGGTTGAATCGTTTTACAGAATTAAGAAACACCCGAAAGACCAATGATTTTTATATCGGAGGAAAAGCTTCATTACAGAATGGCTTGGATATAGAAGCGAAATTAAGCTATGCGAATTACAAAGATTTTTATGTTTTTAATAATTCTCGTGCAGATAGTACCAGATTTGAAGCGTTGTATTCGGATGATTCGACGACTGTAAAAGTGACAAATTTTACCGCACAAGCCAGCTATCAAATCCCAGAAATGTTCCGTTCAAATTTGAAATTTGATGTCAATATTTTTAGCGGTTTAGGTAATTTGAAAAACGCTTGGCACCGTCCAAGTTTTACTGCCACTTGGAATAACACCTTCACTATCAAGCAGAAACTATTAGTAAGTTCAGATTTTTACTTCTTGACAGGCTTGAAAGGTAATAACTTCTTAACCAATAAAGAAATTAAGTTAGACCCTATTATTGACCTGAATTTCAAGTTTACGTACCTGATAACAGAACATTTCGATGTTTTTATTTCAGCAAACAATGTGTTCAATAAAAACTATCAACGCTATTTGTACTATCCAACACAGGGTGTAAATTTTCTTGGTGGTTTGTCATATTCTTTCTAAATTCGTGTTAAATAAAGGTTATTTATTAAATACTTAAAATTATGACAACCGTACAGAACCATATCAAGGAACTTCTTTTTGAGCAAGATTGTGTAGTGATTCCAGACTTTGGTGGGTTTGTAACCAACTTTGATTGTGCTAAAGTTGACCCAACAAATCGTTTTTTCACTCCTCCTCAAAAATGGCTTGCTTTTAATTCGTTATTGAAAAATGATGATGGTTTGTTGTCAAATTATATTGCTTCAGAAGAGGGTATTTCCCGTGAACAAGCTATTCAAAAAATAAAGACTTTCGTTGAAGAAACGAAAGCAAGTATCAGTTTTGATAAAAATCATACGATTGATGGCTTAGGTACTTTCAGTCAAAATGAAGAGAATAAAATACAGTTTCAGCCCAAAGTATCCAATAATTTTTTTAGTGAAAGTTTTGGAATGGAATGTGTATTTCTGAAAAAAACAGAATCATCAAGTCAGGAATTGCAAGTGGTTCATACTCCTCCTGTGGCTTCAAACACTACAATTCAGCAAGTTTTTGCCGCAAAGGATAGAGAACCGATGGCTGAAGTTATGGAAGATGATGTGGCGATTGTCAAAAGAAGAAGCACTTTCAGTCGAGTTTTGCCTGCTATTTACGGATTATTAGGAACAGCAGTTTTAGTTTCAGCTCTTTATTTGTATGATAATCCTAAAGCAAATTTGAGTTCATTGAATCCTTTTCAGTCGCAAGGTATTGTAAAATCGGTTGATAAACCGATAACTGAAAAAGTAGTAATGGCTACGCCTATAATTGATGAGACGATAAAGGCAAAGCCATTTGAAGCATCAACCGAATCTACTACCGCTATCGAAACTAAGAAAGCAATAATTGAATCGGAAAAACGTTTTTTTGTCATTACAGGAAGTTTTGGTAGTAAGAAAAATGCTCAAAAACTTGTCAATACTTTGAAAAATAAAGGTTTTGACGATGCAATGCTGATTTTTCCAAAACGTAGTGAAAAATTAATAAAAGTTTCAGCAGGTGGTTTTACAAATGAATATGAAGCAGATGCAGAAGCGTTGAAAGTTAATAATAAAACAAGTCAATCAACTTGGATTTACAAAAAGTAATCTCTGTATTTCAAGCCTTTTGATAATCCTTATTTCTATGAATCATCATAATTTAGAAGCCGAAGAAAGTAAAAACAGACAAATTGCTTTTTTCACTACTTTCACTTTCAATGCAGTTATGTTGTTCCTGTTTTGGTATATTACCATTTGGACGGCCACTGAAAACAAGAAAGAGGAATTATTAGGTGGTGGTGGTTTTGTAGTAAATTTTGGAACTGATAAAAAAGGTAGTGGAAACGTTTTTACAAAAAATCATGCAAGTCCACTCAAAAATGAAGTTGACTCAAAAGCTGCTGAAACCAAAGAAATTAAAAAAGTTGTTAATAAAACCGTCGTTGTTCCTGAGGTGGTAAAAGCAAAACCTGTTAAGCCAAAACCAGTTAAGGAAACTCCTGTTGTAACAAGTAAAGTGAAAAGCCCAGTGGTGGTAAAAGAAACCCCACCTGCCAAAGTTACTCCAAAGCCATCGGCAAAACCCGTTGAAGCTCCGCCAGTAGCTAAACCAGCCCCTGAGCCAAAAGTAAATTCTGATGGATTATTTCCTACCAAAAAAGGAAAGTCAAATTCAAATGGAACAACAGGGTCAAATCCTAATCCTGGCGGTGCAGCAGATGGTGAAGGTGGAGGAAAAGGAAATCAAGGTCAGCCAAATGGAAATGTTGTTGAAGGAGGAACTTATAAAAACGTGCCAGTTGGTACAGGAGGGGGAGGTACTGGAGGTAAAACTGGTGGTGGGCCAGCTTTAACTATGACAGGTTGGACTTGGACAAGTAAACCCGCCGTAAACGATGATTCTGACGAAACAGGAATCATTAGATTTAGAATAAAAGTAGATGCCGATGGTGATGTAGTTGATGTTCAGCAAATTGAAAGTACAGTTAGCCCTGCGGTAGCACAACAATATAAAAGAGCCGTTCAAAGAACGAAGTTTAAACCTACTTCAGGTGGAGATAAACCAGAGATTTCATCAGGAACAGTTAGTTTTAGATTGAATCCGAGATAAAACAAAAAGGCAAATCGAAAGATTTGCCTTTTTGTTTTATGTACAATTTTGAATAATATTTATAGTGACTTATCTAACAATTTTTTACTAAAAAGGTACATCTTGATTTGGTGCTGTGCTTCCAAATGGATTCTGTTGTGGAGGAGGTGGTAAATTGTTAATTCTACTTCCCATTGTTTTTGCACCACTTTCAAAAGTGCTTGCAGTGTCTTCAACTTGAGCAAAAGATTGTAAAGCATCACCGCCGTAACCGCCACCACTATAATCAGTGGAGTCCAAATCACAGTATTTGGTGTATTTACCAATAAATCTCAATTGAACAGTATCCAAAGAACCCGCACGGTTTTTAGCAATAATAAGTTCTCCCATACCTGTTACTGAATTTCCCGCTTCATCTTGCGTAATTCCATAATATTCAGGACGATAAATAAACATTACCATATCGGCATCTTGCTCAATTGACCCTGATTCACGTAAATCGGAAAGCTGAGGCTTCTTATCGCCACCACGAGTTTCAACGGCTCTACTCAACTGAGACAGGGCAATTACTGGCACGTCTAATTCTTTCGCTAATTGCTTTAATGAACGTGAAATGTTTGCAATCTCTTGTTCACGGTTTCCTGTACCTTTTCCTCCCGAATCACCAGACATCAATTGAAGGTAGTCAATCACAATCATCTGTACATCGTGTTGTGCCTTCAAACGTCTTGCTTTTGCTCTTAATTCTAAAATGGATAGGGCAGGAGTATCATCAATAAAAATGGGAGCATTGGTTAATTTACCAATTTTGGCGTGAAGTTGTGCCCATTCATGAGGAAGTAAATTTCCTTTTCTTAATTTTTCAGACTCTAATTCAGCTTCAGCAGAAATCAAACGATTTACCAATTGAACAGAGGACATTTCAAGCGAAAAGAAGGCAACCGCTTGTCCGTGGTCAACTGCTGCATTTCTACACGCAGACAAAATCATCGCTGTTTTACCCATACCTGGACGTGCCGCAATGATAATTAATTCTGTTTTTTGGAAGCCAGAAGTTACTCTATCCAAAGCCGTAAAACCAGTAGGAACACCCGTAAGACCTTCCTTTTGATTTTTCTTAGACTCTAATTCTACTAAAGCAGCACGCATAATTTGCCCCATGTCGGCATAATTTTTACGAATATTCGCTTCAGAAATTCTAAATAATTCTTGTTCAATTTTATCTAAAAGCATGAAAACATCAGTAGTGTCTTCATAAGCCATTTTTTGTATTTCAGCCGAAACATGGATGAGTTGTCGCTTTAAAGAATGTTCAACAACAATACGTGCGTGAAATTCAATATTGGCGGCCGAATTTACTCTTTGGGTTAACTCTGCTAAATATTGAATACCGCCAGCCATTTCAAGTTCGCCAGTGGTAACTAATTGATTCTTAACGGTTAAAAGGTCAATCGGTTCAGAATTAGCAAAAAGTTGTGTAATAGCACCGTAAATCCTTTGGTGAGCTTCTTTATAAAAAGACTCCACTTTCAGAATGTCAATTACATCAGTTAAGGCATCACGTTCCAACATCAATGCACCCAATACCGCCTCTTCCAAATCGGTTGCTTGCGGTGGAATTTTCCCCAAACCTGTATCAAGCCAACGATTTTGTGCAGTGATGCGTCCACCTGCAAACGTACCATTTTTTTTGAAGTTATTATTATTTTGATTTACTTGTTCCATTGAATTTAGCTCACACCCAGAAGCAGTTTTTTATACAATTTTACAAAAATAAATTCAGATTTCCGATTGGAAAAATTTTGTTGATAAGCTAATTGACTGAATTTCAAATGAAAAGCAATATCGAATATTTTTATCTTGTATTTCTAAAACAATAGAACTCTTTTTTTAGTAGATTTATAAGTGAATAAATAATGATGTTAGATATAACAAAATGGTTTTATTCGTTTTAAATATAAATCAATTGCTGACTGCTGAGTACAATTGTTCCAGCTATTAAAAGACCAAATTTTGACAGAAAAAATAATAACCTTAGAAGACGTTGAGTTAGTTGGCTTTCTTGGCGTAGAAAACAGCAATATTAAAGAAGTTGCTGCCGCATTTCCACAGAGTAAAATTATTTCAAGAGGTAATGAAATCACCATTAGAGGTTCGCTACCAGAAATTGTAAGAATCAATGAAATTCTTGATTCGTTGGTGCAACATTTTCAGAAGTATGGTAAAATCACGACTGAGCAAGTTCGTTCTTATTTAACGCTTGAAAAACACCCAGAAGAAGAACCTCAGGTACATTTAAAAGAAGAAGACGATGTTTTGCTATATGGTACAAAAGGTGTCGTCATTAAGGTAAAAACGCCAAATCAGCAAAAAATGGTTGAAGCGGCTGCAAAAAATGATATTCTTTTTGCCATTGGTCCTGCGGGTACAGGTAAAACTTATACTGCGGTAGCAATTGCAGTGAAAGCATTGAAAAATAAGGAGGTTAAGAAAATTATTATTACTCGTCCAGCCGTAGAGGCAGGGGAGAATTTGGGTTTTTTACCAGGTGATTTGAAGGAAAAAATTGACCCATATTTACGTCCAATTTATGATGCTTTGGATGATATGATTCAACCTGAAAAATTGAAATATTTTATCGAAAATCGAGTTATTGAAATTGCTCCATTGGCATATATGAGAGGTAGAACTTTAAACAATGCGTTTATTTTATTGGATGAAGCCCAAAATACCACTCCAATGCAAATGAAAATGTTTTTGACTCGTATGGGAATTCAATCCAAAGTAATTATTACGGGTGATAAAACACAAATTGACTTGCCAACTAAGGTAAAATCGGGCTTAGCAGAGGCAAATCGTATTTTAGACGGTATTAAAGGAATTGCTTTTGTAGAATTGGATGGAAAAGATGTAGTTCGTCACCGTTTAGTGCGTGATATAATTATGGCTTATGAAAAATCTGAAGCTGAAAAAGCCGCTCATTGATTAATTGATTTATACATATTGTCGTTTCGACGTACTTTGAAACTATGAAAAAACTATTTATCCTGATTTTGTTATTTTTCTCAACCTTAAGTTTTGCTCAAGAACGTTGTGGATTTGGGTTAAACGAAAAAAATAAAGCTAAGAATCCCGCTTGGTTGCGTCAAAAAGCCGAATTTGAGTTCCAACTTCGTGAACGACAAAAAAACGAGTTGAACTCAAATTTAAGAATTCAGGCTAAAGTTTATAAAATTCCAGTGGTTGTTCATATTATTCACAATAATTCAGCGGGAGTGATTGGTGGAGCGAATAATGTCAATATTTCGGACCTGCAAGTTAATTCTCAGATTCAGGTTTTGAATGATGATTATCGGAAAAAAGTAGGTACAAATGGCTATAATGTCAATGCTGTTGGTGCTGATATGGAAATTGAGTTTGTGTTAGCAACAACAGACCCCAATGGAAATCCTTCAACGGGAATTACTCGAACTTACAACACACAGCAAAGTTTTGATTTATTTACTGAAAATCAGAGTATTGCCAATTTAATTCATTGGGATTTTGAGCGCTACCTCAATATTTGGGTAGTCAGAAGCAACGGACGAACCATTGGTTATTCAGCTTTTCCTTATGATAGTCAATTAGAAGGTTTAGAAGCTACCGCCAGCGATATTGCTGGACAAAATATATTTGATGGCGTAATTATCGACTTTCGCAATTTTGGAACTTGTTGTGGCACATTGAGCCAAACCTACAATTTAGGACGAACTACTACCCATGAAGTTGGTCATTGGTTAGGGTTATTGCACACCACTGCTGATGAAGCCTGTGGTAATGATTTTTGTGATGATACACCGCAGATTGAGTCCCTGAATTTGAATACTACTTGTGTGCCAGTGAGTTCAAATTGTAGTGGAGTTCAACGAGCCAATATGATTGAAAATTATATGGATTACTCGCCTGACCGTTGTATGAATATTTTTACAAATGACCAAAAAACTCGTTCGAGATTAGCCTTAGATTTAAGTTTGAAACGGAAAAGATTATTGACAAGTTTAGAAACAATACCAGAAACAAATACACTCACCATTAGTGTTGAGCCAAATCCATCTAAAAATACAGCATTTATCAAAACGCAATTTACAGGTCAAAAAAATGTTGATATTCTCGTCTATAATTTTTTAGGGACATTGATTTATCAAGAAAGTTTTACTAACCAAAAAAGTAATTTCTTTTCACTCCGAACCGACTATTTAAAGAGTGGCGAGTATATCGTAAAAGTTTTAGCTGATTCAGAGATTGCTTCGCAGAAAATTGTAGTGCTAAAATAACAGTTATTCAAAACTGCTTCTTTCAAAAAGGAGCAGTTTTTTTTATGAAGTTGTTTAAATTGATAATAATACAATATTTCAGAAACAAAGTTTTTCAGCAATGTGTTATCCTATTACAACCAATACTTATAAAAGCATGGAAAAAGTAGAAAAGATTAAACAAGCCTATATTGAGTTCTTTTTAGAGAACGGAACTGCACCGCCTTCAGTATTTTCATTTACTAAAAAATTGAAAATGAAGGAAAGTGAATTTTATGATCATTATAATTCATTCGAGCTTTTAGAAAGTGATATTTGGCTTGGTTTTTTTAAAGAAACTATCACAAAGATTGAGCGTGATTCAGTTTATGGAACATACAGTGTTCGTGAAAAATTATTGGCATTTTATTATACTTGGATTGAAGTTTTAAAGGAGAATAGAAGTTATACTTCTCAGGTTTGGAGATTGATTGATAAAAGACGTTTGAAAACGCCAGTATTCTTGACGGATTTAAAAGTTGCCTTCAAAGAATATGCCCGTGACTTGGTGATGGAAGGCAAAGAAAGCAAGGAAGTTCAACCTCGTAAATTTATTGATGAACGTTACCCTGATGCGTTTTGGCTTCAATTTTTGATGGTTTTAGATTTTTGGGTAAAAGATAAATCAAAAGATTTTGAACAAACTGATGCCATGATTGAAAAGTCTGTTAATACTTCATTTGATTTAATTAGCTCATCAGCACTGGATTCAGTGCTTGATTTTGCCAAATTCATGTATCAAAATCGTTAAATTAAGGTTGTAGGTATTTGATATTAACTGTTAATGTTTTCTAAATACTAACACCTAATACCCAAAACCTAACACCTGCTTTCAAATAAAATTATGAAAGAACAAAACTCGATACCTACTTCAAAAGTAGCCAGAGCTACCCAATTTGTTAAAACAGGGGTTAAAATCGGTGGCAATTATTTGAAATATAATGTTAAAAAAATAATTGATTCAGAAACCACCAAAGAAGAGTTGCACCAAGACAATGCCTCCGATATTTATTCATCATTGAGTGAAATGAAAGGCTCTGCCTTGAAGGTTACGCAAATGTTGAGTATGGATAAAGGAATGTTGCCAAGAGCCTATCGTGAAAAATTTGCGATGTCGCAATATTCTGCTCCTCCACTTTCTGGGCCATTGGTAGTCAAGACTTTTAAAAAACACTTTGGCAAATCTCCACAAGAAATGTTTGATACTTTTGGGATGAATGCCGCCAATGCAGCCTCAATCGGGCAAGTTCATAAAGCCACGAAAGATGGCATTGAATATGCCGTAAAGGTTCAATATCCTGGCGTTTCTGAAAGTATTGGTAGTGATTTAAAAATGATTCGCCCAATTGCTATTGCCATGTTTGGTTTAAATGACAAAGATGTGGACAGATACATGGGCGAAGTTGCCGAAAAACTAATTGAAGAAACGGACTATAATCTTGAATTGAAACGTTCCGTTGAAATTTCTGAAGCTTGTTCTCATATTAAAGGATTATTTTTCCCTAAATATTATCCAGATTTATCTTGTGATAAAATCTTAACAATGGATTGGTTACAAGGACTCCATTTGAACGAATTTCTAAATACAAATCCATCTCAAGAAGTCAGAAATAGTATTGGTCAGTTACTGTGGGATTTTTATGATTTTCAAATTCATACACTCAGACAAGTTCACGCTGACCCACATCCTGGTAATTTTTTGATGCGTCAAGATGGAACATTGGGAGTGATTGATTTTGGTTGCATAAAAGTTATTCCAGAGTTTTTCTATGATAATTATTTTGCATTAATCAATTTCGATACTTTGCAAGACCATGAAAGAACGGTTGAAATTTTCAAAACCTTAGATTTTATAACAGTGGTGGATACGGAGAAAGAAGCAGCGTTTTTTACAAAATTGTTCAAAGAAATGATTTATTTGTTAGGTAAACCCTTTGCGACTGAGGAATTTGATTTTGCAGATGATAATTATTTTGAAAGTGTCTATCAATACGCAGAGAAATTACAGAGTTTAGATGAACTCAAAAACTCGAAGGTTGCCAGAGGGTCACAACATGGCTTATACATCAATCGTACTTATTTTGGATTGTATTCAATTTTAAACGAATTAAGAGCAAAAGTTGTCACAACTCGTCCAGAATGGCTTTGTGCAGTTGGAGCATAAATACACGAACGTCGGCAAGATTCAAAATCTTGCCGACGTTCGTGTTTACTAATCCCTAAACCTATGATTAAAACGGTAAATCTTGGTCATCAGAGCTAAACGATGGCAAATCTGCCACAGGAGGAGCCGTTCTTGGTGCTGCAGCACTGAAACCTTGTGAAGGTGCAGAAGAAGCGGCAGGAGATGCTGATGCACTACTGGCTGATTCAATTCTATAAGCCTTCAAATCGGTGTACCAACGCTCATTATATTCACGAGATTCTACACTAAAAGAAATTCTTAATTTTTCTCCTAATGAATACGTTTTCAAGTCTGATGCTTTATCTCCCCAAGCCGTAAAACAAGCTTTTTTAGGATATTGTTCTTCTGTTTCCAATACGAAATCCTGCTTAACCCAAACCCCATTTTTGCCTTGACCCGTAACTTCGGGTAATACTTTAATCAAATTTCCTTCGAATTCTAAAGCCATTTTTATTTTTATTTTATATAATTATATTGATTATCAGACTCTTAAAACATTAAAAGATTTAATAACGTTTCCGCTTAGTTAAATCCTTTGCAAATAACTAAATTTTATATAATTTTGTGTTATCAAATGGCGACGTGGTGGAATTGGTAGACACGCTACTTTGAGGTGGTAGTGGGAGCAATCCTATGGGAGTTCGAGTCTCCCCGTCGTCACGGAAGTCCTTTCAATTAATTTTGAAGGGACTTTTTTGATTTACATTTATTCCGTAAAATTCAATTGCGGAGGCTTTTCATATAAAAGAGCCTTATCCACTTTATTGATGATGTAAGCCAAATCTTTTGGATTATTGACAAAATCAAGATTATCTACTTCTACGACTAATATTTTCCCTTCCTTATAATTTTCGGTAAATTCTGAATAATGTTCATTCAAATCTTCCAAGTATTTTTCTGAAATATTAGCTTCAAAATCTCTACCTCTTTTCTTGATTTGTGAAACCAATTTTGGCAAACTTGCTTTCAAATATATTGTCAAATCGGGTGCTTTCACCGACTTCATCATTAAATCAAAAATTCCTCTATATGTCGTATAGTCATTGGCAGACATAATTCCAGATTTATAAAGATTCATTGCAAAAATATATGCGTCTTCATAAATCGTTCTGTCTTGAATAATTCTTCGATTCGACTTTTGTATTTGCAAAACCTGTTCGTAACGACTTTTCAAAAAATACATTTGCAAATGAAAAGCCCATCGAGGCATATCTTCATAAAAAGGAGGTAGATATGGGTTTCCCTCAACCGCTTCGTATAAAACCTCCCAGCCAAAATGTTCCGCTAATTTGGCAGCTAAAGTTGTTTTGCCTGCTCCGATATTTCCCGTAATTGCAATATGCATGATTTATTTTGTGATGATAATTAGGGTTTTTATTTTACAAATTTCATTAAAAATTAGCTAAGAAATTGCAAAGCAAATAATTAATTTTTGAATAGAGTGATTTTCAGGCAATTATCTAAGAAGAACATTCAGATTGTTTTATATGAATCATTGCTTTCGTAACTTTGTAGGGCAATTTGAATTGGTCGGATTGTTTTGTTTCACTAAAAAAACTGTAACTCATGTTGAAGATGAATCAGTATAGTGTAATTCTGTATTATAATTACACGCCCATTCTCGATGCGGAGGCGTATCGTGAAAAACATCACTTGTTTTGTTTGGAAAATAACCTTTTAGGTAGGATTATCGTAGCTTCTGAAGGACTGAACGGAACTGTTTCTGGTCTTAAAGAAGATTGTGACAAATACATGAATTGGCTTGAAAATGACCCAATTTTTGCAGGTACTAATTTTGATTTTAAAGTTGAAACTCACGAAAAACACGCCTTTAATAAGCTCCATGTTCGGGTAAAAGAAGAAATTGTAAATTCTGATTTACCTGTAAATCCCTTAGAAAGAACAGGTACTCATCTCGAACCTGCTGACTTTAAAAAGATGTATAAAAATGACCCTGACGTTGTTCTGGTGGATATGAGGTCAAATTACGAACATTCAGTCGGTAGATTTAAAGGGGCAATTACCTTCGATATGGATACATTGAGAGAATTGCCTGACCATATAAATGAGATTGAACATTTAAAAAATAAGAAAATTATCACCTATTGTACTGGTGGTATTAAGTGCGAGAAAGCTTCAGCTTACTTACTTGACCAAGGTTTCGAAAATGTATATCAACTGCATGGTGGCATTATTAAATATGGACTCGAAGAAGGTGGCGAGGATTTTGAAGGAAAATGTTATGTATTTGATAATCGGGTAACTGCCGAAGTTAACTCTGTGAATCCAGAAGTAATTTCAAAATGTCATATTTGTAGCACAAATTCAGACCAGATGGTTAATTGTGCCAATCCTGAATGTAATGAACATTTGGCCATTTGTCCAGCGTGTCTCAAAGAAATGGAAGGGGCTTGTTCCACCGAATGTAAGGAACATCCCAGAAAAAGACCTTATAATTCACAAGGGTATTATTCAAAACAGTCGGATAATTACACGGCAGAATTTGGTTTTAAAAGTCGTCAAAGAACGAAGGTTAATATTGAAACTTTTTAAACTTTCTTTTTCGGTTTAAATTAAGTCTTTTAGTATCGAGTACGCCAAAATTTTCTCAATGAAACTGTTTAAACTTTCAATATCGTTTGAAAATTTGTTTATTTTTAAAGAGGTCTTCATTAAATAATAGACAATTTGCATGGGTAGCAAAAGTTTAAACAGCTTCTTATTCTACTAAACATAAAATTGAACTTGTTTATACTTTTTGTTCAATTAAAACAATTTACAACAAAAGGAATAAGCTTAAACAGGTTCATTATCATCTCATCAACACAATCGAATTCAAATCATGAAACTTTCTGAAACTGATTTAATTTTCAATCCCGACGGTAGTATTTATCACCTTAATTTACGCCCAGAACATATAGCGGATACCATTATTACTGTTGGAGACCCTGAACGAGTACCAATGGTTTCTAAATATTTTGACTCAGTAGAAATTAAAGTCAATAAACGGGAATTTGTAACGCACACAGGTAAATTAGGAAAGAAAAGAATAACCGTTATTTCAAGTGGAATTGGGACAGATAATGTCGAAATTTTGATGAATGAATTGGATGCCCTTGTCAATGTAAACTTCCAAACCCGTGAGGTAAAACCTAAGCATAAATCTTTAAATATAATTAGGATTGGTACATCTGGCAGTTTACAAGCCAACATACCAATTAATAGTGTGGTAGTCTCAGCATTAGGCATTGGCATGGATGCTTTGGGGTTCTTTTATGATAGCTATGGAAATAATATCACAGAAAAACTAAAAAATACGTTGGGTTTGGACTTTTTACCTTATTGTAATCCTGCTGGAGCTGATTTGTTTAACCATTTTATGGATAATGCCCCAGAAAACTGGGTTGAAGGAACTACCGTAACGTGTCCAGGTTTTTATGCACCACAAGGAAGGGTTTTGAGATACAAGGCTAAAATTAATGGTTTGATGGAAAAAATGAGTTCCTTTAATTTAGATGGAATCAGACTTTCGAATCTTGAAATGGAGACTGCGGGTTATTATTTGATGGGCAAATTGTTGGGACATCAAGTTTTGTCGATTAGTGCCATTTTAGCAAGTAGAAAATCAAATGAATTTTCGAAAAATCCAGAAAAACAAGTTGATACTTTAATTAAACAAGTATTGGAAAGATTGAGATAGTTGTCAGAAATTAGGTTTTGGTTCGTTAAATTGTACCGATAGTATTTTTTGTTGATTCAAAATGATTCCCGAAAAGAGAACGTTCGTATAACTATTGTTTTCATACAACCTAATTGGTAATATAAATTAACTATGTTGGTAATATAGCAAATTTTACAAGACTTTTATGGAGTAGAACATAGCCAACTGATTCATGTCGGAAATGGTTTTCTCATCGAAAATTGACAAGATTTTAAGGGTTGATTAGAGTCGGTTTTCCAAAATACCTAATCAAACTTCATGTTTTTTAATGAGTTATCTTCTGGGAATTTGGGCGTAACATTGGCGTATTGTTTTTGTATTTCGAATAAATCTTGCTCATAATTTCCAGTTGGATAAAATACATTCAAAAACCCACCTTCTTTTTTTTTGAAGTCTAAAAAACCTAAAATTATCGGAACACCAGCAGTGACAGCAATATGATAAAAACCTGATTTCCATTCTTTTGAATAAGAGCGAGTTCCTTCTGCTGGCACAATTAATTGTATTGATTCTTGACTATTTTTTATCATTCCTCCCATATCATTTACCAAATTGTTTTTTTGTGAACGAATAACGGGAACACCTCCTAAACCTCGAATGATGATACCCAAAGGAAATTTAAAAAGAGAATCTTTTGCTAAATACTTGAATGGAAGTCCTACCCTCAAAACGATTATCATACAATAAAAATAATCCCAATTGGATGTGTGTGGAGCAGCAATCATGACTGCCTTTGAGTAGTTTATCACGCCGTTTGGTGTAGTATCAACTATTTTCCAACCTGAAATTTTTAATAAAAAGCTACTGATGATTTTTAACATAAAAGGTATGGTTAATTGGTCTCAAAAACAAATCTACTTATATTTGATTTCGGTTTCAAGTTAAACCATTTATTTATCTAAAATATAATGCAAAAACCCTTAATTCTAATTGCCAACGACGATTCAATTGCTGCAAAAGGTATCAAAACTTTAGCAGAAGTAATGTCTGAAATTGGTGAAGTCGTTGTTATTGCCCCAGATACACACCAATCAGGTATGGGACACGCCATTACGCTCGACCGTCCGTTACGAGTTTCTAAAGTAAAGGATTTTTTACCAGAAATAGAAAATGTAGAGGCATACAAATGTAGTGGAACACCTGCGGATTGTGTAAAATTTGGAAAACATTTTATTTTAAAAGGCAGAAAAATTGATTTAGTCGTTTCGGGGATTAATCATGGTTCAAATTCGTCAATTGCCGTAATTTATAGTGGAACTATGTCTGCTGCTATTGAAGCTGCCATCGAGGGAATTCCTGCTGTTGGCTTCTCTTTATGTGATTTTGGAGCAGAAGCTGATTTTTCTCATACCAAAGAATATGTCAAGAATATATCTTTAAAAGTTCTGGAAAATGGGCTTCCTCAAGGTGTTGCCTTAAATGTTAATTTCCCAAAATTATCAGAAGAACCGATTAAGGGAATTAAAATTTGTCGTCAGACAGATGCTTTATTCCGAGAATCTTTTGAGGAACGCAAAGACCCTTATGGTAGAGCATATTATTGGATGGATGGTTTTTTACAGAATGAGGACAAGGGCGGAGGAACTGACGAGGATGCCTTGAAAGAGAATTATGTAGCAATTGTTCCTGTGAAATTTGATTTAACTGATTATCAAGCAGTTGAAAAAATAAAAACTTGGTTTTAAAGATACATTCATATTTAAACTTCAAAAATTGGCTATTAATTTTCTTTAATCATCAGCCTGATTATTGAATTGATAGCTATTTTTTAAAATTAGACATTATCAACCCACCACATGGCAATAGTTGGAAATATAGTAAAAAGAGGAATTGGGCTTTCGGGTTTAATGAAACGTCCGAAATCTAATTTGGCAAAAATTCAGCGAAAAACGTTGGTCAAGCTATTAAATAAAGGTCGTTTTACACAATTTGGTGAGGCTTTTGGTTTTGAAGATATTATGAATGCTGCATTGTATTCGAGCGATAAAGAGTTTTATACTAAATACAAAAAGCAAGTCCCAGTTTATGATTACAATAAGATGTATAAAGATTGGTGGCACAAAACTCTTGAAGGCGAAAAGAATGTTTCGTGGGTCGGTAGTATTAAATATTTTGCGTTGAGTTCTGGAACTTCCGAAGCAGCTTCAAAGCATATTCCCGTTACCAAAGATATGGTAAAGGCGATTCATCGAACGTCGATAAGGCAAATTTTAGCTTTATCTGAATATAAAAATTTACCTTCCGAACTTTTTGAAAAAGGCTATTTGATGTTGGGAGGAAGTACCAAGTTACAGGATAAAGGAGATTATTTTGAAGGCGATTTGAGTGGAATTACCGCAGGGAAAATACCATTTTGGTTTGAAAGATTTTATAAACCTGGAAAAAAAATTGCTGAAACGAAGGATTGGAGCGAAAAATTGGATAAAATAACCAAGAAAGCAAAAGATTGGGATATTGGATTTATCGTGGGTGTGCCTGCGTGGATTCAGATTTTGATGGAGAAAATCATTAAAGAATATAACGTTAAAAATATCCATGAAGTTTGGCCCAATTTAGAGATTTTTTGTCACGGAGGTGTAAGTTTTGAACCATACAAACAGGGTTTTGAAAAATTATTGGGTCGTCCTATTATTTATATCGAAACTTATTTGGCATCAGAAGGTTTCATGGCTTATCAAACGGCACCCGATACAGACATGGCTTTGGTGTTGAACAACGGTATTTTCTTCGAATTTATTCCATTTAATGAAGAAAATTTTGATGATGATGGCGTAATGATTGAAAAACCAGAAACGTTGATGATTGATGAAGTGGAAGAAGGAGTGGAGTATGCTCTTTTAATTTCTACGGTATCGGGAGCATGGAGATATTTAATTGGCGATACCATTAAATTTACGAACAAAAAGAAAGCTGAAATTGTGATTACAGGCAGAACAAAGCACTTTTTGAGCCTTTGCGGCGAACATCTTTCAGTTGATAATATGAATAAAGCGATTGAGTTAGCTTGTAAGAAATTTGATATTGATATAAGAGAATTTACAGTGGTTGGAAAGAAAATGGATGGCACATTTGGACATCATTGGTATGTTGGCACAGACGATAATGTAGATGAGCAGTCATTGATGACATTTATAGATGAGACGCTGTGTGAAATTAATGACGATTATCCAGTTGAACGAAAGCACGCTCTTCGAGATGTTAATATGAAGGTTTTGAAAACCAAAACCTTTTACCAATTTATGGAGTCAAAAGGTAAAACGGGTGGGCAAAATAAATTTCCACGAGTTTTGAAAAATACTGCTCAAATCCAAGAATGGGAAAGTTATTTAGCCAATAATTAATTCATAAATTGTTTCCAAAGTATCATAAGTCCTGAACCGATGAAGATTAAGCCAGCAACTTGATTGATTCGTTTTAGGACTTTTTTTGTTAATAATCTTTTCATTTTTTGAGCATAAAACGCAATTAATGATTCTGCAATCATCGTTGCTATTAAACTGAAAAGAAAAAATCCAATTCTTTCATTGAGTGTTAAACCTTTGGCTACTAAATAGGCTGAAGTTGCAAAAACGGCTACATAATTGGAAGGATTCAATAAATTTAAAAATAAGCCCGATGTAAAATAATAAAGAAATGAGCCAAATTTTGATGTTGGATAGACTAACTGCGACTGTTCTTTGAATAAACTGTTGAAACCCAAAATAAACAATAAACTTGCTCCAACGACAGAAATTACATCATCAAAATGCTCCAAATTGGGAAGTAAACTTGTTCCAAAAACTGCAAAAAACATTAGTATAGAATCTGCAATAGTTACCCCCAACGCAATTAAAACCCCTCTTTTGAAGCCCGTGTCAATACTTGTTTGTATTAATCTAAAAAATGCAGGGCCAAAAGTGAAGCATAAAATAAACCCATAAAGGAATCCAAAAAATATTGCTTGAAACATAAGTAGAGATTAGGAGTTTGGATTTAGGCAATACGTAAGATTCATTGCAGAATAATGTTTTTCGACTTAACAGTTTCTTAAATCCTTCGTAAAATTATATACCTTTTAAACGAGCAACTTTGAGAATTGTGGCAATACTCAATGAATCCGTTATTTCAGAATCCATTACCATTCTTACGGCTTCTTTCAAGCTCACTTTTTTAAGGGCTAATATTTCAGTATCGTCAGGTTCAGCTTCACCAAATGTTAACTCTTCCGCTAAAAACATAAAGCCATATTCATCGGTTACAGAATTGGAGGTGTGTAATTTCCCTAAATCAGTCCATTTGTTGGCAGTCATGCCAGTTTCTTCTTTCAATTCTCTTTTGGCTGCGTCCAAACTATCACCGTTCAAATCTCCTCCACCCATTGGAATTTCCCAAGAGTATTCTTCTAAAGTATAACGATATTGACCGACAAGCCATGTGTTGTTGTTTTCATCAAGAGGTAATACTGCTGCTGCTTTTGTTTTAAAATGTGCAACCCCATAAATTCCAGCCTCGCCATTTGGTTTAATCACTTCTTCGTGCCTTACATTCACCCAAGGGTTGTCGTACACCTCATGAGAAGAAACTTTTTTCCACGGATTTTCGTAAATATTCATTTTGCAAAGGTAAACAGAAGGTACGAATATTAAAATTTGAATTTCGTAACTTTGCACTTCAATTTTGAATCAGAACGTAGTTTGTATTTGTTTTCAAAATTCTCCATAATCGTTTAATAAATTTATTATGACTGAATTGTTCAAGGCTGATTTTTTGGCAAGTGACTTTAAAAAGTACAAATGGATTTTCTTATCTTTTGTAATTAGTACCTTGTTAATGATTGGTAAATTCATAGCCTATTATACTACTTATTCGAGTGCTATTTTAACCGATGCGTTGGAATCTATTATCAATGTAGTAGCGAGTGCATTTGCCTTTTATGCTATTTATTTAGCATCGCAACCCAAAGATTTGAATCATCCTTATGGGCATGGTAAAATTGAATTTTTCTCAGCAGGATTGGAGGGTGTTCTGATTGTTTTAGCGAGTGTTTTTATTGTATTTCATGCTTCAGAAAGTCTTATTCATCCTACGCAATTCAATGATTTGCAGATTGGACTAATTATTATTTCCGCAGGTACAATTATTAATTATTTATTAGGGTATTTTATTGAAAAAGAGGGTGTTATACGAAGTTCGCCAACTTTAATAGCAGATGGAAAACATCTGAAATTAGATGCAGTTAGTGGATTGATTTTAGTAACGGCAGTAATATTGGTGTATTTGACAAACATTGTTTGGATAGACGGGGTTGCTTCTATTATTTTTGCACTTTTCATGGCATGGAATGGGGTGAAAATTATTAGAAAATCAATCGGAGGATTGATGGACGAGACAAATGAAGAGGTATTGGAAAAGGTTGTTGATATTTTAAAATCTAATCAAAAGAACGATTGGATTGATATGCACAATTTGAGAATTCAAGAGTACGGAGCAGATATTCATATTGATGCTCATTTAACACTTCCACGATATTGGAATCTTGAAAAAGTACACGAAGTTGTCCATGAATTTGAAGATATTATTGGCGAAAGTTTCAATTCAGATGTAGAGATTTTTATCCACACTGACCCTTGTTTGCCAGAATGTTGTCATTACTGTAAAATTGAAAATTGCCCAATCAGACAAGTACCTAAAACCGTTGATATTGATTGGAATAAGGTTAATTTATCCTTAAACCAAAAACATTTTCTCGAAAAGATATAATAACTTCTTTTCGAGCTAACAACTTATTTTCAAAACTTACTCCTACATAATATGCTACTTCAGCCGATAGTAAATTTTATCAATATTCTCTCAAAAAAAGGAGTAAAGAATGCCATCATTTCACCAGGTTCAAGAAACGCACCTTTAACGATTGCGTTGGTGCGTCATCCTGATATTGAAACGAAATCTATTTCTGATGAACGGTCGGCGGCATTTATTGCCTTAGGTATGTCACAAAACCTGAAAGAACCCGTGGCTATTTGTTGCACTTCTGGTTCGGCAGCTTATAATTATGCACCAGCGGTTGCAGAAGCCTTTTTTCAAGAAATACCACTTATTATTTTAACCGCTGACCGTCCGAAAGAATGGATTCACCAAAACGATGGTCAGACGATTTATCAAACTGATATTTTTGGAAAGCACGTTAAAAAGAGTTTTGAAATTGGGGCAGATTATTCACATCCAGATGCGGTTTGGCAAATTGAAAGAACAATTAATGATGCCATAAATTTGGCAAATACTGAACCTTGTGGGCCAGTACATATTAATATACCTTTACGTGAACCATTCTATCCTGCTGAAAATGAAGCAATTAATTTTAACTTAAATTCAAGAGTCATTGAAATTGTTAAAAGTGAAAGAAATTTATCGAAGGAAACTTGGAATGAAATTCTAAATCAATTTCAAGACTTTGATAAAATATTAATTGTAGGTGGACAGTCGGACAAAAATGATGATTTATCGTCAGTTTTAAAAAAGTTACAAGATGAATTTCAAATAGTTTGTATTGGTGATTCTATTTCAAATCTTGGATTTGATTCTATCTCAAAACACGATTTATTTCTTAAAGCTGATGCCGTAAATTTGAAGCCAGAATTACTGATTACTTATGGAAAGTCGGTTATTTCTAAGGGTTTAAAGACTTTTTTGAGAAATAATAAAGCAATTGAGCATTGGCATCTACAAATTGACGAACATTTAATTGATACTTTCCAATCCATCACAAAAATATTACCGCTTAAACCAATTGATTTCTTTACTAAACTGTATGAAGATTTGGACTTTGAACAATTTAGGAATGGAGAAGAAGAAAGAAATGAGTATTTTAAAAACCAATGGTTCGAACAAGAAAGAAAAGCACATATTTATCTTGAAAGGTTTTTTCAAAATAAAAGTCATCAAGATAAATTTAATGAGTTTTTTGCCATTAAATATTTATTAAATGCTTTGCCAGCTAATTGTCAACTACATTTAGCAAATTCGATGTCTGTGCGGTACGCAAATTATATTGGGGTTGACCCCAAAAAGGATGTTGAAGTTTTCGCCAATAGAGGCACGAGCGGAATTGATGGATGTGTCAGTACGGCGGTTGGTGCGGCATTAAGTACCGATAAATTGGTTTTTTTGTTGGTGGGTGATGTTGCCTTTTTTTACGATAGAAATGCCTTGTGGAATCGGTATTTACCTAATAATTTAAGAATTATTTTATTGAATAATCATGGAGGTGGAATTTTTAGAATGATTGATGGGCCAAGTAAACAACCAGAGTTGAATGATTATTTTGAAACACTCCAAACAATGGATGCTCGAAATACTGCACTTGATGCTGAGATGGAATATGATAAGGTGTTAAATTTCAGGGAATTAGAAACATTTGCATTGCCTTTTTTAAGGCAGGAAGGGAAAGCGAAAATTTTAGAAATAGAAACGAACACTTTGATTAATACTACCGTATTTAAAGAATTTAAAGCCAATTTTCAAACAGATTTAATCACAAGTTAGCGGTATGAAAGTAAAAGAAGAGACCTGCCGTAAAACAGCAGGTCTTTCTCATTTCTTCAATTAAAAACACAATTTAAAGCTGTGTTTCTACTTGTTTGTATGGATGAAGTTTTAGTTATTCTTTTCCGAATTCTCCAACTGCTCTTACCTCAATATTTTCGCTTACAACTGAGTCTGGCATTCCGCCTACACCAAAGTCTGTACGTTTAATTGTTCCTGTCAATTTAAAGCCTGCTATTGGCTTCTGAGTTCTCATATTTTTACCAACACCATTTAATGTCAAATCAAAGGTAACTGGTTTTGTAACTCCTTTCAAAGTTAAATTTCCATCTAATTTGAATTTTTTAGCGTCAATTTTCTTGATTGAAGTGCTTTTGAATGTAAAAGTTGGAAATTTTTCCGCATCAAACATATCTGGTTTTCTTAAATGTCCATCACGCATTTCATTATCTGTTGACACACTACTAACATCAGCAGTAATATCAAAAACTGCATCTGTAAAATCATCTTTTGATGAGGTTACGGTAGCGTCAAATTTCTTAAAATTACCATCAACTTCAGAAATCAGCAAGTGAGTAACTGTAAAACCAAGCTTTGAATGGGATTTATCTACATTCCATTTTTGTGCAAAGGTTGATAATGAAACAAACATTACCAATGATAAAATAGCGATTTTTTTCATTTTGAATTTGGTTTGACTGTGAGACTAAGCGTTTAAATTTCGAGTTTATTTGAATTACTTTACAAATTAAGTAGCAAAGTCTTAAACTTTATGCTCTAAATAGACAATTTGGCTTTACTTTTCGACAACTCGGCTATTTATTCAACTAATCTCTTCAATTGACAATGTCTATTGTAAACTTTTCGCTTTGTCAAAATTTTCAATCGCTTTGGTTTTATTGCCCTTTAACTCAAAATAATGCCCTAAATTTTGATAAGCCAAGTAATTTTTATCATCAAGTCTAATTGATTTTTCTATTAATTCTTTACCTGCTTCCAATTTCCCTAAATTTAACAAAATCATTCCTTTATTGTTAATATAAAATGGTTGCGTTGGATTTATTTTTAACGCTGAATCAACATATTTTAATGCTTCATCATATTTTTTTTCTTCTGCCAATATGAATGCGACATTATTGAGGGCAAAATCTTGCTTGGAATTTAACTCAATTGCTTTCAAAAAGTCGCTTTTAGCTAAATTATACTCTTTATTTTCAAAATAAATTACACCATGGTTTGTGTAAGCTTCAGCATTTTTAGGATTTAGTTGTATTGCTTTTTCATAATCTGCTGTTGCACCTGATGAATTTTTGAGTTGAGATTTAATATTTCCCCGACTGACGTAATAAAAGGAGGAGTCTTTAAATGCTACTGCAATTTTTTCTAAATCTGCCAAAGCATTCTGTAAATCACCCTTTTGAGCAAGTGCCTCTGAACGATTATAATATGCCTCCCAATATTTTTTGTCCAATTCAATAGCTTTATCAAAATCTATTAAGGCTTCTTCTAATTTATCAAACTTTTGGTTTGCTAATCCTCGATTATTGTATGCGTCGGCAAATTTTGGATTTTGGATAATTGACTCATCAAACCAGTGGATTGCTTCTTGATATTCTTTATCTTTTAGCTTATAATTTCCTCTTTTGAAGAATTTTATTGACTCTTCAGTCTTGTCTGTGCCACATGAGCCTGTTAACAGGAAGATGTTGAAAATGAGTAAATATTTTGTTATTTTCACGAAATGTATAAATTTAATCTTTAAATAATTATAAAAATGAAAGATTTTAAAGCTCAAAATTTTGAAAGTTTAAAAGAATTTTACCCCTATTATCTAACCGAACATCAAAATTCCATTTCAAAATTACTCCATTTTATTGGAACAGGTTTGATAATTCTCATTTTGATTTTAGGATTGTTGACTGCTGACTACCAATATTTATGGTTTATTCCATTGGTGGGATACGGATTTGCTTGGGTTGGACATTTCTTTTTTGAGAAAAATAAACCTGCCACTTTTAAGCACCCCTTTTACAGTCTTGCCAGTGATTTTATGATGTTTTTCGATATTCTGAGTGGTAAAGTCAAAATTTGAACTATGACAAGAGGGCTTTTGTTCCTAATTTTGTAGAAAATATTGAGATTTTAAATACAATACAAAAATGATTAAAGCTGAAATGCTGACCGATAGAGGTCTAATGGTGATTGAATTTTATGAGCAAGATGCTCCAATTCACGTGAAAAACTTTACAGATTTATCTAAAAAAGGATTTTACGATGGTTTAACTTTCCACAGAGTAATTCCAAACTTTGTTATTCAAGGTGGCGACCCTGATGGAACAGGTGGTGGAGGTCCAGGTTATTCTATTCCTTGCGAATTGACTGGAAATAATCAATACCATGACCGTGGAGTGTTGTCAATGGCTCATCGTGGACCAAATACTGGAGGTTCTCAGTTCTTTATTTGTCATAGCCGTCAGCAAACTGCCCACCTTGACCGTCGTCATACTTGTTTCGGAAAAGTAGTGGAAGGTTTAGACGTAATTGACAAAATCCGTGAAGGTGACCATATCCAAAAGATTACCATTATTGAAGAAGTTGCGTAAATAATTGATAGGGGTTAAAATTTGGGCGTTAGTTTGCACTTCTACCCAAATTTTAACCCCTAAATACTTAATTCCACATCACACAAATATGTATTTTATCGGTGAACTTACAGGCTCAAGTCCTGACATGAAAATTTCTTTATATAAATGGAACGCAAAATTTTTCGTGAAATTTGAAACGGCTGATTTAGAACAAGTTTATAAAATTTCCGAAATGGATGCTTCTGAAGAGACCGTTAAAGAGATGATTGACGATACATTTATTCAGAAAGTTATTAAACGTTTTCATGAAATGTACGCAGATATTGGGGAGTTGTTGTGATTTGTCTGAACTATGATTTTTGAGATTTAAAGATTTAAGAATTAGAGTTTATCCAATAACTTAAATCTTAGAAGCTGTTTAGGTTAATTTATTCGAGTTAAAAAGAGTAATTTTTAGGCTACAAATCATTCATAAAATTGAAACGTAACGCTGTTATGCTTAAATTTTATAAATGATTTTCACTCAAAAACTTATCATTTTCACGTTCAAAAAATTAACCTAAACAGCTTCTTAATATTCTTAAAATCATAGTTCAACGTTTTTATTTCGGAACTATATACCTATTAATGCAGAACCGCTGACGGGGTGAAAAACCGCCGTCAGGGGTCTGAATCAAAAACCCTGACGGTGGTTTTTCACCCCGTCAGCGGTTAATATGGTTAAAATTTCATCTTGCATTAATAAGTACATAATTCCGTTTTATTTTTTCGCCAAAGGAGAATCCTTTTCTTTCGCCAAAGCATTGTAAACCAATTTGTCAGCTAATTTCGGGAAAATCTTATTGATTAAAACAGCCATTTTCCCCTGTAAAGTCAGAATCATTCCTCTGTCACGATTTTTTACAGCTTTTAAAATCCTATCTGCCACCTCTTCCGACGACATCATATTTCCTTCATCTCGCATAGAATCACCTTTTGAACTTCCATCTGCTCCCAACGAAGCCACTCTAATATTTGATGCTGTAAAACCTGGACAAGCCGTCAGGACATGAACACCTGTGTGTAAAAGTTCAGTACGTAATGCCTCCAAAAAGCCATTCATGGCAAATTTTGAAGCCGAGTAGCCCGAGCGTACAGGTAAACCTCTATAACCTGCAATGGACGAAACACCTACAATTGAACCTTTGGTAGCTTTGATGTACGGTAAAGCATATTTTGTCGCATAAACAGTTCCATAAAAATTAATATCCATCAACGTTTTGATAACATTTAGGTCACAATCTTCAAACATCGCTCGCATTGAAATGCCTGCATTGTTTATCAAAATGTCAATTTTACCGTATTTTTCAATGGTTCTTTGTACCATTTCTGCATTATCAGCTTCAATACTCACATCAGAAACGATAGCTAAATTGTCAATCCCCAAGGTGGTAAGTTCTTGACTTACTTCCATTAAAGGTGCTTTTTTTCTACCAGTGATAACAATTTTGGCTCCTTCATTACCAAATGAAAATGCTAATGCTTTTCCAATACCTGAGGATGCTCCTGTAATAATTACTACTTTATCTTTCATAAAAGAGTTTTATGGTGGTTGAATATTCTACAAAATTCTTTCATTTTCCTAAAATTCGTGCTTTTTTATCAATAATAATTTTTAGAGTCCGTACTTTTGTGTTTTTATGTAACGACGGACAGCCCTGTTCGTTAAGTATATTTCATCGGACAAGACTGTTCGTTTTACAAAACAGAATGAAAAAGAGAAAAAAAGAAAATATTATTTTTGAGAATATTTTAATTGAAGATTTTGCCTCAGAAGCAAAGTGTCTGAGTCGTATAAACGACAAAGTTGTTTTCATAGAAGGCCCTGTTGCACCTGGTGATTATGCAGATTTACGAGTGATGAAATCCAAATCGAGTTTCATGGAAGCTGTTGCTTTTAATATTCGTCCTGAATCAAAATTTAGAACACAAACAACGTGTTCTCACTTTGGTACTTGTGGTGGATGTAAATGGCAACATATTGATTATCAGGTTCAATTGCAATTTAAAACGAAACAAGTAACGGATGCTTTAGAGAGAATTGCGAAGGTAGATTTACCAGAAATTAAACCTATTTTCCCTTCGGCAGAGACATTTTATTACCGTAATAAATTAGAATATACTTTTTCTCAAAATCGTTGGTTAACGCAAGAGCAAATCGATTCTGGACAAGAATTTTCAAGAAATGCATTGGGTTTTCACATTCCAAGACGTTATGATAAAATTTTAGATATTGACCATTGTTATCTTCAACCTGACCCTTCAAATGCTATTAGATTGGCTTTGAGAGACTTTACGCAAGAAAATAATCTTGATTATTATGAGCAAATAAAACAAGAAAAAGGAGCAATGCGGAACGTAGTTATCAGAACTGCTAATACAGGAGATTTGATGGTAATTGTTCAGTTTGCTTATTGTCAACCTGAAGATATTGATTTGGTAATGAATTATTTGGCCGAAAAATTCCCAGAAATCACTTCTTTAAACTATGTAGTCAATACCAAAGGGAATGACACTTTCTTTGATTTAGAAGTTGTGAATTTCAAAGGTTTGCCATATATAGTTGAACAAATGGAGGATTTGAAATTTAGAGTAGGTCCAAAATCTTTCTTCCAAACTAACTCAAAGCAAGCCTTCGAGTTGTATAAAATTACTCGTGAATACGCTGATTTACAAGGAGATGAATTTGTTTATGACCTTTATACAGGCACAGGGACAATTGCCAATTTTGTAGCCAGACAAGCCAAAAAAGTAATTGGTCTTGAATACGTTGAAATGGCTGTTGAAGACGCAAGAATTAATTCCCAAATTAATAATATTTCCAATACAGAATTTTTCGCAGGCGATATGCGTAAACTTTTAAGTTACGATTTTGTGAGCCAACACGGACGACCAGACACCGTTATTACCGACCCTCCACGTGCAGGAATGGATGAACCTGTGGTGAGAACTTTGTTGGAAGCTGCTCCTAAAAGAATCGTGTACGTAAGTTGTAATCCTGCAACTCAAGCGAGAGATTTAGCACTTTTAGATGAGAAATATGCTGTAACAGCCGTTCAACCAGTAGATATGTTCCCACAAACCCATCATGTGGAAAATGTTGTAAGGTTAGATTTAAGATAAATTGCAGAGACAGGTTTCTAACCTGTCTTTTTTTATTTTAGTAGTACAGGTTTCTAACCTGTCTTTTTTATTTTATGTAGTACAGGTTTCTAACCTGTTTTTTTTTTATTTTAGTAGTACAGGTTTCTAACCTGTTTTTTTTTTATTTTAGTAGTACAGGTTTCTAACCTGTTTTTTTTATTTTATGTAGTACAGGTTTCTAACCTGTTTTTTTTATTTTAGTAGTACAGGTTTCTAACCTGTCTTTTTTATGCTCTTAGAAGAAGACAGGTTGGAAACTTGTGATAAAGCAAAAAGCCTTCACTGAAATTTCAGTAAAGGCTTTATTAGTTGCGGGAAGCAGGATCGAACTGCCGACCTTAGGGTTATGAATCCTACGCTCTAACCATCTGAGCTATCCCGCAGTATTAATGTGGTGCAAAATTAAGAATTTTAATATTTCAAGACAAATCATTTTGATATTATTTTGAAAGTTTTTCATTACTCGTTGATAATCAATTACTTAAAAGCACACTTTTGTAAAAATATTTTTTTTGATAAATTAAATTATTTTAAGGCTTAACTAGTTGATAATCAATAGGAAAGGTTTTTATTTAGCACTTTAGCTCTGTAAAATTAAAAAAAATGCTTGCGAATTTCTTTAACATTTATACCTTTGCCAATAGAGAGTTTCGGGACTTTATTGCCTATGTATTTTGTAAACATTGTTAATTGCCGATTCAAAATACGCTAAATCTTTTAGAAATATGAGTAAACATAAATTTGTCGCAGAGTTTGAATTAAGAGCGTCTCCAAAAGTGCTTTTCCCATACATAAGTTCAGCTTCAGGTATGCAGCAGTGGTTTGCGGAAAAAGTTACTTTGAAAGATAGTTCAACTTTTGATTTTCATTGGGATGGTGAAAGTCATATCGCAAAGCTTTCTCAATTACGCTTAAATAAATCAGCAAAGTTTGATTTTATTCCTTCCAATTCCGAAGAGCGTGACCATAACTATTTAGAGTTCAAAATGGATGTTAGTGAGTTGACAGGTTCAACGTATTTAAAGATTGTAGATTATTCTGCTAATACTGACGATGAAGAACTGACTGAATTGTGGGAAGATTTAATATATAAATTGAAGGAAATCGTTGGAAATTAAGAGTATTTAACTATTTCAAGAAATCAATTTCATGTAATTTTGCGTTGTAAATAACGCACGATGCTCGTGTTTCATTCTGATTCACGAGCATTTTTATTGACTGTATTATGATTAAAAAAATTGATAAACTTATTCTGAAATCTTTTTGGCAACCTTTTGTCATGACTTTGGCGGTTGTAATTTTCATTTTCTTAATGAGACTTATTGTGGCTTATTTTGCTGATTTATTTGGAAAAGACTTGGGGGTAGAAGTGTACTTAAAGCTATTTTTCTATTTTAGCTTGATTACTGTACCAATTGCTTTACCACTTGCAATGTTATTATCCACTTTGATGACTTACGGAAAATTAGGAGAGTTTTTCGAATTGACTGCTATCAAAAGTGCAGGTATTTCAATTACCCGAGCTATGCAGCCTATGCTTGTAGTTGCTGTCATTATCAGCATTTTTGCATTTTGGTTTAACAATGTTGCTTTGCCATGGGCAAATTTGAAAGGATATAGTCTCTTGTATGATATCAAAACAACCAAAACCACCCTAAATATTAAAGAAGGGATTTTTTATAATGACTTGCCAGGTTATAGCATCAAAGTATCCAAAAAGTATCCAGACAATAAGTCACTCAAAAATATAATCATTTTTGACCATACTAAGTCAGACGGTGACCGCCACGTTACTATTGCAGATTCTGCTTTGATGTACACCATTATGAATAAACAATACCTGATTTTTGAATTATTTAATGGTAATGACTATACAGAAGATGCGGATAAAACTGGAAATTCTAATCAAACTGATATGGCAATGAATGCTTTTACAAAAAGTAAAGTCATCATGAGTTTATCTGCTTTTGATATGCACAAGACTGAGGAAGACCAGTTTAAACACCACCAAATTATGCGTGGACTTTCGGAATTAGGTAGTGATTCAGACTCATTAAAAAAATCATATCGAGTTATTAAGGAAAGTTTTGTCCGTTCTGCCCAAACTTATTACACGTATGAGCTAAAATCTTTTCCGAAGAAAATGTCAATTGAACAGAAACGCATAGTACAGAATAAAAGGAACTGGGTAGATTCGTTAATTGCCAAAAAGTTGGCTCGAACAGCGAATGCTAATCCTTATCAAAATATTGATTTTGCCATTTCACAGGCGAGCAGTTTACAGTCATTTGCCGAATCAAGCAATAGTTCTTTGATGGCTAAGGAAGAAGATTTTGATAGAACTGATTTAGAATGGCATCATAAATTTACCAATGCCATTGCAGTATTTGTGATGTTTTTAATTGGAGCTCCTTTAGGTGGAATTATAAAGAAAGGAGGTTTTGGTTTACCAGTGGTAGTGGCAATTGTTTTCTTTATTTTAATGTATGTAATGACACAGCAGGGAGATAAAGCAGCGAAAGAAAGCCGTGTAATTGTTCAGGTGGGAGCATGGATTTCTAATGTTGTATTATTCTTAATAGGTTTATATTTCCTAAATAAGGCGAAAAACGATTCAAGATTGTTTGAATCTGACGTTTATGCCGTTTATTTTAATAAGTTGAAGGGAAAATTCAAAAAAACGAAGTTTGGAACTTGGATTTTGAATAAATTTGGACTAACGCTTGCAGATAGCTAAAAAAAACGCTATTTTTGCACGTTTTCATAATTATTAACATTTTAAACTGGTTGAAGATGTATTTAACTTCAGAAGTAAAACAGGAGATTTTCGAATCTCGTGGTCATGGGAAGTCAAAAATCGATACTGGTTCTGCTGAGTCGCAAATTGCGTTGTTTACTTTCAGAATCAATCATTTGACAGAACACTTAAAGAAAAACAAAAAAGATCACTCTACTCGTTTGGGTCTTTTAAAGTTAGTTGGTAAACGTAGAAGTTTGTTAGATTATTTAATCAAAACTGAAATCTCTCGTTACCGTGCTATCATCGCTGAACTTGGCATCAGAAAATAGTATTTTCGGTAGGCAATTGTTTCAATTGCCTACTTTTTATTTCCTCTCTTTGGGTAATTCGTTAATTTATGATATTGTCAAACTTTCTTGCTCTAAACGACTACATGATAATTTAATGATTGACAAGAAAGAAATTAGCGAATCAAATCCAACAAAATCCTTCTACCATTAGTCGTGTCTTCTAAGTAGTAAGGTAAAAATCAAAAAAATATGTCGTTTAACGTAATTACGAAAAAAATAACAATGCCCGATGGTAAAGAAGTTACCATCGAAACAGGCAAACTTGCAAAACAGGCAGATGGTTCTGTGGTCGTGAGAAGCGGAAATATGATGTTGTTGGCTACAGTTGTATCAAGCCAAACAGCAAAAGAAGGTGTTGATTTCCTTCCTTTATCAGTTGATTATCAAGAAAAATTTGCCTCTGCTGGTAAAATTCCAGGAGGTTTTTTACGCCGTGAATCAAAACTTTCAGATTATGAAGTTTTGGTAAGCCGTTTAGTAGATAGAGCTTTACGCCCTACTTTCCCTTCAGATTATCATGCAGATACACAAGTTGCAATCTCTATGATTTCTGCGGATTCAGAAGTTTCTCCAGATGCTTTTGCAGGTTTAGCAGCAGCAGCAGCGTTAGCAGTTTCTGATATTCCATTTAACGGTCCAATTTCTGAAGTTCGTGTTGCTAAAATCAAAGGAGAGTTTGTTGTGAACCCTACAATTGCTCAGATTGTAGAAGCAGAAATGGAACTTTTGGTAGCTGCAAATGCTAACGATATTTTAATGGTTGAGGGTGAAATGCAAGAATCTTCGGAAGAAGATATGTTGACAGCCTTGAGACTTGCACATGACGCTATTAAAGTGCATTGTGCTGCATTAGTTGAATTGACGATTGAAGTTGGCAAAACTGAAAAACGTGTTTATTGTCACGAAACACATGATGAAGATTTAAGAAAATCACTTTGGGAAGGTTACTACGATAAATTTTATGAAGTTGCTAAATTAGCAAATCCAAGTAAAAGCGGTCGTAGAGAATCATTCAAAGCTGTTGAGGCAGAATACTTTGATGCTTTGCCAGAAGATTCAACGGTAAATAAATCATTAGCGAAAGTTTATTTCCATGATATTGAGAAAGAAGCAGTTCGCCAAATGGTTATTACTGAACGTTTCCGTTTAGACGGTCGTAAATTAGATGAGATTCGTCAAATCACTTGTGAAATTGATTATTTGCCTTCTCCACACGGTTCAGCCGTATTTACTCGTGGTGAAACACAATCATTGACTACCGTTACTTTAGGTACGAAAATGGATGAGCAAATTGTTGATTCTGCAATGGTTTCAGGATATAACCGCTTTATGTTACACTATAACTTCCCAGGTTTCTCAACGGGTGAAGTTAAGCCAAACAGAGGGCCAGGTCGTCGTGAAGTTGGTCATGGTAATTTAGCCATGCGTGCCATCAAAAAAGTATTACCTCCAGACTCTGAAAATCCATACACAATCCGTGTAGTTTCTGATATTCTTGAATCAAACGGTTCGTCATCAATGGCAACAGTATGTGCAGGAACGTTAGCATTAATGGATGCAGGTATCAAAATTAAAGCTCCTGTTTCGGGTATTGCAATGGGTTTAATTTCTGACCCAAAAACTGGTAAATATGCAGTTCTTTCTGATATTTTAGGAGATGAAGACCACTTAGGTGACATGGACTTTAAAGTAACTGGTACTGAAAATGGTATCACAGCTTGTCAAATGGACATTAAAGTTGATGGACTTTCTTATGATGTTTTGGTTGAAGCATTGAACCAAGCAAAACAAGGACGTTTGCACATTTTGGGCAAAATGAAAGAAGCGATTGCCACTCCAAGACCTGAATTGAAACCACAAACGCCAAGAGCGATGGTTATCAAAATCATGAAAGAGCAAATTGGTGCAGTAATCGGGCCTGGTGGAAAAGTTGTTCAAGATATTCAAAAACAATCTGGTGCTACGGTAACAATCGAAGAAAAACCAGATGGAGGGTATGTATCTATTTTCTCAGCTAACAAGGAGTCTATGGACAAAGCCGTTAGTATGGTAAAAGGTATTGTGATGATTCCAGAAGAAGGTGAAATTTATGACGGTGTTGTCAAATCAATCATGCCTTTCGGAGCATTCGTTGAATTCTTGCCTGGTAAAGATGGTCTATTACACATTTCAGAAATTAAATGGGAACGTCTTGAAACAGTAGAAGGAGTTCTTCAAATTGGAGAGCAAGTAAAAGTGAAATTGATTGAGGTTGATAAGAAAACTGGTAAATATCGTCTTTCAAGAAAGGCTCTTTTACCAAAACCAGAGAAGAATTAGAACAAATTTTAAAGCTTTTACGTTATTCTTTTAAGATATTCAATACCAAACGATTATAAAAAGTAGTTTTAATACTTATATAATTGTTTGGTTTTGTGCCTAAAGCGAATAAAAGGACGCTTTACACGGAATCCACTTTTTTACAACAGTAGAACGGTTTTGTTAACCAATTAAAAAATATGAGACAGCTAAAAATTAGTAAGCAGATTACTAACAGAGAAAGTCAATCTCTTGACAAGTATCTACAAGAAATCGGTAAGGTGGATTTGTTGACACCAGAGGAGGAAGTTATTTTAGCTCAAAAAATCCGTGATGGAGACCAACTTTCATTAGAAAGACTTACGAAAGCAAACTTGCGTTTCGTAGTTTCTGTTGCGAAACAATATCAAAATCAAGGACTTAGTTTAGGTGACCTTATCAATGAAGGGAATTTAGGTTTAATTAAAGCAGCACAACGTTTTGATGAAACTCGTGGTTTTAAATTTATTTCTTATGCTGTTTGGTGGATTCGTCAGTCAATTTTACAAGCTTTGGCTGAGCAATCACGTATTGTACGTTTGCCATTAAACCGTGTAGGTTCTCTAAATAAAATCTCGAAAACGTTTTCAGAATTAGAGCAGAAGTTTGAACGTGAGCCAACACCTGAAGAATTAGCGGAGGTTTTAGAAATTTCTACGGGTGAAGTTGTTGATACTTTGAAAATCTCAGGTCGTCATGTCTCAATGGATGCGCCTTTTGTTCAAGGTGAAGAAAACTCTTTGTTGGACGTTTTAGAAAATGACGGTGAAGATAAACCAGATTCAGGTTTGATTAACGATTCATTACGTCGTGAAGTTCAGAGAGCTTTGTCAACTTTAACGCAACGTGAAGCCGACGTAGTTACTTTATATTTCGGATTGAATGGAGAACACGCCATGACTTTAGAAGAAATTGGTGAGAAATTTAATCTTACTCGTGAACGTGTACGTCAGATTAAAGAAAAAGCCATCCGTCGTTTACGTCATACTTCAAGAAGTAAGGCTTTGAAGACTTATTTAGGATAGATTTTTTGAGTATTATGAAAAACGCCACAGCAAATAATTGCTGTGGCGTTTTTTGTAACTCATACTTTAGTCTATATAATAAAATTGTTATTTACAGACTAAAGTCTGTGTTACGAAGACTATTCCAAATCCTTTCCAGCAAAAGCCAAACATTGCATGGCTGCCAAACTCCATTGAGCCACGGCATTGGTAGAAATAGAAATGCCCTCTTCAATTGGATTAAGGACGGTTGGAGTTTCAATCTTTTTTATTTGCATCGAAGGTTTTTTTATGCCTCCTTCACCTGCGTAAAATTCTTTCCACGCTCGTTTACTTAATGTTGCATTATTGCCACGTTTTGCGGCAAAAGCGGTCAGTTTGGCGTGTCCTTGTTGGAGATTTAATTTTGATAAAGTTTCCCCTAAAGCTGCTTTTTGTTCTTCGGCAGTACCATTGTATAGCTGACAATATTGTAACCATGCTTTTTCAAAAATAGGCATATCAACAGTTTCAATGAGTTCTGCACAAATTTCTGCTAAACCAAATGCAGCACTTAAATGCGAAACAGAAATTTTAGTAGCACTTTCCAGTTGAAATTTACCTGTTGATAAATCCATCGTTGCTCCACCTACAAAAAAACCGTGCGGTTGTTCGGCAATGGTTCGCATACTATTCAATAATTTCTCTTTTATTTTAGGGTTTTCGGTGCGTTCCCATTCGGTAAACCATGCCGAAGACAAAGCTCCCCAATCTGTTCCAAAAGAGATACTGGCTAATTCAGAAGTTGCCGTATTTTCAGCCGCTTTTTGTCCGATTTTTCTGCCTGGAACTATCATTCTGAGTGTTTTGTCGGCATTTACTTGCTCTCGCATCAAATCACCGACTCTCTCATCTGCGGTCAGATAATAATAAAAACGACGATTAGCAGCCGTACTAATACGTAATTGCTTGGCGGAACAGCCCCAATGTTGAACATTATGGCGTGACCCCAAGGGACTAAAACGCCCAATATGATGCACATCAACTTCGCCTGTATGGCGGGTCATGGCTTCTGCCATTCTGAAAACATCATTTCTGCCCGTTCTCAGAAAATAATACCAAAGCCATAAATCCGTTGAAAGTTCGGAATTATCCCACGCAAAACCACCCACATCATATCGCCATACATGACGGTCGTGGTCGTAGGTGTGCATGACATCACCAAAATTCCAGAAACCGTACCAACGATGCTGGTCAATTTGTTTTTTATAATAATCAAAATAAAAATCTAATTGATTTTCAATCTCTGCTTTTTTTGCCGTTGATTTATCGGGAATCGTAAAACCACTACCAAAAATTCCGACATTGGTAAGATATTCAGGACTGGCAACTAAAAGCGACGGATGTTGAATTTGTTCAGCAATATCCAATAATAACGCTTTTGAAGGCGTTTCTGCTAATGCCCAAATTTGTAATTCGCTGGTACGTGCCACGCCAAAAGGTCTGCCAAATTCGGGTTCGTAATCTTCATAAGTAATATCCAAAGCATCCAATTGTTTGGCATGAGTATCTTGTTCCATGCCATCGTGATAAAAACGTAAATCCATTGCTGAGGCTTTGGGAGCCCACAGCCACATCGTGATTTCGCCTAAATCGGTATGAGCATTTTTGATGTCCAATTGTGCGGGGTGACTTTGCCAAAAATTACGAATTCCAAAGGCAAGACCACCTTTTGGCGTACCGAGATAAGCCGTTCCGTTGGCACGTCCACCATAAGCTGATTGTAGCCAAGAATGCCCCGATTTTGTTCTTTTCTGAATATCAAAAGCATCAGGAGTGCTTTGAAATAGGGTATAGTCACCAAAAGCAGGAATATAATTGATATTTTTAAGTACATTCTCTGGAATTTGGGTCGCTGATTTTCCAGCCAACTGAGCATCCAAAGCCGTTCGTCCAGTATCTCTTCGTAGTCCCGATAATCCTTGAACTGCTTCGGCAAAAATACCCTTATTTTCGCCTACAAACCGAATGTGACGGTCGTACAAAGCCTCTTTTAAAGGTACGGAGAAACGAATTCCTAAGCCTTTAATAAAATCTTTGTTTTCATCACCATCATAAATAATGGTGTGAATTATGCGGATAGATTCTGTTTCGGCATAAAAATACAAACGAACAATAAATGGCAATAATCGTTTGTTAGCAGTATTTTCGTGTGAGCCTTCAATCTTGATAACGGCTCTAATTTCACCACTTTGTTCTACGGAAACTTTATCAATTTTTCCGTCAAATGTTTCAATTTTAAATGCTTCTGTTTGGTCAACATTATCTTGTACCGATAACACCAATTTACCATTTTGGGCAACCACTGTTCCGCCGTTACTCAGCGATTTTATTAACGTTTGTCCGCTTTTATTGATTTCGCACTGTATTTTCCCTGTATCAATTTTGATAAGATTTCCCGATTCTTGTACAGATAATGCTTGTCTTGGTTTTATTGTTTTACCAATAGTTAACTGCAAATTTTCCGATAATTTTTCATGATTAGTAATCGCATGAGCTGTCCATTTCAAACTGCCATCAGGCCAATACGCCAATGCCCAAGATTGAGTAGGAATTTGATTGCTATTACTTGTTAAGGTAAATTCAGTACCTTTTTTTACTTGTCCTTTTGCCCAAGGTACACCCCAAGTAGTTCCTTTAAAAAGAGGAGATGCTTGCTTATCTAACCAATTGAGTGGTACAATTCCAGCGGGAGGTAAAATCGTTTTTTGAGCAGTAGTATTTGCCAAAGATGACGCTAAAGGTAAACCCGCAACGGCAATCGCTGAATTTTTGACAAATGCTCTACGAGTAAAAGAAAAGGGTGATTTCATATTTTTTATCTGGTCATTAATATGTTTAGTCGATAATAGATTTAAAAGCATTTTTGACCTTATTTTTACCCAATTGTTAGTTTTTTAACATTATTTTCAATGAATTTTTATCAAATATTAGTATTAAAAATGAAGACTATCAATGAATTAGGCATAATATTTTGGGTGTTAATAATCGGGATTCTTACCTCATGTACCCGTCAAAATATAGCGAAAAATAGGATTTTTACAGAAGATTTTCATGGAATATTAAATGCCAAAAGGTGGATTACAGAAATAGAGCCATTGCCTAATTCAAGGGTATTCACGCAGAATAATAAACTTGTGTTGGATACAAAAGGCGGTGTAACAGTTTGGTATAACCAAGCATTGACGGGAAATTATGAGATTTTATTTAAACGAAAAGTTGTAGTAGCGGATGGGAAAAATGACCGTTTATCTGATTTAAACGTATTTTGGTTAGCACAAAGCCTCGATAACAGTAATTTATTTACTCGAACAGGGAAATTTGAAGACTATGACTCCCTCAATATGTATTACGTAGGCATGGGCGGAAATACCAATACCACCACTCGTTTTAGGAAGTACGAAGCCAATGTCCAAAGAAAACTTTTAGCAGAGAAAAACGAAGCAAAATATTTATTAAAGTCCAATCATGACTATCAAATCAAGATTGTAGTGAAGGATAAAACAACGAGTTTTTGGGTAGATGGAGAAATGTTTTTTCAAGCAACGGACGAATATTTTCCAAGCCAGTCATATTTTGGCTTTCGTTCTACATTTTCACATCAAGAGATTTGGGATTTTAAGGTTGTGAAGTAATAAAAACGCCAATCAAAAAGGTTTTGATTGGCGTTTTGTATAGGTTATTGGTTGCAATACTTTAAGCAATATTTAGAACAATGAGAGAATAATCATATTTTACGGTAGCCTAACTTTATATCTCGGAACATCCTTCTTGTTTTTTTTTAGTTTTTTTGCTACATTATATGCTTGTTGAGAAGTCATTAATTCAGTTAATATCCCTTTTGTCCTTAACACCGTTACCTCTTGTGTAAATTTCTCAGTTTCAGTATTACTTATGTTCAATGCTTTAAAAATATCATTACTTGAAATTTGTTTATCGCCAAGTCCAAGTAAAACAATTTTTTTCTGATTTTTTGATAAGTTGAAATTGTCAAATTGTAGTAACCATTCTACTTGTTTGGTACTAAAAATGGTCTTATTTGAAAGTGTAACTCTAAACCAAAGTCCATTTGAATATAATTCAGGTTTTTCAAGTTCTTGTTCGTGCATTAGAGTGAAAATTCTTTTCATACCTTCTCCAAGTTCTCGCATTAACTTGTTTTCTCTTAAAACCCTTGCTATCAGAGAATTTCGGGATTCGTGAGAACCCTCTAATTCATATAAATTTTTAACTGTCAAGGTTGAAATCAAAGCACCTGGGCTTTTAATTTCCATTCTATCATTGAAAATGTAAATTTCAATAGCATTGGCAATACTATAATCTCTATGTGCAATTGCGTTCAAAATAGCTTCTCGGACAGCATCTTCTGGATAAATGTATTTTTGTTCAAATTGAGAATTAGTTCCAAATTCAGTTTTATAAGCTAAGGAGGACCGTAAATGTTCCCAAGATTTAATTACTAATTCAAAAATATTCCCCTTTACTGTATCATCGCTTACAACATTATATTTTTCTCCTGCCTCTAATGTATTGCCTTTTACTTTAAGAAATCGTACCTGACTTCTTGGATGCCATCTATCTATATCAGTCGCAAACAGTAGCAAAGCTGCTCTTTTTAATCTAAGTCCATTTTGGGCATATTCAGCCAATCCAATTTGCTGTAAATATCTTTCAATGCTTAGCCCTTTAATATATTGGTCAGCAATGCCTTGAAGCAGTCTAACATCTAAATCTGTAACATTTGCACCATCAACAAATTGGCTATCATATTCTCTTGATTTAATTTCTTGTCTTTCAAATTGTATCTGGTCAACAGATGCAGGCATCGTGGATTTATCTTTTCGTCTAACACACCGCCCATCTGGGAGTTGATAAATCATTGTAGTCCCTTTGTTTACCGAAAAATATAAAATTGTTTTGTGGTCTAAAACGAGCTTATTGGCATTATTTAATGGAAGTTGCTGACCTTGATATACATGTGTGTGAATAGAATTGAGCATTATTTGAATATCTTCCTCAGAATGAGGAATTCCTGTAATTGTTCCATCATCTTCCACACCAACTAATATTGCCCCACCATCAGCGTTAGAAAATGAAACTAATGCTTCTCCTATGTCAGCACATATTAATTTCGTTAATCTTTGTTTTTTATTATCGGGTCGTCCTTCCAAAGCTGATTTAAACTCTCTAAAATGGCTTTCACCAAGGATCAGAGTGTTTCGAACTTTGTCCGCTAATAATAATATGTCGTCCATAAGTTTTAATTCTGAAAATTTATGCTGTGCAAATATTTACTATAAAGTTACTATTATTTTCTTTGTTTACGACGTTTTGGATTGAATCCCAAACCCTAATTTCACCTACAAGTCAATTTTCTCTCAAAATTCCGTAATTTTGCACTTTATTACAAAAAGTTACAAAATGAAAAAGAAAGTTGAAATTCTTGCCCCTGCCAAAAACCTTTTTCAAGGAATGGCTGCCATTAATGCGGGTGCAGATGCTGTATATATTGGTGCTCCACAATTTGGAGCGAGAACTAATGCCGCCAATTCTATTGAAGATATTTCTGAAATGGTAAGGTATGCCCATCTCTTTAAGGCTCAAGTTTTTGTGGTTATTAATACTATTTTGTATGATAATGAATTGGAGGCCTGCAAAAAACTAATTTATCAACTTTATGATATTGGCGTTGACGCACTTATTGTACAGGATATGGCAATTATGGAAATGGATTTACCGCCAATTGTTATTCATGCCAGTACACAAGCCAATAACAGAGATGCCAAACACGTAAAATTCTTGAAGGATGCAGGAATGAAAAGGGTTGTGTTGGCAAGAGAATTGAATTTAGACCAAGTCCGTGAAATTAGCGAAGCAACCGATGTGGAATTAGAATTTTTCGTTTCTGGTGCTTTATGTGTGGCTTTTAGTGGTAATTGTTACATGAGTGTTGCCAATGGCGAGCGTAGTGCTAACCGAGGTTCTTGCGCTCAAAACTGTCGCTTGCCGTATCAGTTAATTGATGGAACGGGTAAAACCTTAATTGCTAATAGCCATTTATTATCCATTAAAGATTTAGATTTGAGTGACCAATTGCCCAATTTAATTGAAGCTGGTGTTACGTCTTTTAAGATTGAAGGTCGTTTGAAAGACATTGTTTACGTAAAAAATAATACTTCTTATTTGCGTAAAAAATTAGATAGCTTCTTGGAAGGAAACGAGAAGTTTGAAAAGGCTTCTTCGGGTAGAACGTTCTATAATTTTGAGCCAGAAATGGACAGAAGTTTTAATAGAGGCTATACCGATTATTTTGTCAATAAACGTAAAGAGAAAATTGGCTCATGGGAAAGTCCGAAATCGCAAGGGCAATTGATTGGTAAGTTGTTGGAAGTGAAGGCAAACGGATATGTTATTGAAAACTACGAAAAACTAAATAATGGCGATGGACTATTTTTCGTTAATGAAAATGGTGAACCCGACGGAGTTCAAATAAATATTATTGTCAACGATGTGGTTGTACCTAATTCCTTCAAGTCGTTACCTGTTGGAACTGTCATTTATAGAAATTCGGATGCTGAATTTAATAAAATGGTTGAGAAAGAAAATAGTGCGGTTCGTAAAATTGGCGTAAGCTTAAAATTTACTGAAACAGCCGACGGTTTTCAATTATTGGCGATTGACGAAGATGGACACCAAAGCGTACAAAGTTTTCAGGCTGCTAAAGAATTAGCGAAAAGTCAAGAATCTGTCATTCCAAATATTAAAAAGAATATCGCAAAAACAGGAAATACGCCTTTTATTGTTGATAATGTTGAAGTAGAATTATCAGAAAATTGGTTTTTGCCTATTTCAAAAGTAAATGAAATCAGACGTGAAGCGTTAGAACAATTGGTAGAAATTCGGGTGAAAGAATATCACAGAGAAGAATATCAAATCACGAAAACTGACCACCCTTATCCCGTACAAAAACTTGATTTTATGTACAATGTGTCGAATAAAATGGCGAGAGCTTTTTATAAACGTCACGGAGTAACTGAAATTGAAAAGGCGTTTGAATTGCAATGGGATCCAGGAAAAGCACGAGTAATGACGACCAAATATTGCGTAAAATACGAATTAGGTAAATGTGCAAGATTTCAACGTGAAACAATAGGAGAGAAGTTAGTTGAACCTTTGACCCTGAAACATGGGGAGAATGAATACAAACTAAAATTCAATTGCAAACCTTGTGAAATGGAAATCTGGGAAAAAGATGCGGAGTTGGAATATGAAGATGAGGATGAGCAGTTAGGGTATTCTCCAAGAAGGTGATAAAAAACCTCCAAAAACAATTTTGTTGTTTTTGGAGGTTTTTTTATTGGATTTTTCTTTTTAAAAAATAAGAAGTGAGAATAGTGATGATTAAAAGAATGAGTCTGCCCGATAAAAGCCCCAAATCGTAATCAGCGTTGCTTCTACTATATTTTAGCAGACCATCCATAATGGAAATGAATAGTCCTATTGCCACAATTATGGATAGGTAAAATAAGTTTTTTTTCATTGAAAAGAATTTGGGAGTGAAGAATACCCTCACTCCCAAATAACTGATTATTTCGTTACGGTAGTAGTTGTCGGTGTGTAAATACCGAATGTAATTCCAGAAATTAATCCATTTACAAATGATTGTCTTGTGAAGACGGTGTAGTTTTCAGCACCTCCTGCCATTGCTTTTGAGTCAGAAACTCCAACTGGTGCCAATCCACCAATTACGTAGTGATTCCACTGAGTAACTTGTGTGTTGCCTTGAGCTCCTTTTCCTACAACACTTGTGTAAGAGTAACATGACGTAAGTAATGCAGACGATACCATTGCAATAGTTAAAAATTTTAGTGTTTTTTTCATTGTTGTAAAATTAAATTGTTTTGATTTACTCAAAATAGAGTGGCTTTTATTCAGTGGTGTTATTTATTTGGAAACTTTTAACTATGCTTTAGTTTGGTATTTAATCACCTCAACACCAAACTTTCTCAAAAACTCAACTCCCTCATCTTTTCCTATCTTTTTATATTCAGCGTAAGAATTAAGAAAAATTACTTTTGAAATTTTCATGCTATAAATAATTCTTGCACAGGCAATGCAGGGAGAAAGCGTAACGTAAATCGTTGAACCCTCAATTAATGCACCGTTTTTGGCAGCGTACAAAATGGCATTTTGTTCAGCGTGAAGTGCTAAAGAACAACTCCCTTTTGAATCTCGCTCGCAGCCATCAACAGGAAATTCAATGTCGCAGTTGTGCGTCCCTGCTGGCGGACCGTTGTAGCCAATGGAAATGATTCGGGTATCTTTGGTCAGAACTGCCCCAACTTGTGCTTTGATACAATGTGAACGTTTAGCAAGATTAATAGCCAAGTCCATAAAAATATCGTCAAAATCTGGTTTTTGCATATTTGGTGGTTTTGAGTTTAGAAGTTTAAAATTGATGAGTTTAAAGTTAATTCTCATAAACTTTAAACTCACTAAAATTAATGCTGAACGCCACCCGCACCATGTACGTGTCCGTGTTCAATTTCAGATTGAGTAGCATCTCTTACGTCCAAAATTGTTCCTTTAAAAAACATTTCTTTATCGGCCAAAGGATGGTTAAAGTCCATTCTTACAAATTCTGCTTCAACGGCTAATACTCTGCCATTCAATTGATTACCGCCGTCGTCAGTCATTGGTAGGTAATTGCCAACTTCCAACATTTCTTCTACATATTCACCATCAACTTTAAAAATATCTTTCGGTAATTCTACAATTGCCGTTGGGTCATATTCACCATATCCATCTTCGGCTGGGATTGAAAACTCAAAGGTATCTCCAACAGAAAGACCTTCAATATTTTCTTCAAAGGCTTCAGGTAAGCCACTCATCCCCTGAATAAATGCCATAGGGTCTTCTTGCTCAACGGTTTCAATTAGTTCTTTTTCTCCATCGGCATCGGTTACGGTTAATTCATACATTAACGTAACAACTTTTTCATTCGTAATTTGCATTATGCTAAGTTTTTAAAATGATTCACGAAGTTAATCATATCCCATAAAAAGGTAACAGTTTTTGCTTAACTTTATGATTAAGAAATTAAAAAAACTATCCATTTGAATTTTTTAGCACATACTTATCTCTCTGGCAACGATGACGACCTTAAAATAGGTAATTTTTTAGGCGATTTTGTAAAAGGTCGTTTGAATAAATTGCAAAATTCTCCATATTCAGAGGGAATTATTCGAGGCATGGCTTTACATCGAGAAATTGACTTTTTTACAGATTCTCATCCAATTGTGCGGCAAAGTATTGACCGTTTACAACCAAAATATCATAAGTTTTCAGGCATTGTGGTAGATATGTTTTACGATAATGTTTTGGCAAAGAATTTTCATCATTATTCTGACCAAACGCTTTTCGATTATAGTCAGCAGTTTTACGAACTCTTAACACTGAGGAAAGATGAAATTCCCGAACCAATGGAAAGAATGGTCAATTCGATGATAAAAAGAAATTGGTTTACAAGTTATGCTACTTATGAAGGCATCGAATGGTCTTTGACGGGCATTTCTCAACGATTGAGTTTTAAATCTGGAATCGAAAATGCTACGGAAGATTTGAAAAATGATTATGATTTGTATGAAATTGAATTTAGAGAGTTTTTTCCCCAATTGATTGAACATTGCCAGAAGTTTATAAATACTAATCCCTATTACCAAAATGCCTAAATCTGCTGCTGACGTTTTAAAAGATTTAAAGAAAAAAGTTTATTCTCCTTTGTATTTGCTTCATGGAGATGAACCGTATTACATAGATAAAGTATCCGATTATATTGAAGAAAATGCCCTTTCTCCTTCTGATAGAAGCTTTAACCAATTTGTGTTTTTTGGTAAAGATTTGACCGTTCCCGCTTTGATTTCGCACGCAAAGCGTTTTCCGATGATGGCGGAACGTCAGTTGATTTTGGTGAAAGAGGCTCAAGGTTTACAAGGTATTGAGCAGAAAGAAATGCAAGTTGCCTTAGAGAATTACGCCAAAAATCCGCTTACTTCAACGGTTTTAGTATTGGTTTTTAAGGCTTCGGCGGATGAGCGTAAAACATGGGTGAAAACCTTTGATAAAACGGGTATTTTGATGACTTCAAAGAAGTTTTACGATAATAAAATTCCCGATTGGATTCTTGAATATTGTCATGAACATGGACTGAAAATCAGCCGAAAAGCGATAGAAATGTTGGTTGAAAACGTTGGAAATGACTTAAAAAGATTAGCTTCTGAAATTGACAAAATCATGCTCAATTTGCGAATTGACGAAGAAATTAACGCTCAAGTCGTAGAAAAATACGTTGGAATTAGCAAAGAATATAACTACTTTGAATTTCAGAAAGCCTTAATAAATCGGGATGTTTTGCGAGCCAATCAAATTATCAATTTCTTTGCTTCCAATCCGAAAGATAATCCACTTGCCCCAATTGTACTTTTGTTATATAATTTCTTTTCAAAAGTGCTTTTGACTCATGCTACACAAGATAAATCAGAGCGGAATTTGGCGGTAGTTTTAGGGGTAAATCCATTTTTTACCAAAGACTACATTTCTGCGGTTCGTAATTATAATTTATCAAAAGTAGTTCAGATAATTGGAGAGATTAAAAAGTTAGATTTGAAGTCGAAAGGAGTGGAGAGCGGTTCTTTGAGCGATGGTGAAGCCTTACGAGAAATGACTTTTAAAATTTTACATTGAGATTTTAAATATTTGAAGACGGGCTATAATTTCCGAAAACATTTGAAAGCATCTGAGGTTAGAAACTTAGATGCTTTTTTTGTTCACTTTATTAAAATTCAACCATGTCAAAAAATATATTAATTGTTGGGGCAAGTTCTGGAATTGGTTATGAAACCGCTAAATCATTATTATCAAAGGGTTACCAAGTGTTTTCCGCTTCAAGAAATCAACCAGATTTAGCAGAAATTACACATTTAACTTGGGATGCACAAAATGCCGATGCAAGTGTTTTTGCTACCCTTCCCGAAACTTTAGACGGTGTAGTTTATTGTCCAGGTACTATTAATTTAAAGCCGTTTCACCGTTTGAGTCAAGAAGATTTTAAAAATGATTTTCAAGTAAATGTACTGGGTGCGATTTCGATAATTCAGGCGGTTTTACCCAAATTAAAAAAATCAGAAAGTGCTTCAATCGTTTTGTATAGCACAGTTGCTGTAAAAATTGGGATGGGGTTTCACGCTTCGGTTGCAGCATCCAAAGGGGCAATTGAAGGTTTAACACACTCATTGGCGGCAGAGTTAGCACCTGCAAAAATTAGAGTAAATTGTATTGCCCCTTCATTAACAGATACTCCTTTGGCAAAAAATCTGTTATCAAGTGATGAAAAGAAAGAAGCTTCCAATAAGCGTCACCCAATTGGACGTTTTGGCACTTCGGCAGACATTGCCAATATCACAAGTTTTTTAATTTCAGATGATTCAACGTGGATAACGGGACAAATTTTAGGAGTTGATGGCGGTATGGGGTCAATAAAAATGATGTAATCCGATGCTTCCGTATCGAATTTTATACCATTTAAAAAATATTTTGAGTGATTCATCCTAATTTCACAAACAGCATCAAAGTTTTATGTACTTTGGTGCTGTTTTAATTTTCATCCTTAAACAATTTAACAAATGAGCTTTTTACTTTTCTTTTTCGTTTTTGCTGCCATTGTGGTTTTTCTCTCCATTGTGGTTGTTAATCAAGGTACAGTGGCGGTTATTACCATTTTCGGAAAATATCAACGAATCATGACGCCAGGATTGAATTTCAAAATTCCATTTATCGAATTTATTTTCAAAAGAATTTCTATCCAAAATCGTTCAATGGAGCTTGATTTTCAAGCTATTACTTCCGACCAAGCTAATGTTAATTTTAAAGCGATGTTAGTGTATGCAGTTGTCAATCAAGACGAAAATACTATCAAAAACGTGGCGTTTAAATACATGGATGAACGCTCTTTTATGCAGGCTTTAATCCGCACAGTTGAAGGAACAATCAGAGCATTTGTAGCGACCAAGAAACAAGCGGAGGTACTTTTATTGAGAGGGGAGATTGTGCAGAATGTAAAATTAGAATTGGACGAAACCCTTGAACAATGGGGTTATCATTTAATTGATTTGCAATTGAATGATATTGCTTTTGATGAATCAATTATGCGTTCGATGGCTCAAGTTGTGGCATCAAATAACTTGAAAGCAGCAGCAGAAAACGAAGGTCAGGCATTATTAATTACCAAAACGAAAGCCGCTGAAGCAGAAGGAAATGCCATTAGAATTTCGGCAGAGGCAGAAAAAATTGCTTCTCAATTGCGTGGACAAGGTGTGGCATTATTCCGTGAGGAAGTAGCAAAAGGTATGGCTGAATCGGCAAAAGTAATGGCAGATGCTAATTTAGACTCTTCATTAATTTTATTCTCGATGTGGACAGAAGCCGTTAAACATTTTGCTGAACAAGGCGAAGGTAACGTTATTTTCTTGGACGGTTCAACCGAAGGAATGGAAAAAACGATGAAACAAATCATGGCAGTTCAACAATTGAAAAGTAATGATTTAGGTAAATAATTGAAATGATAGCTTGAACATTAAAAAAGCAGAATGGAGTCCATTCTGCTTTTTTAATGTTATTATTGGATATGTAAACTGAACAATGTCAAGATTTCTTATCGGTTCTTCGGGGCTTGGGCAATTAATTATCCAATTATCAAAGTGGTCACAAATTTTTGGTAAACTCAAAAGCTTAACGCTCCGTAATTAAATTTATACGGCCCATCTTTTTTAAACCCTAATTTTTTATAAAATTCAGAAGCACCAGTATTTTCATTTGCGACCAACCAAATTTTTGTATTTTCATTATTGCAAATACTTTTTAACAACGACTTTGCTATCCCTTTTTTTCTTTCGTTTGAGTCCACAAAAAGCTCTTGAACATAGACAAGGATTTCCGAATGCCATGGGTATGAATATGCAAAAATTCCTCCAATGATTATGTTATTTTCAATAGCAATAAAACATAGATTGGGTTCTATATCAAGAAATCTTTTGAGATATTTATGAGCATCAAACTCGTTCCAATCTTCTTTATATTGAGGTTCAGCATATACCCGAACAAGTAATCTTGCACAATCTTCTAAATTTTCAACTTTACAATTGATTATCTGCATATTTTATAAACTTGAAATATTATTCTTATTTAGTAATCTTGGTCAATAGTTTGGGCTTCTTATACTTGCACGCAATGCTGAATGTTTTTTCAGGATAGGAAATAGAATTCCGTCCGCTCAAATGCTTACAAATGTTTAATTATTTATCAAATTATGAATTACTTACGTTCGCCTATTTTGCAAAAATATACTGTTGTGTACTGGGCATTTACTCGGATTAGTAATTCTCCCAATTTCTCTTCGTATTGCAATTTGCACTTGTTTGTAAGTTGGAAATATTAAGTCTGTTGGTCGTAGGAATGCTTCGCTAAACCCACGACCAAGCTCAAATATTCTTTACGGTTTTAGGGAAAAACTAAAATCAGTTATTCACATTTGTATGTAAATGTAGAATTGTCAGATGCTGAACCAGTCATTAACCTTCTTTTTAATTTATCTCCGTCAACTTCAAATGTGAAATTAAAAGTCGAACCTAAAAAACCACCTGAATTATATCTTTTAAGGGTTTTAATTAGATTTTTTGATTTTTTTCCAAGATTGTATATGAACCAAATATCGCCAGAGAAAAAACCAAAATTACCTTCATCAAGGAAATTGAATAATATTGGAGATTTTTGAAAATTAGGTTGTTCCAAATTAAGTTTATCTGCATAATATTCCATCTCATAGCTTATTTCTGGCGTGTTATTAAAATCTGTTCTTTTAGAAGTGATTTTTATGGGATTTCCAGCATCATAAGTTACATCATACTGAAAAACGCCTGATATAAATTTAATCAAATATCCATCATCATTATATTCAAAACTATAATCACTCGATCTTTTACTGTAAATATCGTATGTAGATAAATTAGTTACTTGTGAAGTACCATTTAGTGTCCAAGTAGATTTTACATATTCAGAATAGTTGTAAGGAGTTGCATTCACTATTATTTTATTACCTGAATAAATAACGGTGTCTTTCTCCAATTGAAATGTCCCTTGCCTTCTAATTATACCAGAAATTTTTCCTTGTTTATCATAATTTATATTGGCGGTTATGTCTTTAAATTCGTCTCTAACTGACGTAACATAACAATTAGGTACTGCTTTGGGGGTGGTTGTATCCTCTGTTTTTTTGCAACTGAGTAGCAATATAAAAAAGACAGGTAGTAAATGTTTTTTGTGCATGATTAATAATATTTGTTTTAGTGTTTGTTTTGCTTTAAATGTAAAAGATATTCCATGATACAATCGCTATCAAAAAAATCTTTGTATTTGTCCATAATTGTAAACAATTTGATTGAGGAGTGTATTTTTTGCATAGCACCCAACGTACAGGGCTTTGTGCAGGTTGGGAAATAGAATTCCATCTGCCTTGAACCGCTGCTAATTAAAAATATAAAGTTGAAGTTAAGTACAAAAGTTCAGTGATGTACCTCAAGCCCGAACAAAAGCTGAATAGAATTACAAATGCTCATTGTTATTCCGTCTGCCCAACTTGCACAAAACCCAATGTTGCCTGCTGGCGTTTTATCGTAGCTTGATTTCTTCAATTCGGGTTTCGATGTCTTTGCAGTCAAAGCCTGTCCGTTCTTTTTTATAAAACGCTAACAGGTTGTAATGATATGAATTGAATGGAACTGTCGAAACCAAATTGTCCAACTCTTCAAAAAAATCATCGTCATTATTTACAAAAACCCTAATTCTTTTGAAAAACCAAACTCCAAGTTGAGCTAAAAAGTCTGGGTTAAAAAACATTGCAATTAGTCTGTGTCTAAATTTTGGTTTTATCAACGAACTGTCCATTGAAAGTATTCTCTTTAAAACAGAACCGTCTTTAAACTTTACTCCGTTGTCTAAATTGTCGAAATACTTACCAATCCCTTTGTTGATAGCAGTTTTGTTAGTCTTAACTTTTAGTAATTCAAAAATTTCAAATGTCCAATATGTATCAAATTCATCTTTGGATTTGAACTCTTTTACTTTGCTACTATTGAAATTTAAGTTTATTCTTAAAAGTTCTTTTGATGCTTCAAAAAGAATGTTTTTTGCAGTCTGTAAATCTTTTGCGTAAATAATTTGGTCGTCTGCGAAACGAATATATTTTGCTCCAACCTTGTCGCAAATTGAACTCATTGCTAAGTCGTAATCTTGTAGATAGAAGTTTGCTAAAATTCGTGAGCAATCGCCAATTTCGTCTTGTGGAATTCCAACAGTCTTCTGATTATAACCTTCTAATTTTTTATTCCAATTCTGTAAAAAATGAAAAAGTAATGTAACAACGTCTTGTTTGGCTTTTGGCACAACGTGTCTTATTTTCTTTTCAAGTATTGTCAAATTGATACAGTCGTAAAAATTTGCAATATCCAAATTAATAAAGCACTCCCAATCATCTACATCTCTGTAAGTTTTAGCAATGTTTTGAAATGATTGCCATTCGCTAACCCAAGAAAGGTCGTTAATTGTATTGAATGGCATATAGTCAAGTTCAAGAATTTCTTGCTCTTCTTTTAACCTAATTGGATTACCCAATGTCCAACCACCAAAAGTGCCATCTACTCGGTTTATTGCGATTTCATTTTCTAAAAGTTTAATGCAAAGAAAATATACACAATAGTCTTCCCTTGAAAAAGTTGGAACATACCTTGAAATTCCGTTGTGTTTGTTTATTACAATATATTCTCTTGGATTTTTTGGGTTGTAAGTGTATTCTGTAATTCCTAAATAAAGTTCGTCAAGAAATTTTGATTTGGTTGGTGTCGTAGGAAAAGGTACGATACTGTCTTTCAGTTTTGCCCAAAATTTAGAAGCAGTTATTTTGTCGAATGAAGCTCTGTCTATTTTCATTGAAATTATTTAGGGTGTCGCAGTACGCTTGCAGGCAACGAGCGTATAACCGCCATAAGCTGTAAGAATTTGGTTATTTTTAGCGTCTATCCAACCGATTTGGAATATAACCGCCACAGATTGTTTTTTGAAAATAAAATAAATTTGATAGTTTTCTCAATAGCACTTATTTACTACTCATACTAATTCGATTGAATAATGGTTTGTGCGAAAGAAGAGGAATGTAGGAAGGTGATAAAATCAGTATAGAGTATTTCATTAGTTTTGGGTTTAAAAATTATAGAATTGATTCTGAATATGTAGAAGTTTGCAATATTAAAGGTTGAAAATCCATCTTCGAAAAAGACAAAATCAAGACAACCAGGCAAAACAATAATGGAGTTGCAATCTTTTTCATAGAAAGATAAAGTTTAAAATTATGCAAATATACTTTGAATGTCAATTCAGTGTTAGCGTAGAATTACCTAATGTGAGCCTTCAGTCCTAAAAAATAGTTCACGCTCTTTCTCCCAAAAACTCATTGTGTAGTTGAACCATATCAATTTCTAAGTAATTGACCAGTTCTCTTGGATAAGTCCATCCCACAATTGCTGCTATTGAGTGTTCTCTCATTCCACCAAAATTGTATTTGAATGAAATACCCGAACTCCTACCAAGCTTTGAAGATACGGTCATTGTTATCCCTGCTTTGACACACGCCTGTTTTATGTAGCGATTGATAGTAGTTTGCTTTGTATGGGGCATTTGTTCAATAGAGCCGTATTTCTGAATGATTTGAAGGGCTGTTTCGGACAATGGAATAATCTGTATTTGATTATTCTCCTCAATTCGCTTTACACGAGGTTTTATAATCCATGACTGTCCATTACCCATCATCAGGTAATAATAAATAGAGCCATAACCTGCACTTTTTTTCGTTTTGGTCTGCGAATACTTGAAATAGAAAGAGATTTTCATTGGGTTGTAAGGAGTGTTAAAGTGCATTGTTTTTAGGGGTTTTTGTGTGGATTTTCATAACAAAAACCAAAATAATGCCGTGTTAATAGAAATGATACGATTAATAGAAATATCGACACGTTTATATTGTTTCGCTATACGAATTCGGTTGAATCTTTATACGAAAGTCAATATTCACGGTACGAATGAACAGGAGGGCTAAAAGAAGGCAATAAAAAAAGGTTCTGAAAATGCAATTAAGCATCAATCAGAACCTTTTTTGTGTAATAAATCTTTAATAAGTGATCCCGCTGGGATTCGAACCCAGGACCCATACATTAAAAGTGTATTGCTCTACCAACTGAGCTACGGAATCTTCAAACGTTGCACGAGTGCTTAGTTTGTATATATAAATTGTGTCCTCTGACACGAAGGGAGTGTTACTATTTGTAACCCTCGTGATCCCGCTGGGATTCGAACCCAGGACCCATACATTAAAAGTGTATTGCTCTACCAACTGAGCTACGGAATCATTGCTTTTCTCGAAATAACTGACTTAAACATCTTTTGTTTTTGTCATTTTGTTTTCCTTAATTGCGGTGCAAAACTACGAATTTATAAAACACCATGCAAGCTAACTATCTAAAAAAAATCATATTTTTTTTAACTTTTTTTCTTACCTCTCTGCAACTTGCTAAAAGTCAGAGTGATGCTACAACGTTACGGGATGCAGATTCTTTATATAAATCTGCAAATTTCTTTGAGGCGGAGCCAATTTTTGAGCAAAATCAAAAAAAACTAAAAAATCCGTCGAGCCACTTTTTTTTAAAATTAGCATCCATAAAAGAAAAAAAAGGTGATTTTTTGAAAACACTTTACTATTTAAACAAGGCTTATGAGCAACAACCTTCACAAAAAGTATTACTAAAATTGAATGAAATTGGTAGTTCGCACGAGTTGCAGGGCTACGAATTGAACGATTTTAACTTTCTAATTCTATTTTACAAGCAGTATTCTGGGTTCTTAGTTGCCTTGCTTATGGTTTTAGGCATCTATATTTTTATTATATTATTCATAAAAAAATACAAAAGGCAGTTTATTCCCATGAATCAAAAAATCTTTTTACTGATATATTTATTGGGAATTGGACTGCTTTTAAACTTACCTGATAAATACCATCAAGGTATCATTAATCACGACGGCGTTTATTTGCGTGCTGAGCCTTCTGGAGGTGCGGCAATTGCAGAAAGTATCGACAAGGGACATCGACTTAATGTGATTGGTGGAAATGATATTTGGAAAAGGGTAATTTGGAATGATAAATTTTTATACATCAAAGAGAGTGATATTTGGCTCGTTGAATAAATTTGGAGGGCAATATCCCAATCAAAAATTGCCTGAGTGATATGAAGATAATTTTACAATTAAGGAGTGCTGTACTATTAGGTTTTTGTTTTTTTTCATTAACTGCTTGTATGCAGCATTTTAAATTTAGCGACGAAGCGGTTTCTCAATATTATCAAAATAAAGATTATTTACCTTCTTTTGCTTTTTCTGACACATTAAACCATAAAATACACTACGCCTTTTCTAAGGACTCATCAAAACCGTTGTTGATGCTTATTCATGGAGCTCCAGGGGCGTGGTTTGGCTATAAAGAATTTTTTAAGGACAGTTTATTGCTAAATAAGTACCAAATAATTGCTCCTGACCGAGCGGGTTATAATAAATCTCACGTCGGAGAGACTTCTATTGCTATACAAGCTCATTTGCTTAGACCGCTAATATCTCGTTCTGAAAGACGAGTTGTGGTCTTAGGACGCTCCTATGGTGCTCCAATTGCTGCAAAATTGGCAATGGACAATCCTGATTTAGTTGATGAGCTTATTTTGATAGCACCTGCGTGTGACCCACAAAAAGAAAAGTTTTGGTGGTTTTCTAAACCTGTTAATTCAAAATTGGCTCGTTTTTTTTTACCAACTTATGCAAATCGTGCCAGTGATGAAAAATTTACGCATCGTAAGGAGTTAGAAAAAATAGTGCAGGATTGGGGAAAAATAAAATGCCCCGTAACTATTTTACAGGGCGGAAAGGATTGGATTATTGAACCGTCAAATGGTGCTTTTGTGGATTCTGTACTGAAGGCACCAAGAAGATTTATTTTTTTACCAGAAAATGGTCATTTGATAACATCTGAAAGATATGAGTTGATTCGGGATATTTTATTGGAATTAAATTAATTTGTAATAGAGGTTTTACCCTACTCATTTACTCAAATTTGACGCATCAATAAAGTCCTTGAAGGATTTTCTGTAAGTATCACTAATTGGAATGAAGACTGAACCAATCTGTACTTTCTCCTTCTCGATGGCTTCAATGGCTTCAAAAGCGACGATAAATGAGTTGTGAATCCGAATAAATTTATTTTCGGGTAATTCCTCCTCTAAGGTTTTGAGTCGTTGTAAGGTAACAACCTTCTGGGTACGAGTATGTATGGTTACATAATCTTTCAAACCTTCTACATACAAAATATCATTTAGTTTAATTTTAACCAATTTAGTACCATCTTTTACAAATATGAATGGTTGAACACTATCAGAAGGATTAACTACTTTTTCTTGAATTATGGTATTTGAGCTGGCATTACTCAGCCGTGCATGAGCTTTTTCGACTGCTTTCAAAAAGCGTTCAAAGGTGATTGGTTTTAGTAAATAATCCATCACATCGTGTTCGTAGCCTTCCAAGGCGTATTCAGAATAAGCCGTAGTAAGAATGACTAAGGGTTTTTTCTGAAGAATCTTCAAAAGAGTAATTCCCGTAATTTCGGGCATTTGAACATCCAAGAATAATAAATCTACGGGGTTTTCTCTCAAAAAATCAATCGCATCTAAAGGATTTGAACAAGCTTGGAGCAAATTCAAATAGGGTACTTTTTCGATATATGCCGTCATCAGATTTCGAGCTAATGGTTCATCTTCGACGACTAAACAATTAATTTTCATATCAGATTTAAGTTTAAAGTAACGGAGTAACTTTTGGGGTTGTCTTCCACTTTGAGTGTATAATTTTCGGGATAACTCAAATCTAATCTACGTTGTAAATTTTGCAATCCAATTCCTGATTTCTCTTCGTTATTGGTATTCTTTGGTATTTTAGAATTTTCCACTTGATAGATACAATTATTACCTTCAAATGTAATTGAAATATTAACCCACGCTTCTTTGGCATTATTACTTACGCCGTGCTTGAAAGCATTTTCAAGGAAAGCGATAAATATTAAAGGAACAATGCTATGGCTGTTAGTATTTCCATGCACCTCAAACTGAATCGGAATTTGATTATTTAACCTCAATTTTTCCAAACTTATGTAGTTCTCCATGTACTCAATCTCCTTAGACACAGGCACTTTTGCATGATTTGAATCATAAATCATGTAACGCATCATTTGCGATAATTTAGCAATGACTTCAGTGGTGTTTGGAGAATTTGTAAATGCCAAATAGTATAAATTATTAAGCGTATTAAAGAGAAAATGTGGATTAATTTGTGCTTTTAGAAAGCGTAGTTCTGCCGTTAATTTCTCATTTTCTACTTCTTTTCGCTTGGCTTCTAACTCAAACCAATCTTCCGCAAATTTTAGCATTCCGACAAAAATTACGATAAATAAAGAACTTAGATATGACTGAACGACAAATTTTGTACTGTAAAGAAATCCGTGACGACCGTCGTCATAACAGAGATAAATATATCTTTTAATATAAATCAACGCCAAAATCAGAACGACAAAGGGAATGATGTATTCAAGAAAATACCGACGCATATCCTGATGTTTTAGGAAGCGAGGTAAGAAATAAAAATAGTTTAGATAACTCGCAAGAACCATTATCAAAACTTGAGCCGTAGCATCGGCAAAAGCTCTTAGATAGTCAGGTTCTTCACCATGACGAGAAAAGGTAATTTGATAGAAAAAGAATGAAGAATATACACACCAAAAAGCGAGGTGTAATAATAAAACACGGTATCGTTGAATGAATGATTGCATAAGGTTATTGAAATTATCATTCAAATAACTACATTATTTTACAGAAAATCATACATTTTGGGTCTGACTTATCTCTTTTTGGTCTGTTTTTCTACTGATGAACCCTCTTTTTCGATGATTGGATTGATTTATTCGGCAACTCGGCAATTAGTCTTTATTTCCCAATTGGTCGAATAGTATTGCTGAACTGTATAATACAAAAATGAATGTAGTTTTTTATGATTTGCTTTGTTTCAGATTTTACAGTAGAACATAAAAAAATAAAAATATGAAAAAGCTAAGCTATATTTTCGCTTTAATATTAATGTCAAGTGCCATCGTAAATGCTCAATTTGGACCTCCTCCAGGTGGCGGTGGCGACGGAAACGGTCGTAGCCGTCAAGGTAATCAAGCAGCGACTCCAAGTTTTGAAAGCAATGCACCAAAAGGTAATTCAAAAATTACTGGTTATGTAGTTGACTCCGCTTTGACAGGTGCGGTTGAATTTGCCAATGTTTCACTGATAAACAAAACAACTAATAAACCCATCGATGGAACAATAGCAGATGAAAAAGGTAAATTTTCATTGACTAAAATTGCAGCGGGCGAATACAAATTATTGATTACGTTTATCGGTTATGACAATAAAGTTTTCGATAATCTCAAAATTGAAAAAGGAAAAGATGTAGAATTGGGTGTCATCAAATTGAGTCCAAGTTCAAAAATGCTTGAAGGCGTAACGGTATCGGGAGAAAAGTCAATGATTGAGGAAAAAGTTGACCGCTTGGTTTACAATGCTGAAAAAGATTTATCATCTCGTGGTGGAGATGCTGCCGACGTTTTAAAGAAAGTACCCATGTTGTCAGTTGATTTGGACGGTAACGTATCTTTGAGAGGAACAACCAACATTAAGGTTTTGATTAACAATAAACCTTCCACAATTGTGGCAAGTAGTATTGCAGATGCACTTAAAATGATTCCTGCTGATTTAATTCAGAAAGTTGAAGTTATCACTTCGCCATCGGCAAAATATGATGCTGAAGGAGCTGCGGGAATTATCAATATTATCACAAAGAAATCAACAATTGAAGGTTTTTCTTTAAATATTGACTCTGGTCTTGGGTTAAGAGGCTCAAATTTAGGACTGAATGGAAGTTATCGTTCAGGTAAATTAGGGGTAACATTAGGAGGTTTTGGACGTGCTTTTTACAATAAAGCTCTCACCACGTTAGACCAATCTACCATTCAGAATAACAATACAGTTTTGACAAAGCAATCGGCTGATGCTCAGGATAATGGTTTATTTGGACGCTATAATTTAGGCTTTGATTATGAAATTTCTAAAAAGCAATCTTTAGCGGCTTCAATCAATTTTGGAACACGTAATTTCAATCGTGGACAAGATTATACGACTAATTTGTTTGTAAATGAAAGTTTAAGTTCTACTTCTTTCCGCAATGTGGATAGTAAGGATAATTCAAATTCGATTGATGTGAATTTAGACTACATTCGTACTTTCAAACCTCAACAGGAATGGTCTATTTCAACCATGTACAGTCAGAATAATTTGACAAATAACTTCGATGCAGATTTATTGAACAACGCAAAGGATTTAGTTAGTCGTCAAAGAAATTTGAATGGAAATGTAAATCAAGAATTTACTTTACAAACTGACTATGTAACCCCAATTAAAACCAACCAAATGTTTGAAGTAGGTCTAAAAAGTATTTTCCGTAAAGTTGATAGTGATTATCAATATCTTTTTGCAGGAAGTACGGGAGATTTTGCCTCTGATGCGAAAAACCCATCAGGTTTGTTAAAATATACGCAAAATATTTCTTCGGGTTATGTTTCTTATACCTATTCAACAAAGAACAAATATACTTTCAAAGTAGGTACACGTTACGAATACACAACGATTGAAGCGAATGACCAAAAAAGTAGCATCGCTATTCCATCTTATGGAAATTTAGTGCCGAGCATTAATATTTCAAAAACGTTAAGTGGTAATACTACATTGAAATTGGCTTATAACAACCGTATTTCTCGTCCAGGTTTACAACAGTTAAATCCCAACTTTAACGCAGCCAATCCTCAAAACATCACGATTGGAAATCCAAGTTTAAAGCCAGAAATTACGAATAACGTCGAGTTAAGTTTAAGCACAAATATCAATAAAACGTATTTGAATCTATCTCTTTTCGGAAGACAAACGAACAATTCAATTCTTCGTATCAGTGCATTGTCCGATACTTTGGCAGGAGCTATTGTTACAACTTTTCAGAACGTAGGTAAGCAACAAACTTTAGGCACAAACCTTTTCGGTAATGTTTTCTTAACCTCAAAATGGAGTTTAAATGGAGGTATAGACTTGATGTACAATTACTTAGACGGTCAAGTATTGGATGCTACTGGAAAATTAGCGACCATCAACAACTCAGGTTGGACAGTAGGTGGACGATTGATGACTCAGGTACAACTACCAAACGGCTGGGGAATTCAAGGATTTGGTGGATATAGAGGCAATCAAGTACAATTACAAGGTGTTCAAGGTGGGGCAGGTATGTACTCATTGGGATTGAAGAAAGATTTACCCAACAAAAAAGGAAGTATTGGTTTAGCAGCGGATAATTTCTTTGGTGGTATGAAAATGACTTCTACTTTAAATTCAGCACAATTTAATCAGGTAAGTGTAAATAATATTTACAATCAAAACATTAAATTGACGTTGAATCTCAAAATTGGTAACATGAAATTCGTTGAACAAAAGAAAACGAAAGGTGTTAAAAATGATGACGTAAAAGGCGGAGGAGAAACAAATAATTAAGAGTCACACTCACCGAAAGGCTATTTAAAAAGAGATTGTCAATTAAACTGTGTCAGGTAAGATTAAGCAGAAATGTTAATTTTACCTGACACAGTTTTTTTATACAAACACAATCAGAATTTATTTTTTTTGCAATATCAAAGTTAGTATTCTTGGAATTGTTGTTTTGTCGTTGTTGTCAAAATATTCGTTGATATCGATTAATTGAAAATGATGTTTTTTTGCCGAATTTATAAAGTCTGAAATGTTGTGGTTAAAGCACGTAACTATTTGAAGTCCATTTGGTGTGTCAAATCTTGCTTTTGAACCATTGTATTGCTTAAATGGGTGCAATTCACCAATATAGACGATACCGTTTAAATTTAACACTTGGCTAAGTTTTTGAAATATGTTGTCAAGGTTTTCGATATGCTCTAAAACAAGGCTAAAAGTCACCAAATCAAATTTAATTTCATCGGTAAAAAGCCAATCTTTAGTCATGTCGGCTTGTGTAAACGTTACATTTTTTGCGTTATTTTTCGTGATTGCTTTTGATAACATTTCTTCCGACAAATCAACTGCTAAAACATGATTAGCTATTGACACTAACCATGATGTGTTTTTACCTGTCCCGCAACCCATTTCTAAGCAATTGTTGAAACGCAGTTCTTTTAAGTTTTGTCTGAGGGCGAACCCTTCTAAATCCCTCGTGCTATTTTCATTTGTGTCATATTGTTCCGACCAAATGTTGTATGCCTCTTTTACATTCATTTTGTGAGTCTAAATTTTAGTGATAAATATTATTCCTCAATTTTTCGTTTTCATGAGTTGGTCGTAAATCGTTTTTACCTGTAAATCTCCAAACCCATAAATACCTTCTTTTTCTGAGAATATTGAAAATAATGGATAGAAATCTGTTGTAGTTTGCTCAATAATATCTCGAATAACTTTTTCTGGTCTGCCAAGTGAATTATCAGTAGGAAATCTGTCGATATGTGCCTGACAAACTTCTTCTAAATATTGAAAATTGCTTGATTTTATGCTTGATAATTGGTTCAATCGAGCAAAGGCATCATTCTGATAGGCTTCCCATAGTTGGTTGCCCAAATCAATATCATTTTGAGTTAAAAATATTCTCTGAGCATAAGCCTGTTCGAGATTTGAAGAGTCTGCATTGGAAAACCCTTTCCATATCTGGTCTTGGTTTTCGAAGATTGGAAATATTCTACATATTTTTAAGTCTGACCGATTAGCGAGTAGTGAAAGACAAAACCACATATTAACCTGACAAAATAAATCATGCTCGAACCATAGGCAAACCTCCGATTGTTCTGGAATGCTATTGATTCTTTCCAATTCTCTCACCGATTTTCTGTAATATTCATCTGGCGAAGCATGATATGTTTTTGAAATATGGTTTGCCCTAATTTCCCAAAAATCATTTAGATTCGACGCTTTTACATTTCCATCCATTAAACATTCTCGACAAATAATAAATTCGCCTTCAATAGTTGTATTTTTTAATTGCTCGAACAAACAATCTCCATTTAAAATATGAAATCTTTTCATTGATGTTTCTATGATTTTTGAACCAATTTAATAGAAAGTGATGCACAATCAAATTTTTATACTCTACTTTTCTATATTCATAATTCAACATTAATTATTATTATTTGAATTGTTTTTTTATCAAGTAAAAAGTTTGTCTCTTTGCATTTTAGTTAAAACTATCCTTTTAACGACTATTAAAATAATTTAAGATGAAAGAAAACAAACCTAATTACCTAATTCCATTTATACTTGTTACGTGTTTATTTTTTTTATGGGGAATAGCCAATAATCTTAATGGAGTGCTTATTCCACATCTCAGAAAAGCCCTGCAATTGAGCAATATGCAATCCACCTTTGTGGATACTGCGGTGTACATGGCTTATTTTATGGCAGCCATTCCTGCTGGTATGATTATTAAAAATTATGGGTACAAAAAAGGAATAATCACTGGATTGTTAGTCTTTAGTGTTGGGGCGTTTCTTTTTGTTCCTGCTGCCAATACCAGAACTTATGAAGTCTTTTTGTTGGGATTATTTATTATTGGTTGTGGACTCACTATTTTGGAAACTGCGGCAAACCCCTATGCAACCAAATTAGGCGATGCCAAAGATGCAACCACTCGTTTGAATTTGGCACAGTCTTTTAACGGCTTAGCCGCTTTTATTGCCCCTATGGTTGGCACAATCTTTATTCTTTCGGGAAAAGAATTTAGTTCTGAGCAATTATCTCTCATGCCCGAAGCTGAAAAAATTGCTTACTTAACTACCGAAGCCGCTTCTGTAAAAATGCCATATATTATTTTGGGGAGTGCCTTATTAATTTTGGCTATCGTTTTTTTAGTATTAAAATTTCCAGAATTTAAAGAAGAAAGTGAAAATAAAGCAAAAGGAGGAATTGCTGAAGCATTAAAATATAAACATCTTGTTTGGGCAGTAGTGGCTCAGTTTTTTTACGTTGGGGCTCAAGTTTGTGTCACGAGTTTTTTCATCAGAATGGCGATTTCTGGCGGAGGTGTAGATGAAAAGACGGCAGGTTATTATCTTGGAATATACGGACTGTTATTTATGTCTGGTCGTTTTATTGGAACAATCATCATGCGTTATATTCAGCCCGCCCGATTATTAACCATTTATGCAAGTTTGTGTATTTTGTTGTGTTTTGTTGCTATTTATGCCGATGGAAAGAACGTTGTGTTGGCTTTGGGCGGTTTAGGGTTCTTTATGTCAATCATGTTTCCTACAATTTTCTCATTAGGCATCAAAGATTTGAATGAAAATACAAAACCTGCTTCATCATTAATTGTGATGTCTATAATTGGGGGAGCAATTTTTCCTGTAATTATGGGTAAAGTTATCGACTCCTTCAATGATAATATTCAGATTGGCTATTGTGTGCCATTAGCGTGTTTCTTTGTAGTGTTTTACTTTGGATTAAGAGGCTATAAACCAGTGAATTAGTTGTCAAAAAGTTATATAAAAAGGCCATCAAAACTACTTTGATGGCCTTTTTTGTTTAATGCTAAAACGATACATTTCGTTTTAATGCAGTTTGGTATCTTTAAATTGCCAAAGAACATTGATAATTTTCCAACTACCATTGAGTTTCACAATGTGCATATAGTCAATCCATTCGTCTGCAATTAACTTTACCGAAGCAGTACGTTCTGAAACATCCAGTAGAAAAACCTCTTTTTTGGGTGAGGCGGGAAACTTGTCACCATTCTTATTATAACTTTCCGCAAGTAAAACCATCGTTTCTGTTGTTGTTTCTCTGAGATAATCTTTTCCCGTGGCTTTGTCTTTCCAAAAAGTTCGTTTTACCATTCTTGGGTGTAATGCACCATCCATTTGCTTCGGATTGGGCTTTTGTTGAGACTCGATATAGTCAAGAGCCGCTTGTTTGATTTCTAAACTATCTTGTTTGGTTTGTCCAAAAATCAGTTGACTACATAGCATTAATACTAAACATAAAAGCGTGTTTTTCTTCATTTTTATTAGGTTTTTGGTCGTGAAATATTTGTTGTTTATGAACTTGCAGTATTTTAAAAGGCTCACTAATCGGTTTTTTGTTATTATAGGTACCTACTGTTGTAAAATTATGGAATTAAAATAATGTTTTCATACCCACCACATATTATTCAACCATTTAAACCAAAAAAAGCATTTGAGAAAATAATCCCAAATGCTTTTTGTAATAGCCCAAACTTTGGTTTGGGTCTTCATTATTATCGACAGATTAAAGTCTGGGTTACGAAATATACTTTAAGAACTCCGCCTTCGTTGCATCGTCTTGAAATTTACCACCGTAATAACTTGTAATGGTCGAGGAAGTATCATCTTTTACGCCACGAGAAGCCACACAAAGGTGTTTGGCATCAATCATAATGGCGATGTCTTCCGTTCCTAAAATCTTCTGCAATTCTTTTGCAATTTGCATCGTCAAACGTTCTTGAACTTGAGGGCGTTTGGCAAAGTGTTGTACAATTCTGTTTAATTTAGAAAGTCCAATTACTTGTCCGTTGGCGATATAAGCCAAGTGTGCTTTTCCGAAAATGGGTACGAAATGATGTTCGCAGTTTGAATAGAAAGAAATATTTTTCTCTACCAACATTTCATTGTACTGATATTTGTTGTCAAAAAGAGCAACTGATGGCATATTTTTCGGGTCAAGACCGCTAAAAATCTCTTTTACGTACATTTTGGCAACTCTTTTTGGCGTTCCTTTTAAAGAATCATCCCTAAGGTCTAAGCCTAATGTTTCCATAATTTGGCGAAAATGATATTCAATTTGAGCCATTTTTTCATCATCGCTCATTTCAAACGCATCTTCACGCATAGGAGTATCCACCGAAGTCATAATATGCTCATCGCCAATTTCTTCGTCAGTAAACATTATTTTATTGTTGTTATCCACCAACAGGGTATTCAACAAAGTTTCGTTCGGTTTCATATAATCTAATTTTAAGGTCAAAGTTTTTGTTGATTTTGTGTTTCAGTTTATCATAAATGACAATAGCAATGTTTTCGGCGGAGGGATTCAAATCTTTAAATTCTTCAGTATCAAGGTTTAGATTTTTATGGTCAAATTTATCTAAAACCTCAGACTTTATTAATTCACTCAAAATTTTCATATCCATCACATAACCTGTTTCTGGGTCAATTTCGCCTGTTACTTGTACAATTAGGTCATAATTATGCCCATGAAAGTTATAATTATTACATTTTCCATAGACACGCTCATTCTTCTCATCCGACCAATTCGGATTATTCAGACGGTGTGCAGCATTAAAATGCTCTTTTCTAAACACCGCCACTTTTTTTTGCATCATGCTTTTTTATGTTTTTTTGAAATTGGTGTCCTTCAAGGGTTAGCTAATTCGATAAAGGACTGAGACAATTTTCGGGGATTTAGTCTCCAAGTTTAAAAGCCGTCTGAAAGGTTGTCAGCAACACTATTAAACTAAATCTGCGTTTGTTTTCAATTAGTACAACACTACGTTTCTGAAATTGTTTGATTTTGTTTAATATTTTTTTGAAATAATTAAACAAAATTCTGAAATATTCGAGTACAATGAAAAAACACCTTTGAAACGGGAGTAGTTCAAAAAAGTCTTGTAACTTAACGAAAAAATAAAATAACTTCATTAATATCTCAAAAACTATGAAACGTAGAGCATTTCTGCAACAAACTGCCTTAGCGGGTTCGTTCGCCATTGTGTTACCTAATGTCATTTTTGGAAAAGAGAAAGAGGAAAAAAAAGTACGACTTGGCTTTATTGGCGTTGGTCTGAGAGGACGAAACCATGTGGAGCAAGCACTTTTTAGACCCGATGTCGAAATCAATGCTATTTGCGACATTAACCAAACTGAAATTGACAAAACTTTAGCCCTCATTAAATCAAAAGGTCGTAAAGAACCTGTTGTTTATAAAAATGGCGAACACGATTTTGAGAATATGGTTAAACGTGATGATTTAGATGGAATTGTTATTGCAACCCCTTGGGAATGGCACGTGCCAATGGCAGTTGTAGCCATGAAAGCAGGAAAATACACGGCTGTGGAGGTTTCGGCGACGGTAACTTTACAAGAATCTTGGGATTTGGTAAATACTTTTGAGAAGACAGGTTCACATTGTATGATTCTCGAAAATGTGTGTTATCGTCGGGATGTGATGGCGGTTTTGAACATGGTTCGGCAGAATATGTTTGGAGATTTATTGCACACACAGTGCGGTTATCAGCATGATTTGCGTGAAGTAAAATTTAATGATGGAAAACAATATTATGGCGGAGGTGTAGAATTTGGGGAAAAAGCTATTTCAGAAGCTCGTTGGAGAACGCAACATTCAGTAGATAGAAACGGAGATTTATATCCAACGCATGGATTAGGGCCAGTAGCTGAAATGTTAAATATCAATCGTGGAAACCAATTTTTGTATCTGACCTCAATGGCGACCAAAGCAATGGGGTTGCACGAATATATTGTTAAGAAAGGAGGGGAGAATCATCCAAATGCTCAGGTGAAATTCAAATTGGGCGATATTGTAACAACCAATATTAAATGTGCCAATGGCGAAACTATTACCATTACGCACGACACCAATGTACCAAGACCTTATTCGTTAGGTTTCAGAGTACAAGGAACAAATGGACTTTGGATGAATGACGGCAATCATATTTATTTAGAAGGAATTAGTAAAAAGCCTCATACTTGGGATGATTTCAAGGAATATCAAGAGAAATATGACCACCCACTCTGGAAAATGCACGCTCAAAGTGCTGAAAATGCAGGTCATGGCGGAATCGACTTTTTTGTGATTAGAGCATTTATCGAATCTATAAAAAGAAACATTGCTCCGCCAATGGATGTTTATGATGCAGCCGCTTGGTCGGCAATTAGTCCATTGTCGGAGGAGTCAATCGCCAAAGGTTCAGCTCCAATCAAAATTCCAGATTTTACTCGTGGAAAATGGAAAACTAACAAGCCCATTTTTGCTTTGACTGATGAGTATTAACGTAACACAGACTTCAGTCTGTACGTGTCGTATTTTAACATACAGACAAAAGTCTGTTGCTTTGACTGATGAGTATTAATGTAACGCAGACTTCAGTCTGTCCGTGTTGTATTTTTACATACAGACAAAAGTGTGTGTTGCTTTGACTGATGAGTATTAATGTAACGCAGACTTCAGTCTGTCCGTGTTGTATTTTTACATACAGACTAAAGTCTGCGTTACTTTTACTTACAAATTGTTTTTACTAATTTTACAGTAATTTATTGCCGAAATTTGAATGGAAAATACCGTTAGTGTATCAACTCCAGGCAGAATTTGCCTATTTGGAGAACATCAAGATTATTTAGGTTTACCCGTTATTGCGGCAGCTATTTCACGAAGAGTAAATATCAAAGGGCAACGGTACAACAAACCCAAAGCAATTATTCATTTACCAGATATTAGAAGAACTTTAAGTTTTGATATTTTCTCAGAAATGCCCTATACAAACAAAAGGGATTATTTTAAGTCAGCTTTAAATATCTTACAAAGAAATGGTTATACCTTTAAGGATGGTGTTGAATGTACCGTTCGGGGAAATATCCCAATAAATTCGGGAACGTCAAGTTCATCAGCATTATTAGTGAATTGGATTCACTTTTTGACTAAAACTGCCGATAATCCTAACATTCTGTCAAATGAAACCATTGCCGAAATAGCTTATCAGGCGGAGGTTGCCGAATTTAAAGAAGCAGGAGGAATGATGGATCATTATTCAACGGCAGTTGGAAATGTTATTTATTTAGAATCAACTCCAAAAATTGAAGTCGAGACTTTAAAACCCAAATTAGGAACATTTGTCTTAGGAGATTCGCAAGAACCCAAAGACACGGTTGGCATTCTGAAAAGAGTAAAATATGGTGTAATTGAAGCGATTGATAAAATAAAAAAAGTTAATCCTGATTTCTCCTTATTTACCGCAAATGTGGAGGAATTATCTATTTATTCAAATTTGCTTCATATTGATGAAGTTGCTTTGATTGAAGCAAATATTGCGAATCGAGATATTTTGAAACAAGCCTTGACATTATTAAAATCACCTTCTTTTAAAGATGAAGATTTGGGGAATTTGTTGAATGTCCATCAAGATAATTTACGAGATAAGCTAAAGATTTCTACGCCCAAAATTGACAAAATGATTCAAGCGGGTTTAGAGGCTGGAGCTTTAGGAGGAAAAATAAATGGCTCAGGTGGTGGAGGTTGTATGTTTGTATATGCCCCTAAAAATGCGTTTGAAGTTGCAAAAGCTATTGAAAGTCAAGGGGGAAAGGCATACATCATTCGGGTTGATGAGGGAACAAAAGAAGATTGAAAATAAAAAATAGAACAAAAAATAAATGGCAAAATTATTAATCATGGCGGGCGGAATGTCGTCACGAATGAAAAAAGTTGAAGGTTCTGAAACACTTGATTCAGCCTTAGTTCAGCAGGCAAATACACTTCCCAAAGGAATGATTGGTGTTGGAAAAGATGGAAGACCTTTTATGGATTACCTTATTTACAACGCACACTTGGCAGGTTATGACGAAGTTTTAATTTTGAAAAACCCGAAAGATACCGTTACCAAGCCTTATTATGATAAATTAGTTGAGGATGGAAAAGCATGGGGAATGAAGTTTAGATATGCAACCCAACAAATTGCAGCCGACCGTGAAAAACCCGCAGGAACAGCCGATGCGATTCAACAAGCATTAGACCAAACAACTGAATGGAAAGGTGGAAGATTTACAGTTTGTAATTCGGATAATTTATATTCTGTTCAAGTTTTAACACTCTTGAAAGAAAACCCAATTCAAAATGCGGTTGTTTCTTATGAGAGTATTGCATTGGGTGTTGAGCCTGAGCGTGTAAAAGCATTTGCCGTTATCAAAGCTGATGAAGAAGGTTATTTGGTAGAGATTATTGAAAAGCCAAATGATGAACAAATAGAATCTGCTCGTGATTTAAAGGGGAAAATTGGCGTAAATATGAATGTTTTCCACTTCAATTATGATGATATTTTGGAATATGTAACTAAAGAACCTTTCAATCCTATCAGAAATGAGCGTGAATTGCCAACTGCGGTAATGAAAATGGCAAGTGAAAATCCTAAGAAAGTTATTACTGTTGCCGTGGAGGAAAACGTACCTGATTTGACTTCTAAAGGTGATATTTCTATTGTACAAAAATATTTAGTGGATACTTTTGGTGATTTTTAATTAAGTCTCTAAAAATATTTCCAACCAATCTACCTCGACAAACGTTATAAGTTTGTCGGGGTATTTTTTTACCTTTGTATATCATAGAGTAAATGTTCTCTATTCTGACCATGTGGTAGATTTTACACATGAACAGTAACCAATTTTATAAGAATAATGTCAAACAACAATTCACAAATCATCAATCTCATTGAAAACGGTAACCGTTATGCCAATTCATTAACGGAATATTCTCGTCGTAAAACCATTACTGTCAATATTGGCGATGTACCGATGGGTTCAGATTTTCCGATAAGAGTACAATCAATGACTACCATCGACACAATGGATACCATTGGTTCGGTAGAACAAACGATTAGAATGGTAGAATCTGGTTGTGAGTATGTACGCATTACTGCACCATCTGTAAAAGAAGCCCAAAATTTAGATAATATTCGGAAGGAATTGCGGGTAAGAGGTTATAGCGTTCCATTGGTTGCTGATATTCATTTTACACCCAATGCCGCAGAATTAGCAGCTCGTTTGGTTGAAAAAGTTAGAATTAATCCAGGTAATTATGCCGATAAAAAACGTTTTGAAACGATTGATTATACCGAATCTTCTTATCAAGCAGAATTAGAACGGATTAGAGATAAGTTTTTGCCTTTAGTAAATATTTGTAAAGAATATGGTACTGCCATGCGTATCGGTACAAATCATGGTTCATTAAGTGACAGAATCTTAAGCCGTTATGGAGATACGCCATTGGGTATGGTTGAATCGGCTTTGGAGTTTTTGAGAATTTGTGAAGACGAAAATTATCACAACATCGTACTTTCGATGAAGGCTTCAAATACCCAAGTAATGGTGGAGGCTTATCGTTTATTGTGTAGAAAACTTAATGAAGAAGGACTGAAACCTTATCCTTTACATTTAGGTGTTACAGAAGCAGGAGAAGGTGAAGACGGAAGAATTAAATCTGCCGTTGGCATTGGAACATTATTGGAAGATGGTTTAGGAGATACCGTAAGAGTAAGCCTAACCGAAGACCCTGAACTGGAAGCCCCTGTTGCCAAAGCATTGATTGATAGATATTCCAACAGAAAAGAAAAGTCAAAATTTATTGCTGATTATAGCTCACAACTGAAATTTGATTCTCCGATAAACCCTTTTCAGTATTTCAGAAGAACAACGCACGAAGTTGCTAATTTTGGGGGGCATAACGTGCCAAGAGTTATTGCTGATTATTCGCAAATTGAGGTTTCGGAACATGATGACTTAAAAACGATTGGACATTATTATTTGCCTTTGCCCGATAAATGGACGATGAACGATTTGGGAGCTGATTACATTTATACGGCTCAAAATCCTGCAAAATTCATGTTACCAATGGGTTTGAAAGAGATTTTAGATTTCAGCGTTTGGCAAGAACAAGCAGATAAAATCAATAAATTTCCATTGTTTACTTTGGAGACGTTTATCAATTCTTCAGTTAAACATGAAAGTCTTAATTTTCTTCAATTGACCTTAGCAGAATTAGATGAAAAATTATTTTCTCTGTTAAAATCTGAAACTAAAACTGTGTTGTGCATTTATACTGATAATGCACACGCAATGCCTGAGTTACGCAGGTTTTTCTTTGAATTAATTGGGAATCAAATTACTATTCCTGTCGTAATTTTAAGACAATATAAAAATTTGCCAGAGAGTGATTTTCAATTGTTTTCTGCTACCGATTGTGGAGGTTTGCTAATTGATGGTTTTGGTGACGGTATTTTATTGAAAATGCCAGAATTATCAACAAAATTAGAACTTTTAACACTCTCAAAAAGTTACAATTCCACAGCCTTCGGTATTTTGCAAGCGGCTCGAACCCGTATGAGTAAGACTGAATATATTTCGTGTCCATCTTGTGGAAGAACATTATTTGACTTGCAAGAAACAACTGCCATGATTCGTAAAAAAACGGAACACTTAAAAGGGGTGAAAATTGGAATTATGGGTTGTATTGTAAATGGACCTGGTGAAATGGCAGATGCAGATTATGGTTATGTGGGGGTTGGAAAGGATAAAATTGCCTTGTATCGTGGACAAACTGTTGTCAAAAAATCGGTTCATTCTGATAATGCCGTAAACGAGTTGATTGAAATAATCAAGGAAGATGGCGTTTGGTTTGAAGCAAATAATGAATAACGATTCTCCAGAATCGTACTAACGAAAAACGTCTCAAATCTGGAGATTTGAGAAACGATAGATATGTCCAGACTAAAAGACCAGTTCAAATTAGGAGAAGCTTTCGGGTATTTCTTTAGAATCTTTGGGAAACAAGACCCTTCAAAGCCAACAAATTTCAACATTAAAACGATGCACGTCATCAATAAAATATCAATTTTAATGTTTTTAATGTGCGTTTGTGTAATGATTTATAGAGCATTTTTTAGATAAGATGTGTACTTGGAAAGTCCCGTTTCCGTATGATAAAAACAAATACAAGTGAACATAGAAGAATTTAGAGAATTTTGTATTGCTAAGAAAGGTGTTACAGAAGAACTACCTTTTGGTCCAGATACTTTGGTTTATAAAGTAGCTGGAAAAATCTTTGCCTTAACCAGTTTAGATTCAGAGATTTTTAAAGTTAGTTTGAAATGTGAACCCAATTTTGCCATTGAGCTAAGAGAACAATTTGACTATATTGTGGGTGGTTATCATTTGAACAAAAAGCATTGGAATACAGTAAATGGTGAAATTGCTCCAACCAAACAATTGATGGAATTAACCAATCATTCTTATGAAATTGTTGTGGAGGGATTACCCAAGAAAATGAAATTGGAATTAGAAAGTTTATAAATTATGGAATGGTTACTATTACTTTTTTTCTTGCCTTTTGTGCTGACAATTATGTTTTTTAATTGGTTAGAGGAAAAGTTTTTTTCATTCCGTGACCGTGAGAAATTAGGGGAAGGAGAGATTTTGGTAGAAGAGAAGAAATATTTTGAAGCTCAACTCTTCTTTTCGGAAAAACTCAAATATTTCCCTAAATCGGCAAAAGCTTATTTTTTAAGAGGAAAATGTCAATTTCATCTTGAGAATTATTATTCTGCGTTATTTGACTTTGAACAATCCATTTCATTCGATAATACCGTTGGTGAGTCCTATGTTTGGAAAGGAAAAACATTATACAAATTAGAAGAATATGATAAGGCATTTTTAGAATTTGATAAAGCTGATTGGTATTTCCGTTCCGAAAACCCAGTAGCATTACGTTGGCGGGGTATGGCTCGGTATTGTATTGGTCAAGTCGAGAATGCCATTCATGATTTTAGTCGAGCTGTTGAGTTGGGAGATGAAGATTCAGCATATATTCTAAGAACCAAATTTGAATACCTAAAGAAAAGATAAAAGCTTATTGATTTAAAATTTCTTCGGTAAAAAGAACGTCGTTGAAGTTCACAACCTCAACGACGTTTATTTCAACTTTAACCTTTAAGTCATAATTCTAAATTTCATCATGAATTCGCCAAGATTGACTTCTGTATCTAAATTCAGTTTTTTTCTTAAACGATAACGTTTCAATTCTACACTTCGATTGGTTATATTGAACAATTGTGCTATTTCTTTAGTTGATAAATTCATGCGTAAGTAAGCCGCTAATTTTAAATCACTTGGTGTAAGACTTGGATATTTCTCTAAAAGTTTCTCCAAAAACTCCTGATGTACTTCATTGAAGTTTGCTTCAAAAATCTGCCAATCCTGTTCTGTTGAAATATTGCTTTCTACCAAATGCAGAATTTTTTTGTAAATGCTATGTTCCCGTAGTGAACGATTACCTATTTCATGCGGCAGACTATCCGTTTCTTTTTTTATTTCAACCAGAAGCTCATTCTTTTTAATTAATACCATTGTTGAGTTGGCTAATTCTTCTGATTTTCTAATTATATCTTTCTCAAGTTGCTCATTTCTTATCTGCATAATTGTTTTTTCACTTTGCTCAATCTGCCTTTTTAATTTTTTGTCGTGTCTTCTTTTCAGATTTTCTTGTTCCAATAAAACCTTACGATTATGAATCCAATACGATAAACCAGCAAAGAATACTACGATTAAAAAGTAACAGAATTTACTCCAACCATTCCAATACCAAGGTTGTTTGATTTCAAAAGAAAAGGTAGTCTCTGTTTCATCGAGAGATGATTTGAGGTGAAAGATGTATTTTCCAGAAGATAAATTATTAAATTCTTTTTGAGAAGTATTCAGCCATGGCGACCAACTTTTTGTAGAATTTTCTAACCAATAACTATATTGGATTTGGCGTGAATACTGCGGTGTGGCAAAACTGAGAATAATACTATTTTGGTAAGATTCGAGTTGAAATTCTTCATGGTAATCGTTTGCGTTAATGGTTTTGCTTTTTTCGGGATAATCCAAAACAGAAATACTGCGGATGATGGTTTTAATAGAAATTTGCTTGCGGAGTATTGAATTTTGAGCTTGTGGAATGATGGCAAAACCATTTTCTGTGCAAAGCAAAACATTTTGTGAGTCAATTGCTCTCATGTTTTCATAATCATCTACCCACAAATCTCTTTTAAACGAAATTTCACTAACGCTATTTTTTTCATTGATAAAAAGAAGAGTGCCGTTTTTTTCAATTGAAAATATACGATTATTTTTTATAGGAAATATTTTCTTGATGCTCTGATTTTGAATAGTGTTCAAAGCATTGGATATTCTGAATTTCCCTATTTTTGAATCATACTCCAATAAATTGTTTTCGCCAGTCAGTATAATTTTATCATTGATTTTGATAAGATTTTTATAATTTTCTACAAGTGATGCTTGATTAAATTCAGTGAGTGCTTTAAAATTCTTGGTGTCTTTTGTTAATGTTAATTTATAAATTGAATTGGAAGTTTTGTTCACCCAAATATTGCCTTCAGCATCTTCTTCTAATTGTCTTACTGGGGCAGAAAACCCATTTACGATATGGTCAAATTCCCATTTGCCTATTTTATTTTTACGATATATACATAAATGCGTATAAGTTCCTTCGATGAGTAAATCTGGATTTTTATGTAATTTTTTAATCACCCAACCACCCGTAACCGATGATATTAAAGTTGCAGAATGATGTTCAATATTGAAAGTCCCGCTGTTGTGACCACAAAGAAGTTGATTGTCAATTACCTCTAATGTCCAAACTTGACCTTGCGTTTTTGGAATAATTTGAAATTTTGCATTCGGCGTTAAGTCATTCACAAAAACACCATGATTTGTACCAACATATAAACGATTCTGAAATAGAGCGATATCATAGACCGTTCCTAAACGTCCATCATAATCGGTAAAATATTTTAAATTTGAATTGAGTAAAATCAGGTCGATTCCTTTATCCATTCCTACCCAAAGATTTCCTTCAATATCTTTTGCTAAGGATAAAACGGTATTGTTTTGAAGTCCATTCTTTTGATTAAAGTGCTGAATAATTTTTCCTTCAGCATTAGTGATGATTATTCCATTTAAGATTGTTCCAAAAACGTAAGTATCCTCATTAAGTTGAAGCCCATTATTAAGTTGCTCTTGTAAGATTATCTGATTCGTTTCCTTATTAAAAGCTTTGAATTGATTATTTTCAAAAACAAACAAGCCCTTACTTGTACCAATCAGCAAACCATTTTCGTGGATAGGAAGAATAGTGTGTACCGATTCTTTGCCTAAAAAATCACTTCCTGCGATTTTTTCAAAATTATCTCCTTTAATTTCATACAGACCTTTTTCTAAAACCTCAATAAATAATCGTCCTCTTACGTCATAAACAAACAGAATATTTCCTGGGGCTTTTAGTTTTTTAATTTTATCATTTTGGTAAATAAAAATAAAGGCAAAGGATTGAAATACCACACCTTTTGTGGTAGGCACTATATTCCAGATTTCTTCATTTATAAAATAGGGGTCATTAATTTTTTGTTTCAGAGAGTGATACGTTAATTCTCCTGACTTATTTCTTTTCCAAACGCCAAACTCTCCCAATGACCCAGTAAAAATATCGCCCGATTTATCAATTGCCACAGATCGTATTTTTTGATTTTGAGCATATTGGTATAGTTTCCACGAACTACCATCATATTCTAATAAGCCTTTTGAGTTGGCCGCATAAATGAACTTTGAATTGGGACTTTGTATTAAGTCCCAATTTTGATAATAGCCATTATAGTCTTGCTTCGTGTAATGTACAATATCCGAATTACATAAATCTTGAATACTTTGAGACACAGATTTATGAGGTACTATGTAGGTTATGACAAGAAATAAGAATATTGATGGTATTTGCCTTTTAATTTCCATAAGAAACAATTTATTCATTAAAAATTATGGGTGACGTAGTGAAAATCTTTGATTTTAGCCTAAAAACGTCGGTTTGATGTAGTATTGATGTAGTCAAAAATTAGGAATGCCCTTTCAAATTACGCTAAATTTGTCCTATAAATTGTAATTTTTAATTAAAAAATATAATTCATAGTTGAAAGTTGAATTGGTATTTATCTTCTCTTCATTAAAAACTGTTTATCCATAAGCTTATCATGAAAAAATTAATTGTATCAATACTGCTGTTTATAGCAAGTTTTTCTACAAAAGTTCAATCACAAAATGAAAAACAACTGGTAACAACCAACGAACCAAGAGAATATCTTGAAACTGTACAAAAAGCTACCTTTGGCTATTTTTGGGAATTTGCTCATCCAATTTCTGGAATGGCCGCCGAAAGGACTGCCACTCCCAATATTGTAACTTCGGGTGGAACTGGCTTTGGTGTGATGGGAATTGTAGTGGCTTCTGAAAGACAATGGATAAAGAGAGATGATGCTATAAAACATTTAATTAAAATGACTTCATTTCTGAAAAAGGCTGACCGATTTCACGGAGCGTGGTCGCATTGGTTAGATGGTAGAACTGGAAAAGTAGTTCCTTTTGGACAATATGACAATGGTGGTGATTTAGTTGAAACTGCCTATTTAATGAACGGGCTTTTAGTTGCCAGAAAATATTTTGATAAGGACAATGCCCAAGAGCAGTTCTTGCGAAAACAAATTACAGAATTATGGGAAAGCGTTGAATGGGATTGGTATGTGTCTCGTGGTGACAATTTTTTGTATTGGCACTGGTCACCAAATTATGACTGGAAAATGAATATGCCAATTCGTGGATATAATGAATGTTTAATTACGTATGTTTTGGCTTTGTCTTCACCAACTCATGCTATTAAACCGTCGGTATATCAAAATACTTGGAAGAAAAGTGATTTTTATAAAAACGGAAATGATTATTTAGGGTATCACCTTCCACTTGGTTTTGAAAAGGGTGGACCTTTATTTTTTGCACATTATTCATATTTAAGTCTTGATTCGAGATTAATGGAAGATGAAGATGCTAATTATTGGAAGCAAAATTTGGCACATACTTTAATTAACTATGAGCATTGTGTAAAGGACGGTAAAAAAGAATTTGATTATTCTGCCGAAAATTGGGGACTTACCGCCAGTGATGATTATAATTTTTATGATGCCCATTCACCTACTAACGATAACGGAACAATTAGTCCAACGGCAGCTTTATCCTCATTTCCTTATACACCTTTTGCGGCGTTTCAAGCGATGCGGTATTTGTATCTAAAAAAAGGAAATCAATTATTTGATAAGTATGGTTTTTATGATGCTTACAATAATCAAAAAAATTGGTACTCAAATCAATATTTAGCGATTGACCAAGGACCAATTGTGGTAATGATGGAAAATTATCGTTCTGGTTTAATTTGGAAATTGGGGGAATCTATGTCAGAGTTACAAAAAGGACTTTCCTTGATGGGAATTAAAAAACCAGATTACCCAACAGGTTTTTACATGTATTTACCAAAACAAATTTATGAAGGTGTTGAGTTGATGGTACATCCAGATATTTCTACTTATATGCTTGATTATGCCGTGAAAGGAAATGAACCCATTGAGATTTCTTTAATAAACGACAAGCAGGAAAAGATAATTATTATGGCATCAAAATCATTAAAGGCAGGTATTCATAAAGTTGGATTTAAAGTTAGAAGTGGTATCTATAAGGCATTAATCCAACAGGGGAGCTTGACGGCGGAGGCTAAACTGAACTTAAAATAATCAATTTCTTATTGCTATTGTCATCAAACAAAAACTAAGTTGCTCATGAAAAAACAAAATACGTACAGATTACGACATCGAACCTCTAAACCTTTTTATATTCCGCTTTTCATGCTTCTATGTTGTTTGCCAACGGCTGATAACTTCGGAACTAAAATTAATGTCGCTATTTTTCAAAACAAATCAAATATTACTGGTTTGGTTAGCAATCTTAAAGGTGAGCCGTTGTCGGGCGTTTCTGTAAGAATTAAAGGGTCTTCGTCGGGAATTGCTACGGATGCTAATGGAAAGTTTTCAATTAATGCTCCTGCAAATGCTACTTTAATATTTTCATTTGTTGGATATGAAAATATGGAAATGGCAGTCAATGGACGTGCAAGTCTAAATGTTACCTTAATAGAGAATGTCCAAGAACTTGACCAAGTAATTGTGGTGGGGTATGGAACACAACGAAAAGTAGATGTAACTGGAGCTACTGCAAGCGTGAAGGGTGAAGAATTAACCAAACAATCAGTGCTTACGGCAACGCAAGCCATTCAAGGAAAAGTTGCAGGAGTTCAAATTATTAGTAGTGGAAAACCTGGTTCTTCACCAGTAGTCAAAATTAGAGGAACAGGCACGGCATTAGCTGGAACTACCGCTTTATTTGTAGTAGATGGAGTGCTTACAGACGATATTTCAAATATAAATACTGCTGATATTGTAAGTATGGATATTTTGAAAGATGCTTCATCGACGGCTATTTATGGTGCAAGAGGTGCAAATGGTGTGATTATTTTAACAACTAAACGGGGTGAGAATGGAAAAATGAAAATTTCTTATAATGCCAACGTTGGATTTAGAGAAGCATCAAATTTAGTAAAAATGGCGAATGCTGCCGAATATGCCAATTATGCAAGTACCGCAAGTGGGAATAGTATTCCTGCGGGGTCGGTTTCGACGGATTGGTATGGGCAAATTCTTAGAACAGCTTGGATGCAAAACCATAATTTATCGTTATCGGGCGGTTCTGATAAATCGGTTTACTTTTTAAGTTTTGGGTATTTAACTGATGAGGGGATTGTAATTAATAGTAAATATGACCGAATTACGGTGAGGTCTAATAATGAGTTTAACCTATCTAATAGTTTCAAAATTGGAACAAACGTTTCATTTTCTAATGGTAATAATCAAGATGTAAATCTTGGAACTGCCTATAATAATGCTTACAGAGCGGCTCCAATTATTCCTTCAAAAGTTGATGGGAAATATGGTAATACTTCGGTTTATCAGAATGTTGGGAATCCTGTTTTAGATATTGAAAATAATGCTAACCTGTTGAAAGATAATCGTTTACAAGGAAATTTTTATGCTGAATATCAACCGTTAAAATCTATTAAAATTCGTTCAAGTTTGGGAGGTGATTGGCTAAATGCTAACAATAGAGTCTATAATCAGCAGTTTAATAATGACTTAACAACTTTTATCGCATCGGGTGGTAATCAACGAAATCCTAACAGTAATCTTTCCATGAAAAATACTGAAACCTTTCGTTGGGTTTGGGATAATACCATAACATTTAATCATCAGTTCGATAAACATACATTAACCGCTTTGATTGGTACAACTGCCGAACAATATACTCAAACTTGGTTTTCAGCTTTCAGAAAAGATGTTCCTGCCAATCAAGATTTATGGTATATCAGTACAGGTAATGCAAACACTTCAACAAACGATGGAAGTGGCGATAAGTGGACACGTAATTCTTATATCGGAAGGGTAAATTATAATTATGATGATAAATATTTGTTTACCGCAACGGTACGACGTGATGGTAGTTCAAGATTTCCAACGCAAAATCGTTGGGGATATTTTCCATCAGTGGGTGCTGGTTGGGTAGTAAGTAATGAGAATTTTATGCAGGAACAGAGTGTCTTTAAAAATTTGAAATTACGAGCAAGCTGGGGAATTGTTGGTAATGACCGAATCCCTTCAGATGCGTTCACCGTTACGATTACCCCAAATTTAGCTTATCCTTTTGGCGGAGGAATTGCAACGCCTGGTAGTGCAATTACCCAAATTAAAGACCCTAATTTAAAATGGGAGACTACTTCAGAATTAGATTTTGGTTTGGAGTTTGGAATGGTTGGTGGACGTTTACAAGGAGAGATTAATTACTATAATAAAAAGGCTAACGACCTGTTAATCAATGTAAAAGTGCCTTCTGTTGCTGGTGATGCTGACGGTGTAGTTTTAACAAATGCAGCTTCAATTAGTAATATTGGTTGGGAATTTAGTTTGAATTGGCGTGGAAATATCACTTCTGGACTTACGTATAAAGTTGGGGGTAATGTTACTTTTAATCAAAATTCTGTGATTGGCTTGAATGGTGGTCAGCCAATTTTAGATGGAGGAATCGGGGCAAATCAATCTTACACGACCAAAACCGATAATGGTCAACCCGTTGGAAGTTTTTATTTATTGAAAGTTTTAGGTGTTTTTCAGAATGATTCTGAAGTAGAAAATTATAAAAATACGCAAGGACAAACGATTCAGCCGAATGCTGCTCCTGGAGATTTTAAATATCAGGATACAAATAATGATGGAAAAATTGATGACCAAGACCGAATTTTTGCGGGTTCTTATCAACCTGTTGCCTATTTTGGGTTAAATGCTTCAATTGCATTTAAAGGATTTGACTTGAATATTGATGCTTTTGGTAATACAGGAAACCAAGTTTATAACGGTAAAAAGGCATTTCGTCAAGGAATTTTAGATAATGTCGAATCTCAAATGGCTTATACTCGTTGGACATCTGCCAATAAATCTCAAACTGAGCCTTCTGCAAACGGTGGAAACTTGCCCGCTTCAACGTATTTCATTGAATCTGGAAATTTTATCCGCTTAAATAACGTGACTTTGGGATATAATTTACCTCAAAACCTTGTAAAAAAAGCCAAAATAAGTAGCGTTCGAGTATTCTTAACTGCTCAAAATATTTTTACCTACAAAGATTTTAGCGGTTTTACTCCAGAATTATCAGGCGAACCCACTAAATCTGGTATTGAATTAAATGCTTATCCAACCAATAAAACCATTGCTGCGGGAGTAAGTGTTGGTTTTTAATTAGTCATTATCAACGGGCTAAAAAACTTTAAATTTTTGAAAAATGAAAAGAAAAATATATATAATCGGCTTATCCCTATCAACCATTTTTATTGGAAATTCTTGTAAAGAAAGTTTCCTCGATGTTCCTGTTCAAGGACAAGGCACTACGGCTACTGACCCGAATATCTCCCAAAATTTAGTGAATGGCGTTTATAATAGTCTTTTGGCAGGTGAAGCGTTTGGCAATGAAGGTGATATTCATGGAATTAGTTTTATTTCTGCTACCAATATTATCTCTGATGATGCAGAAAAAGGAAGTACTGCCAGCGACCAACCAGCAATTGGGGAGATTGATAATTTTACAGTTACTCCGACGAATGGTTTTGTAGCCGCACTTTGGAATGGATATTATAATGGAATCTCACGTTCCAATCAAGCTATTGCAGCACTTGAATCAGCCTCAATTACTCAAGAAGTAAAAAATCAATTAATTGGGGAAGTCAGATTTATCAGAGGATACTATTATTTTAATTTGGTTCGCATTTTTGGAAAAGTACCTAAAGTATTAAGAGTTCCCACAGATTCTAAGGATGCTAACACAGACCCAGCTTTTCAAACACGTGCTTCAGTGGATACAATTTATAAGGTAATTACTGACGATTTGCAGTTTGCGGTTGACAATCTTCCTACTCGTTCAAAATCAGCAGTTGGTCATGCAACCAAAGGTTCAGCTCAAACTTTATTGGCAAAAGTGTATCTATATCATAAGAATTGGCAAAAAGTTTTGAGTTTGAGTCAGGAAGTAATCAATTCAGGACAGTACAATTTAGCTTCTGATTATACAACACTATGGCGACAAATTGGTGATAATAATATCGAGTCAATTTTTGAAGTTCAAACGGGTCAATTCAATAATTCAGATTTAGGAATTCAAAATTATTGTACTTGGCAAGGACCACGAGTTGGGGGTAAAGGTGGCTGGACTGACTTAGGATTTGGTTTTTGTACACCTACTCAAAACTTAGTTGATGCCTACGAAAAAGGCGATATTAGAAAATCATCAACAATTATAGCCATCGATAATAGTGGAAAGTATCGTGGAACAACGCTTTTTGATGGTTTTAGGATACCGAGTTCAGATTCTGTTCAAAATCTATATTACAATTATAAAGCATACCATAGCGAAAATAAAACGATTGAAACCTTTTTAGGGAATCGTGACCAAAAGCAAAAGAACCTTCATTTATTAAGATACGCAGAAGTATTATTGATGAATGCTGAAGCTGCGAATGAACTTGGACAAACAGGCGTTGCTCAAAATCAACTTAACAAAATTCGGAATCGTGCAGGCTTATCAAATACTATGGCAACTTCAATAACAGATTTAAGAAATGCTATCTGGAAAGAACGAAGAATGGAGTTGGCTTTAGAGCATGACCGTTTTTGGGATTTAGTTAGGACTGGTAGAGCTGCTCAAGTTATGCAAGCAATTGGAAAAAGATTTATTGCAGGAAAACACGAGTTATTGCCCGTTCCAAGTTTACAAATTGCCCTGAGTGGCGGTTCTTTAGACCAAAATTCAGGATATTAATTACCTTTTTTGAATTCCATTTTTCAACAAATTAAACTATCCAATTTTTTATTAAAAACAATTTTAAACTATTAAAATTACTAAATCATGAAAATCCAAAAGATTAAAATCTATTTTGCTGCAACTATTCTCTTAGGAGCAACGATGTTTACTGCTTGTAAGAAAGACGAAACTGTTTCATTACCACCCATAGGAGGTTATAATAGTGCAGAAGAAGTTGGTGCAACAAACTTACTTGCTCACTGGGGTTTTGAAGGAACAGATAAAGAAATGAAATCTGGCTCAGCTGCCGCTTCTTCGAAAAATGCAACTTTTACAACTGGGAAAAAAGGGCAAGCGGTGAACTTTGCTGCTGGTTATTTACAATATAATGAAATAGCAGCACTTAATAATTTGAAAAGTTTTACCGTGTCAGCATGGGTAAATGTAAAAAATAATGGAACAAATCCTTCGTCATTTTTTACACTTACCCGTCCTAATGAGTGGGCGGGTAGTATTAACATGATGGCAGAAACTGGTTGGTACAAAGCCGACAAAGATACGATGTTGGTTAAAGGTTTATTTGTTTCAAAATTACCAGCGGGTGATTCTTGGCAAGACTCTCGCAACGAACCATCAAAAGGTGGAGACTTAGCTTTCAAAGGTGCAGGGAAATGGTCGCACGTGGTAATTACGTATGATGGAACAAGTTCAATGTTTCAAGTATATGCTAATGGGAAAAAAATTAGTAATCCTGAGTGGGAACAACGTGGCACAACTGGAAACTTAATTGTCGCTACGCCATCAAAAGTTGTGTTGGGTGCTTGGGGTACAAATTTACCAGGTGCAACTGCCGATTCATGGCAAGTACCAATGACTGGCCTAATGGATGAGGTAAGAGTTTTTAGTAAAGCTCTTTCTGCTGGGGATATTAATTCTTTATATCAGCTTGAAGATGTGGGAAGATAATTGAAAATTGGGTGTTTATAATTTAAAAGGTTGTTAATTTTGATTAACAACCTTTTTTTAATGATAGAAATATGAATATTTTAAAATGTAGTATCCTTTTTTTTGCCTTAATTAGCTGTAAATCAAGTGATAATAATGTTGTTATTCCTGAAGTATTTGAACTTCAAAGTAGCCAAATAGATGGGAGTGATGTTCAACCCTTTTATCAAAAAAGTTATCGACCGAATATTCAATTGTCATTTAAAGCACCTATTAATAGAGAAACTGTTGCAAAAAATATCATTTTGGCGGATAGCCAAACGTCTGATATTCTTCCAGTTGATTTTATCTATGCTCAAAATGATAGTTCAATTATCATCAAACCCAAAGGGTCATTAAAAAGCCTTTCAAAATATGTGGTTGAAATTTATAAAGAATTGAAATCAAAAAATGGAACATTTTTGAATAGTGATTCAAGAGTAAGCTTTATTACGGCAATTGATTCAACTGATAAATTTGCGAGAATTTCAGATGAACAATTATTGGATTTAGTCCAAAAACAGACCTTTAAATATTTTTGGGATTTTGGGCATCCTATTTCTGGTTTATCAAGAGAGAGAAATTCATCTGGAGAAACCGTAACATCTGGAGGAAGTGGTTTTGGTATAATGGCAATTTTAGTTGGTATTGAACGAAAGTTTATCACCAGAAATGAAGGACTCGTTCGGATTAAAACAATGGTTGATTTTTTGAAAAATAAAACTCAAAAATATCATGGAGCGTTTCCCCATTGGTTAAATGGTACAACTGGAGCAACTATCGCTTTCAGTACAAAAGATAATGGTGCTGACCTTGTTGAAACTTCCTACTTATTGCAAGGACTGCTGACGGCAAGACAGTATTTTTCAAAAAATACCTCAGAGGAGTTAGAGCTAAAATCTAAGATAAATACAATTTGGAATGAGGTAGAGTGGTCGTGGTTTCGCCGAAATAATGAAAAAACTTTGTATTGGCATTGGTCACCTAATTTCAATTGGGATATGAATATGCAGATTTCTGGCTACAATGAAGCTTTGATAACTTATGTTTTGGCTGCTTCTTCTTCTAATTTTAGCATTTCAAAAGATGTTTATGACAATGGTTGGGCAAGAAATGGAGCTATCAAAAATGGGAATACTTATTTCGGTGTAAAATTACCAGTCGGTTTTGCCTATGGAGGTCCACTATTTTTTGCCCATTATTCTTTCTTGGGTTTAGACCCAAATGGACTCACCGATATTCATGCCAATTATCTTGAACAAAATGTAGCCCATAGTAAAATAAATTACCTGCACTGTAAGAACAATTCAAAAAAACATAATGGCTATTCTGAAAAAAATTGGGGACTAACTGCAAGTGATGAGTATAATGGCTATTCTGCCCATGAACCAAATAATGATAATGGTACGATATCACCTACTGCTGCTCTTTCATCTTTTCCTTATACGCCAATTGAATCAATGCAGGCCTTGAAGTTTTTTTATTATACTTTGGGAGATAAAATTTGGAAAAATTATGGTTTTGTAGATGCTTTTAATTTGAATAGACCTTGGTATGCTGATTCCTTCTTAGCAATTGACCAAGGTCCAGAAATTATCATGATTGAAAACTATCGAACTCAAATGTTATGGAAGCTTTTTATGAGCTGTCCCGAGGTTAAAAATGGGTTAAAGAAGTTAGAATTTTCAAGTCCATATCTATAAAAAAAAGCTCAATGAATTTTCATTGAGCTTTTTTTTATTTACTTTTTGCTAACCAAATATTCGCTTTTGCCAAAGCCGTTTTATCGGACGTTCTTGCTTTTACCCAATCATACAAAAATTTATAAGAGGCCTTTTCAGTCTTTGCATCAATTAATGTACTTAAAATAGCCATACCTTTTTCTGGTTTGTTCTCTCTAAAATAAGCAGTTGATTCTTCTCTCCAGACACGCCCATTAATTGACTTATTGTCAACTCCCAATTTTGCCAAATTTTCACGAACTTTATTAATTTTAGTGCTTGAGTATTTCATTCCTCTTGCACTATATAAAGAATACATAATTATATTTTCGGCAGTTTGTTTTACTAATTTCTTATCATATTTTGCATTGAATTCCTTTAAATTGGCTATCATATATTTAAAAATGTCATTCTCATCATCTACAATAACTTTTTGTAAAACTAAAAAACTTGTATTATTTCCATATTGATTTTTTGCAATTTTCTTGGCGTATGCGTTCATTGCCGCAATATTACTCACGGTATCACGCATAAGTCTCGAAATCATACCATAATCAATCAAAAAATTTGGCTCTCTATTTCCTGATAAAAAACTTGCCTTATATGCACTTGTTCTTTGTTTGGGATTGAGAGCTTTTGTTCCAGCATCAATTAATGTTTGAGATGAATTATTGTTTTCTCCTAAAATTGAAATGTGCATCAATTTTACATCCTTATCAAAGAATAGTAAAGTAGGTGTTGACTGAATCCAAATTCCTTGTTTATTCAGAAAGGCTTGACCTTCAGGTGTCATAATATCCAACTTATAAGAAATGAAATTTTGGTTATAAAAATTGCCAACTTGTGGTAGGTCAAATGTTGCCTTAAAAGCATTGCATACATGACAAGATTGAGCATAGACTTCTAAAAAAACAGGTTTGTTTTGAACTTTTGCTACATCAAAAACTGTCCTGAGATTTCCACCTTGCAGAAATGCTGTACCTTTTTGAGCAAAAGTAGCAACAAGTGTTAATATGAATAGGGGAGTTAAAAAATATTTTTTCATGAGTTTTCTTTATTTATAGACCAAAAATATGCCAATTCCTTCGTAAGAAATTGGCATTAACAATCATTAACATAAATTATTGCTTTTCAGCGGCTTTTAATTCTTCTTGCAAGTCCTTTGTCAGTACACGGCAAAGCCCTTCAATATTCTTCGCCATTTTTTCATCACCTGTAGCTTCAATTAATGTATTGCCGACACTACCAATAATTTCAATGTAAAAACGTTTCATTTCAAAAACATCCATATCTTTCGTCCAAAGTGGCAAGGCTAATAGTCCTTTATGGTAATGGTCCCATACTCCTATGAAGATTGACTTTGTCTCCTCGATACCTTCATTTGGGTTTTCTGTCGCAGACCATGAAATTTGCTCTGGAACACTTTGGTCGTCTAATTGAATTCTAAAATTGATTTCTGATTCTTTCATTTTATGCTTTTTGTTCAAAGATTAATCCTTTGAAAAATCGTTATTTAATTTGTTTCCAGCTACAAAATTAAAGGATTATTTTTCAAAAGATGGCTATCCATTAATAAAAGATAAGCACTATCTTTACACCCCGATTTATTGAGAGTTGTACCAATTACTTAATTCATTAACAACATGACCTATCCAGAAACAATTGAATATCTTTATCAATTATTACCCGTTTTTCATCGAATTGGAAAAAAAGCATTTAAAGCAAATTTAGAGAACACAATGGCAATTTGTGAACATCTTGATAATCCTCAAATAAAATTCAAATCAATCCATATCGCAGGAACTAACGGAAAAGGAAGTTCATCTCATTTTTTAGCATCAATTCTTCAATCGGCAGGTTATAAAACTGGTTTATACACGTCTCCACACTTGAAATCTTTTACAGAGCGTATTAGAATAAATGGAGAGGCAATCTCAGAAACCGAAGTGATAAATTTTGTTGATGAGAATAAAGGATTCATTGAAAATATGAAACCTTCTTTTTTTGAGTTAACTGTTGGTATGGCTTTTGATTATTTTGCAAGAGAACAAGTTGATATTGCTATTATAGAAGTTGGGTTAGGAGGGAGGTTAGACTCAACCAATGTGATTATCCCAGACTTATCACTTATCACTAATATCAGTTTTGACCACACCGATATTTTAGGAGATACTTTAACTAAGATTGCCACAGAAAAAGCTGGAATTATTAAGCCTTTTATACCTGTGGTTATTAGTGAAAAGCACTTTGATACGGAATTAGTGTTTATAAATAAGGCTTCTCATGAGAATGCTCCTATTTATTTTGCAGAGGATTTCTACGAGGTCAACAAAAGCAACATCGTTAATGGTCTTTTAGAATTAAATATTCTTGATAAGTCTAAAGGGAGTACCGAAATTCTCTATTCTCAACTCATTGGTTCTTATCAATTGAAAAATATAATTGGAGTTCTTACTGCAGTAAAAATTCTTAACAAAAATGGTTACCTCATTTCTAATGATGCTATTTTACAAGGTGTTTCACGGGTAATAGCTCAAACAGGGCTTAAAGGCAGATGGCAAACATTATCTACCAACCCAACAATAGTTTGTGATACTGGACACAATGTAAGTGGCATAAGCGAAATTCTTAAAAATATTTCAAGTCTAAATTTTGAGCAATTATGGTTTGTGTTAGGATTTGTTTCGGATAAGGACATTGACGGTATTTTGGAACTTTTTCCTAAAACAGCAAATTATATATTTTGCCAATCCAATACTCCTCGAGCATTGGATGCCGAAGTCTTAAAAACGAAAGCTAATAATTTTTCATTATCGGGTATTGTGATTAGAGATGTGAATGAGGCGATTAAAATTGTAAAGGAGAAAGCTCAAATAAATGATTTTGTATATGTGGGAGGTAGTACTTTTGTAGTATCAGAAATTGAAAATCTTTAGTGTAAAAAACTCAATATTTTAAAGTATATTATCCTTTGTTAATTTCTTGAAATTTGGATAAAGGGCAAGAAATTTGGTTGCCAAATAATCTTTCGTCTTTATCGTATGATAATTATTTTTAAAACGTATCTATTTACAACGGGCTGAGAATTGAATATTGCAGATTAGTTGGGTACAACTACGGTTTACTCGATTCTCACAGAACTCAATCGTTAATCTAAGTAGTTGATAATCAACGAGTTATGGATTGTATTTAATCGTGATTCTGTAAAGTTATATAATAAGATTAATTTTATTTCGTAACTAATTGATTATCAGGTAGTTGTGAGTTATGCTAAGAGTGACTAAATAATTGAGAAAATAGGCTAAAGGTATTTGAGTAAAATATGGCAGACATCTGACATATTAGTTAGCTAAATAAATTAGTAACAATAGAATGGAAAATATATGGGTCGTCAAAAAGAAGTAAGATTTAAACAAATACAAGAAAATAGTAATGTTCTTCAGGAAGGGAAACCTCTATTTAAACTAATAAAAGGAAATTGGGGGGATTCTTTCTTCAAGAATTCTAACCCGATAGTATTAGAGCTGGGATGTGGCAAAGGGGAATATACAGTAGGATTAGGAAGACTTTTTCCTGAGAAAAATTTCATTGGAATTGATATTAAAGGAGATAGAATTGCAGTTGGAAGTAATCAAGCAATTCATGAAGGATTAACAAATGTAGGGTTTCTTCGGGCAAAGGCTCACGACTTAGAAAATTTCTTTACTGAGAATGAAGTTTCGGAAATATGGATAACTTTTCCTGATCCGCACCATTTACAGAGTGGTGTAAAACGTAGAATGACCAATGAACGGTTTTTGGAAATTTATAGCACTATTATCAAAGATTCTGGTTTATTACATTTAAAAACAGATTGCCGTCCTTTCTTTGATTACTCTTTGGAGACTTTGACAAATTTTGGTGTGAATAATCTTATTCATACAAACGATTTATATAAGTCAGATTTAAATGTAAGTCATTATGGTATCAAAACTCGATTTGAAGAAATTTTCACAGAAAAAGGTTTTTCAATAAATTATTTAGTCTGTGAGTTTGGCATAAAAAAAGGGACTTCAATTTAATTGAAGTCCCTTTTTTTATGCCAAACGTAAATTGATTACTTGTTGATTAATTTAGCAAAATAATTAACTGTACGTACCAATTGTGAAACGTAAGACATTTCGTTATCATACCAAGAAACAGTTTTCACTAATTGGGTATCACCAACAGTTTGAACTTTTGTTTGTGTTGCATCAAACAATGATCCATAAGTGATACCTATTACATCACTACTTACGATTTCGTCTTCAGTATAACCAAAACTTTCATTCGAAGCCGCTTTCATTGCTTCATTAACTTCAGCAACAGTTACTTTCTTCGATAAAATTGTTGTTAACTCAGTCAATGAACCTGTAAGAGTTGGAACACGTTGTGCTGAACCGTCCAATTTTCCAACTAAAGAAGGTAAAACTAAACCAATTGCTTTTGCTGCACCAGTTGTGTTTGGAACAATGTTTTCAGCAGCAGCTCTTGCACGACGTAAATCTCCTTTAGCGTGAGGAGCATCTTGTGTATTTTGGTCACTTGTATATGCGTGAACAGTTGTCATTAAACCGTTTACTATTCCAAATGAATCTTCTAATACTTTGGCCATAGGAGCTAAGCAGTTAGTTGTACATGAAGCACCACTAATAACTGTTTCAGTTCCATCAAGAATATTATGGTTTGTATTGAAAACTACCGTTTTTGCGTCACCAGTTGCTGGTGCAGAAATTACTACTTTCTTCGCTCCAGCAGTAATATGAGCTTCAGCTTTAGATTTGTCAGTAAAAAAACCTGTACATTCTAAAACAACGTCTACGTCATGAGATGCCCATGGAATTAAAGCAGGGTCTCTTTGTGCGTATATAGTGATACTTTCACCATTTACGCTCATTGTGCTATCAGTTGATGATACTTCAGCATTGAAACGTCCTTGTGCTGAATCGTATTTCAACAAATGTGCCAACACTTTTGGACTTGTTAAATCATTGATTGCTACTACATCAATGCCTTCCATGTTATAGATTTGGCGATAGACTAAACGTCCTATTCTACCAAAACCATTAATTGCAACTTTTACCTTTGCCATCTTCTAAAATGATATAAAAAATAATAATACTTGATTTAATTACTCTACAAAAGTAGGGGATTTTAGGGGATTATACAAGTCTGTAAATGGATATAGTTAAAATATAATAGGTATAATAAGATGACATAAAAGTCAATATTAATAGTAATGCTAACTAATTTAATTAGCAAAAACCAAAATTATAATTATAAATACTAAAAATAGTAGTATTTATCTTCCATCTATTTCCTTTGAATCTCCCATTAATTAAAAATCAATGAAGAAGAGGGTGGGATGTACTCTATAAAAGAATGGAAATAACATTTTAACATAAAATAACTAAATACACTGTTCCAATAAGTTATTGGGGAAATTTCAACTATCTGCAAACTTCCCGAAAGTACGGAAATAGCTTTTTTGTAAAATTTATCTTAAATCTTGTTAAACAGTGTATTAAAAGGATAAGCACATTCAAATGCTTACCTCTGGGGTTTTTTATCCTGCTGAAATATTTGATTAGCAAACTCCCAATGCCGTTCCAAACGTTGTTTTAAATAACCTTATCGGCTCTTCAAGACTCATTCTCGGTAAATAACGTATGCCTTAAGACAAAATTAATTTAACAGTAGAATCAGTTAAGTATCAATGAGTAAAATATTGATATCATTTCATAAGGAATGATAATCTAATTTATCTTTAGGTGTGAACATCTTTCGTATAACATATAATCGTTTATTCTTATACCTAATTAAACTATTGGCATAGTTTTAGTTATAATTATTAGTAGTGATTGTATCAAAATAATAGCTATCTTTAAAATCTGGTTTTCATAAATATACTTGCCAACAAAATGAATAGCACCTATCGAAAGTCTTATAAAAACCTCTTATCTTTATTCCGATAGAAGAGTATAATTAATGACATTTAATGTCAATATTTTAACAGTCATATCTCATTTTCATATATGACATTATGTCACATTTATCTACTAAATAAGATAATATCACACCCTTAGAAACCACCAAATTTTCTTTGGCAGTGCTATTTTTTCAGTTTTTTTATTTTTACAATATGCTGAAAATCAGCATATTGAATTATTTTAAGCAAAGAAAAACTATATGCTTAAAATAATGAGTTATATTTAGAATAACTAAAAAAACACCTCCACTCAATATTAGGAATTAAAGTTAGTTTTCCTCAAAATCTCACTGTCTTAGACAATTCTCTTTTCCCTTTATCCTCCACATTGTACTCTGTTTTATTCATTAAATGTCTTTTCTAAATGATTAAATTATCAAGTAAATGGTTTTACTTTGTAGTTCAATTTTATAATGAACAAATAGATAAATATTTTAATGGAGCAATTAAAAGCAATTATTGAACAAGCGTGGGAAGATACAAGCCTCCGCTCGAAACCAGAAACCATTACTGCAATAGAAACAATTGTAGAGAAAGTCGATAAAGGTGAACTTCGTACAGCACAACCAAATGAAGATGGTACATGGACTGTAAATGATTGGGTAAAAAAAGCAATTGTGATGTATTTCCCAATTCGCCAAATGCAAGTACAAGAAGTAGGTATCTTTGAGTATCACGATAAAATGAAACTCAAAACGAACTATGCCTCATTAGGAGTTAGAGTTGTTCCTCCAGCAGTTGCTCGTTATGGGGCGTTTTTAGCTAAGGGAGTGATAATGATGCCTTCTTATGTAAATATAGGAGCTTATGTAGATTCTGGTACAATGGTTGACACTTGGGCAACAGTTGGAAGTTGTGCCCAAATTGGCAAAGATGTACACTTAAGTGGTGGTGTGGGTATTGGTGGAGTTCTAGAGCCACCTCAAGCAGCTCCAGTAATTATTGAAGATGGTGCTTTCATCGGTTCACGTTGTATCGTGGTTGAGGGAGCAAGAATTGGAAAACGTGCTGTTTTAGGTGCAGGTGTTACTATTACGGGAAGTTCTAAGATTATTGATGTGACTGGCGAAACTCCAGTAGAGTACATTGGGTTTGTTCCTGAAAATAGTGTTGTTATTCCTGGTAGCTTAACAAAGAAGTTCCCTGCGGGAGAATATAATGTCCCGTGTGCTTTAATCATCGGAAAACGTAAAGAAAGTACAGATTTAAAGACTTCTTTGAATGCTGCTTTAAGAGAAAATAACGTTGTAGTTTAAAACTACTTTATTAGTTATAAGTAATTACTAAAATAAAAGTCGTGGAAGGGGATACCCTCCACGACTTTTTTGTTTGATGGATATATTAAAAATAAGAGTAGGCAAACTTCTTTGACTTGACAATTAATGCATGAACCTGTTTAAACTTTTCGTTTTGAATAGAAATTGAATTTACGACTGTGTTTTTAAAGTTTTGACCCGCCGTAGAGCAGATATAGCAACGCTACATTGAATAATTTTAAAAACACAGACTTCAAATGAAACGATTTACAACAAAAGGAATAAGTTTAAATAGGTTCTATATTAAATACTAAGTCAAATTCTAATGACTCCCACTTGAACTTTAGTTGGTTCTACATGATTCTAAGAAACAATAATCACAAAATAATCACAAATCAAACAAGTCTTAGTCATTATTACAAAACATTGTCCATCATATCAGTCAGAATATACTACAACAACATCTTATCCACTTAAAGTAATCCGTCTTGTTTTAACTTGTATTAAGGAGTTATTAGCATCTTCTATAAATAAGTATGGTTAATAATTGTCTTCTCTCCCTTATAAGCTTATTCAGTATATATGTATGGCGTTAGTGCATCTCATGTAAATAAATATGATTGCGTTAGGGCATTACCTTAGATAGTAATATATAATTACGTCAGAGCATTCTTATACATAGCGTCAGTACATCTCTCACAAATGAGTAAAATTACGTTAGGGCATTTTAATAATATATACGGTGGTTATTGCGTCAGGGCATTCTATTTTAATAGTCTCTTCAGCTTTTAGTGTTTCTGGCTATTGGAAACCTCAAAACATAAACGATGTGTCGTTCTAACCGTTTCTACAAAGGTTTATCGAAATGATTTGTATTATATACTGATTTTATAAACAAAATATCAAATTAAAACTTATTAATTCCCATTGTGTGTCTCAAACATCTAACAACTAATTATTTTTATTGCAATTTTACATAAAATTAAAATCTTACAAATATGATATATGATTCTGCTCCCTTACAATTGGGGCAATTTAACAAACTTGAAGTAATCAAAGAATTGGATTTTGGACTTTACTTGGACGGTTATGATGGGGAAGAAATTCTCATTCCACGTGTATATGTTCCAGAAGGTACACAGATTGGGCAATTTTTAGATGTATTTATTTACCGAGATTCTGAAGACCGTATCATTGCTACCACGCTTAAACCTTATGCGGTTGTGGGAGACTTTGCGTACTTACAAGTGAAAGACGTAAGTAAGTTGGGTGTGTTCCTTGACTGGGGCTTAATGAAGGATTTATTTGTTCCCTTCGGAGAGCAACATTCTAAGATGGCGTTAGGGCGTTCTTACTTAGTTTACATTTATATTGATGAACAAACTGAGCGTATTGTTGCGTCAGCTAAGTTGGATAAATTCTTAGAAACGGATATTACAGAATTAAACGAGGGGCAAGAAGTTGATTTAATTCCATACGAATATACAGATTTAGGAATTAAAGCTTTGATTAACAAACGTTATATTGGCGTAATTTACAAAAGTGAAATATTCAAAGATGTGCCTTTAGGGGAATTAACAAAAGGATTCATCAAGAAAATACGTACTGATGGAAAGATTGACTTAAGCGTGGTAAAACAAGGATTTGACAGAATTGACAATCTTAAATTACAGATCTATACCCTTCTCATTGCGTCAGAGGGCTTTCTTCCATATACAGACAAAACTGATGCAGAGGTCATCTACAAAAATTTACAAATGTCAAAGAAGGATTTCAAGAAAGCAATTGGCGGATTATACAGAGACGGGAAGATTAATTTACAAATGGACGGCATTTACAAAGTGCAAGCAAATTTATAAAAAGACTCTGCCAAGTACATTTGTAACTCATTGCCTATATTAGTACAAATGTAAACTATACCACACACATCTCTTCAATTAACATTTGTACAATTGTTATTATTACTTTAATTGCATACATTTGTAATCAAACATTGTAAAGTTAATTACAATAAACAAATGTAACATGGACTTAAATAAGAAAATTGAACAAATTATAATTGACAAAGGTATATCACCAAGTTATTTTGCTGATACTGTTGGCATACAAAGAAGTAGTATTTCACACATACTTTCGGGTAGAAATAAGCCCAGTTTGGACATTATTCAACGAATTCTAAAGGTTTTCCCTGATATTGACCGAGATTGGCTACTTTTTGATTCTGAAGTACCTCAGCAAAACACCCCTCAAATCAACCGACAAAACCCTTTAAATCAGAGAGTTAATAGTCAAAACATATTTGAGCAAACGCCACGAGAATCTATTAAAAATTATCAACCTGAACAGAATGTCGTACAAACACCTGTAAATGTTGCTCCAAGACGAAAAATTGAACGTCCAGTTGTACCAACTCAGCAACCACAGCCATCGGGAAAACAAATAGAACGAATAGTAATATTTTATACCGATGGCACATTTATGGAAAGCAAGCCTAATTAATAGCGAGTGATGAAATGACTATAAAATTTTAACCTAATTATATTTTGCACAGTATTTCACCCATACAAATTCATAAAATTTCAGGAGATATAGTTTTCCCAAAAGATGATTTATTGGCTGTTGAAGACCCGATGGAAATTAGATTAGGCTTTGGAGAAATCAATAATCGGAAGCAAAAAAGTATAGCTGTTACGATGCGAACACCTGGACATGATTTTGAATTAGCTCTCGGTTTTTTGTATTCCGAAGGAATTATTCAAGACCAATCACAGGTGCATTCCATTAAATATTGTACTGATTTAGGGCGACAAGAAACCATTGAAAATATTGTTCGGGTTGAAGTTAAACCTGAAATTGAAGTAAATATTTCTGGGCTGGAACGAAATTTTTATGCTACTTCCAGTTGTGGAATCTGTGGAAAAGCATCAATTGAAGTCCTTGAAAAATTAGGTTGCCCTTATATTCCTATCCATAAAAACCTGATTAATCATCAGATAATTTATAAAATAGCGAATCTTTTACAAGAGCAACAACGAGTTTTTCAGTACACAGGTGGGCTTCATGCGGCTGGATTATTCGATAAAAATGGAGAAATTCTGATGCTTCGGGAAGATGTCGGCAGACATAATGCCGTAGATAAATTGATTGGAGCGTCACGAAATAACTTAGATTTATCTGATAAAATCATCTTGGTAAGTGGGCGTTTGAGTTTTGAATTAGTACAAAAAACGCTCATGGCAGGCATACCTATATTGGTAGCTATCGGTGCTCCCTCAAGTTTAGCGGTAGAATTAGCTCAAAAATTTGGTTTAACACTCATTGGTTTTCTAAAAAAAGAACATTTCAATGTATATACTGGCATAGAACGATTACGATTTTCAAACGATTAAAGATGAAAAAACAAGCAATAAACCCGCAGCCACCAACAGATTTTACGGGAATAACCATCACAGACCCAGCAAAAGTTGCAGCAGGTGTAAAGGCGGTTACCAATTCCTTCAAACACGTATTTGGAGCAATGAACGTATTTACGGGAATGAAGGTTTTATTGTCGCTAAACCAAAAAGGTGGTGTGGATTGTCCTTCTTGTGCATGGCCAGACCCTGATGGAGAGCGTTCTTCCATCGCTGAATACTGCGAAAATGGAGCAAAATCAATCGCTGAAGAAGCGACAACATTGAAATTAGGGCCTGTTTTTTTCCAAAGATATTCAGTCGCAGAATTGTCTCAAAAATCTGATTATTGGCTCGGTCAACAAGGTCGTTTGACGCATCCAATGGTGTTAAAAGAAGGAAAAACACATTATGAAAAAATCAGTTGGGAAGAGGCTATTACGTTAATTGCGGACGAATTGAATGCTTTACCATCGCCAAATGATGGTATTTTTTATACTTCTGGACGAGCTTCAAACGAAGCTGCTTTTCTGTATCAGCTATTTGTACGGCAGTTTGGAACGAATAATTTGCCTGATTGTTCCAATATGTGCCACGAATCAAGTGGTTCTGCTTTAGGAAAAACACTGGGCTTAGGCAAAGGTTCTGTTACCCTTGACGACTTCAATAAAGCAGAAGTAATTATGATTTTAGGGCAAAATCCAGGAACAAATCACCCTCGAATGCTAACTGCTTTGGAAGATGCCAAGAAAGCAGGAGCTAAAATAATCTCTGTAAATCCATTAGTTGAAACAGGATTATTGGCATTTCAGCACCCACAAAATCTATCAGATATGGTTTCGGGTGGTACATCTTTAACAGATATTTACCTACAAATCAAGATAAATTCGGACCTTGCTTTACTGAAAGCAATGGCCATTTTACTGTACGAAGCAGAACAAATTAACCCAAACACAGTATTTGACCACCAATTTATCAAGGAAAATACAGCTAATTATGAGCTTTTTATCAATGATTTAAAGAATTATCAACTTGATGATTTAGTGGCGGAATGTGGGGTTTCCTTAGAACAAATAAAGGAGGCAACGACTTTACTAATCCAACATAATCGTATAATTATCTGCTGGGCGATGGGATTAACCCAACACAAAAATTCGGTCATTACCATTCAAGAAGTAGTAAATATCTTATTATTGAAGGGAAGTATTGGCAAAGAAGGGGCAGGAACTTGTCCAGTGAGAGGGCATTCCAACGTGCAAGGCGACCGCACAATGGGTATTTTTGAAAGACCAAGTTCAGCTTTTTTAGATAAATTAGACAAAAATTTTGATTTCAAATCGCCAAGAGAACACGGTTTTGATGTTGTAAAAGCTATTAAAGCGATGCACAAAGAATCTGGCAAAGTTTTTATGGCATTAGGGGGAAATTTCCTTTCAGCAACTCCTGACACAGAATTTACGGCAAAATCTCTTCAAAATTGCCAATTAACCGTTCATATTTCAACAAAATTGAACCGTAGCCACCTTATTCATGGCAAAATAGCTCTTATTTTACCATGTTTGGGTAGAACTGACGAAGACATTCAAGCGTCTGGAAAACAGCTTGTTAGCACTGAAAATTCAATGGGAGTAGTCCAACAATCAAAAGGAACTTTAACGCCTCCAGCTGATACCGTTTGGAGCGAATCAGCTATTGTGGCAAGAATTGCCAAAGCTACTTTAAAGAATCGTAGTAAAATTGATTGGGAGAAACTCGTTGGTAATTATGATTTGATTCGAGATTTAATTGAAAAAACAATTGATGGATTTCATAATTATAATGCCCGTGTGCGTCAGGCTGGCGGTTTTTACTTACCAAATGCTCCAAGAGAAGGGAAATTTACTACTCAAAACCTTAAAGCTAATTTTACCGTTTGTCATTTTGAGCCTTTTAAAATGGCTGATAATGAATACTTAATGATGACAATTCGGACACACGACCAATTTAATACTACTATTTATGGCTTAGATGACCGCTACCGAGGTATTTTTAATGAACGAAGAGTAATTCTCATGAATGAAAAAGACATCGAATCAGCGGGATTTAAAGCCTATCAAATTGTTGATTTACATAATTCTTTTGGTGGAGTCAATAGAAAAGCTGAACGGTTTATCATTGTTCCTTATAATATTCCATCAAAAAATGTAGCCACTTATTTCCCAGAAGCGAACGTTTTAGTGCCTATTGATAGCGTTGCAGATGTCAGTAATACGCCAACATCAAAATCTGTCGTTATAAAAATCACACCTGTACTTTCAGAAGGTGAGGAATTACCAATTTATGCTAAAACAGCCCAAAAACTGCGATAGGGTGGAATAGAAGCCCTTTTTGTTATTTATATTGAATATTCATTCTATATTTAAACGTATTTATTTTGCTCCTAAGCGACTTTCTAATGCTCTTTCCTATTAAGCATTCACTCTATTACAGACACTATTTTCTACCCCACTTAAAATAAAAAAATAAATCATCGTTGATTCCCATCTTCTATTTATCAACATTTCTATCAGTATAAACCTTTCCTATCCTATACAATTATCATTTCTGGCTGCGTTTTCCACGCTCCTTCATATTTGCTAAACCTATATGCAAATATATGTCCTGATTATCAGGCTTTTACAAAACAAAACTACGGTAATATTTGACTATAATGAATAGGTACAGCACTATCATTTTTATATTATTTCTAATTTGTGAAACACATAACTAATTGATTATCAATTGATTAAACCAAAGTGTTCCACGTGAATATTATAACACCCTGAAAAATAGACACTTACAAAGTTATCCACAAAAAGTGTTGAAAGGCACCTGATAGTATTCTACATTATGTGTAAATTTGAGTTCAATTATCCACACGCTGAGAACAGTCTCACAAAACATTTCAATTACCATGCAAAAAATAGATTCTCTTAATCAAGTAGCTGAATTTCATCATACATTTAAAGCCCCAGTTTTAGATACGCCTCAGATTCCATCGGCTGACCGCTGTAAACTTCGTGTCAGTTTGATAGCTGAAGAACTAAAAGAACTTCAAGAGGCAATTGATAACAATGATCTTGTAGAAGTTGCCGACGCACTTTGCGATATTCAATATGTACTTTCGGGAGCGGTTTTAGAATTTGGCTTAGGAGAAAAATTCGTTGATTTGTTTAACGAAGTGCAACGCTCAAATATGTCGAAAGCTTGTAACTCTTACGAAGAAGCAGAAGCTACTGTAAAATTTTATGCAGAGAAAGATGGAACAGAAGCTGAAATTGTAGCTGATGGTGACAAGTTTTTAGTTTATCGAATTGCTGATAATAAAGTGTTAAAATCTGTAAAATATTCACCTGCTGATTTAAAAGGAATTTTAGCCGTTTAGTTCCATACTAAGTTTCGTGAGATTCAATTATTTTAGAAAATCAAATACCAAGAAGAAAACTCTAAATTATTGAATCTCACCAATTTTATTGTTAAACTAAATACCATCATCGTTATACCTAACTTTATAGTTAAAGAAACATTTAAGATTCTGGGAGAGGGGAATGTACAGATTTATCTTGAACAATAATCAAATCAGTTCAAATTATCAGCCCTTTATAGATTTACGACTTTATATTAAGAGCTTTTCTTGATATAGGAATAATTATCTGTATTCAACCCTAAAAATATCATTTCTGAGAATTAAATAATCCGAACAAGATTACGAATCATAAATTCTAAACGATTCTCAGGCGATTCATTTTTGTGTCATTTTAGTAATTATTAAAGCGTTCTATACAAATCTTTTGTGTGCTATCCTTCAAAGTCCACTTCCCAACTAATACATTATTCAGCATGGTAATTCACACACTTAAGGTTTATATGTCAAGCCGTTTCAAGATAATGCAAAATGTTGTATAATTTATATTATGTTAAATAGAACAATTCGAAAACTCAATCATTTATGGAAACCTCTTACGTTCAATATATTGAAATAAAAAAGGTCTTGAACGATTTGTCCAAGACCTTTTTTATTTCAATATAAAATATTATTCACCTAAAGCTTTCAATTTTTCTTCCATCTTCAAGATTTGGTATAAGCTTCTCAAACTTGACTTTAAATCATCTTCTTGTTTGATTGAATATGCTTTTTCAAAATATGGCAACGCCTGCTTAAATTTCTCTGTTGCTAAATCTTCTACTGCTTTACCTTTCACTTTATAAGTATTCATATCCATTGAATCAACCTCTTTCTTAATAACTACTGCTTCGTTGAAGTTCATAACTCCTAAATTGAAGTTAATGTCATAATTATTAGGGTCTAATTCTAATGCTTGCTTATAATATTTAGATGCTTGTGCTTTAGCTTCATCTTGTTTAGCTTTTACAGCATCATATTTTTTAGTAACTTCTACTGTATTTACAGCACTTGCCGCTTGTTGAGCTGATTCTGCATTTAGGTCATTCAATACCGTTGATGCTTCTGCTTTCATTTGATTAACTTCCGCAATTTGTTTCTTAGAAGCTGCTGCAGATTTAGGGTCTTTCTTGATTTTATCAGTCAAACGCTTAACTTCTTCATCAAATGCCGAGATTTTATCTTTCTGTGTTTGAATTTTTTTATTTAATCCATCTACATTACCTTTTGATAATTGCTCTCTATATCCTCTCAATTCACTTTCTAATTCATTTGCTTTGTTTTCATATAAAATCCCTAAGTTTAAAACCTCTTGAGGAACTTTAGAACCACTTGCTACTGAAGCTTCTAATTCTTTAATAGCTGCATCAATTTTTTTGAAACCTAACAACATATTTATTTTCTCAGCTTTCAAATCTTTATTATTAGGATTCAAAGCAATCCCCTTGTTGATAGTAGCCATTGCTTTCTCTTCATTGTTCTCTACTTTATAGATTTGTGCTAAGGCATAAACCATTCCTGCGTCCTTCCCTCCTAACTCCATGAATTTTTCATAACCAACTTTTGCAGCAGCATCATTCTTAGCCAATTGACCAATTACTCCTGTGTACATGGCAGCAGTTGTATCTTTTGGTGCTACTTCCATTCCCATTTGTAGGTCTTTCAAAGCTCCTGTAAAATCTTTCCCTTGATATTTAGTAATACCTGCATCCATGAAAGCTGCGTACATTTTTTGTCCTTCAACTTCTGGCTTACCGTCTTTGTCCATCACCATTGTCAAGTATTTTTTTGCTGGTGAGGCAGGGTCAATAGAAAGTGCTTTTTTGAAAGAAGCCAAAGCTTTATAAGGAGCTGTTGGGTCAGCTTTTGTCAAAACAGAATCTCTTGAGTTTGCAATATCTAAATAAGCTTCGCCACGTGTAAGCCATGTTTTAGATTTCAATGAATCTTTTTTCATTATTGCTTCATCAGCTTTTTTCTTGGCATCAGAATACGATTTGCGATTTGCCTCAAGCATTAATTTATCCACTTGAGCGAAGGTTGCTCCTGCTGTCATTAAAATAGCAAAAAGAGCAAGGGTTATTTTTCTCATTGTTGGTTGAAATGGTTTTTTGTTTATTGTAACTCTATTTAGATTGGGGATAATTTGCAGTTTTAACGAACTTATGTCTCAGAAGTTACTCTCTTAACAAAAGTTTAACAAATTGTCTGGATTTTCATCCAGACAATTTAATTTCTATTCTTCTCCGCTTTCGTCAGCTAAAGGCACCTCTCCTCCATCCTCTTCCACTGCTGATTGTATTTCTGGAGCTATTTCTTCGGTTGCATCTACAACAACAGCTTCTGTATCAACGACTACTTCTTCTTCTGGGTCTTTTACGATTTTTGTTACCGAAGAAATTTCATCAGATTCATTTTTCAAACGAATCAACTTCACTCCTTGTGTATTACGTCCCATTACACGAAGATCAGCTACGGCGATACGAATTAAAATACCTGATTTAGTAATAATCATTAAGTCATTATTATCAGTTACTTCCTTGATTGCGACCAAGTTACCTGTTTTCTCAGTGATGTTAAGTGCTTTAACACCTTTACCACCACGATTTGTCAAACGGTAATCTTCTACATCTGAACGTTTTCCGAAGCCTTTTTCTGAAACTACTAACAATTGTTGTGTTTCTGGGTCTTCGATACAAACCATTCCAATTGCTTTTTCTTCTAATTTCTCTTCATCGAGCCAAATACCTTTTACACCTGCTGCTGAACGACCCATCGGACGAACTCGTGATTCTTCAAAACGTACTGAACGCCCTGTATTGGTTGCTATGATGATATGATTATTTCCGTTTGTCAATGAAACATCTAATAAACGGTCATTTTCACGAATCGTGATGGCAATGATACCATTTTGACGTGGACGTGAATAAGCCTCTAAAGTTGTTTTCTTGATTGTTCCGTCTTCTGTACACATCACAATGAAATTATTGTTGATGTAGTCTGGGTCGGTTAATGATTTTACATTGATAACTGCACGGATAGAATCTCCACTTTCGATGTTCATCAAGTTTTGGACAGGACGACCTTTGGCAGTTTTTGAACCTTCAGGTACTGCGTAAACTCTTAGCCAGAAACATTTTCCACTTTCGGTAAAGAATAACAACCAATTGTGCATCGTTGCCGTAAAAAGGTGTTCGGTATAATCGCTATCTTTTGTAGCAACGGCTCTTGAGCCAACTCCTCCCCTTCCTTGAGCCTTGTATTCTCCAATTGGTGTACGCTTGATATATCCTTGATTAGAAACAGTAATTAACATTTCTTCATCAGCAATCATATCTTCTACCGAGAATTCATCGTCTGTCATGTTGATTTGAGTACGACGAGCATCTCCGTAACGTTCTCTAATATCAATCAATTCGGTTTTGATAATTTCTAATTGACGTTCTGGTCTATCCAAAATATCTTGTAAATCATCAATCAAACGTTTAATCTCTGCATATTCAGCCATGATTTTATCACGCTCCATACCTGTCAAACGCTGTAAACGCATTTCAAGGATGGCTTTTGCCTGAATTTCAGAAAGTCCAAAGTTAGACATCAATCCTGCCTGTGCAGTATTTGGGTCTTTTGATTCACGAATAAGTTTAATGACTGCATCAAGATTATCAAGTGCAATGATAAAGCCTTCTAAGATATGTATTCTTTTTTGAGCTTCACGCAAATCGTATTTTGTACGTCTTACAATTACTTCGTTACGGTGTTCTACGAAATAATGAATCAAATCTTTCAAATTCAAGGTATAAGGACGACCTTTTACAAGGCATACGTTATTTACCGAGAATGAGTTTTGAAGAGCAGATTGTTTGTAAAGGTTATTTAAAACAACGTTTGGAACGGCATCACGTTTTAAGTCAAATACGATACGCATACCCTGACGGTCTGACTCATCACGAATTTCAGAAATACCTTCAATTTTCTTATCGTTCACCAAATCAGCACATTGTTTAATCAATGAAGCTTTATTGACCATATACGGAATTTCCGAAACGATAATTTGGTCTTTACCCGTTTTTGAAGTTTCAAAAGTAGCATTTCCACGCACAACGATACGTCCACGACCAGTTTCAAAAGCATTTTTGATACCTGAAACGCCATAAATTGTACCTCCCGTTGGGAAATCAGGAGCTTTAATATATTGCATTAAACCTTCAATCGTAATATCACGGTCTTCGATATAAGCAATAATTCCACTGACAACTTCCGTTAAATTGTGAGGAGCCATATTGGTTGCCATACCTACGGCAATACCAGATGTTCCATTCAATAAAAGGTTAGGGATTTTTGCAGGCAAAACGGTTGGTTCTACAAGGGAATCATCAAAGTTTGGTTGAAAATCAACAGTTTCTTTGTTTAAGTCTCCTAATAATTCTTCTGCAATACGCTTTAAACGTGCTTCGGTATAACGCATGGCGGCTGGAGAGTCACCATCTACTGAACCAAAGTTACCTTGACCATCAACTAATGGATAACGCAATGACCACTCTTGAGCCATACGAACCATTGTATCATAAACTGAGGTGTCTCCGTGTGGGTGAAATTTACCAAGAACTTCACCAACAATACGAGCTGATTTTTTGTAGGATTTATTATAATTTACCCCCAACTCATCCATCCCAAAAAGGACACGACGGTGAACGGGCTTTAGTCCATCACGGACATCGGGTAAAGCACGGGAAACAATAACGGACATTGAATAATCAATGTACGCTCCCCGCATTTCGTCTTCGATATTAATGGGGATAATGTTACTGGTTTGTTCTGACATAGTTTTTTTGAATGGAAGTGGATGAGCCAACACTGCGAAAGGTTAGGAAATTCTCGCTACGCTATCCTTTTGAATTCAAGTAAAGATTTTTGACATCAATTAATAACAAAACATTACAGATTAATGTACTTATTATACAAATTTCGTGAAATTTGGGGTGTTTTGCAAATATTGACCGTAATAGATGCAATGCACAATGAGTTTTCGGTAAATTTGTTAAAACATCAGATATTATAATGAAACTATTGTCTAAATTAAACCTCATTTTTTGCTCCTTTTTGCTACTCATTGGCACATTAGGGAGTTGTCAACCTACTGAAAAAGCAAATATCAATCATGATAGCAGTTATTCAGAAGGTAATAACGATAGCGATTCGTCTCGCAAACACAAGAAGAAACATAAAAAACGTAATCGGAGAGAAAATTCCGACAATGAAAATTCAAAATATGGCTCTGAGAATCGCTCAAATGACACTCAAACCGACATCAGAACAGGCAACGCCCCTGAGAAAGCCTTAAAAGTTTTGAAATATGTCCGTGAGAATGGCGTAGCGATAGACGGATATGTAGGTGGACGTAAATTTGGGAATTACGAAGGCTTACTTCCGAAAAATGATGCGTCGGGCAAAAGAATTAACTACCAAGAATGGGACGTAAACCCAAAAGTAAACGGCAAAAACCGAGGAACAGAACGATTAATTACGGGTTCGGACGGAAAGGCGTATTATACCAATGACCATTATCGGAGTTTTGTTGAGGTGAGGAATTAATAGTGATCTGTGAAGATACTATGGTAGTAAAAAGACAAACAATAAAATTGAATAAATATGGCAGAATTTGAATTCAATAAAGTTTATGTATTAGAGTCTCTTAAACAAGGAGAAAGATTAACAGGAAAAGAATTATATGAGGACTTACTAAACAGAAAAGCCTACCTAATAACAGATTTTGAAGCGGAATACATCTCAATAAATAACAAAGAAGACTTTTGGAAGGCACTTGAAAAAATCAAAGACAAGTGCATAACAGAAGGGCAATATCCTATATTGCATTTTGAAATTCATGGAAGTAAAGATAAAGATGGACTAGTTCTTAATTCGGGAGAATTAATTGGTTGGGATGAATTATATCCAAACTTAGTTTACCTAAATAGTATTATGGGAAACAATTTATTCATCACTTTGGCTGTTTGTTACGGTGCATTTATAATGGAACTAATTAAAATAGAGAAAGCTGCACCTTATTGGGGATTTATTGGTTCATTTGAGGAAATTTTACCTGATGATTTATCAATTTGTTATAATGATTTTTATAACGAATTTCTTACAAATTATAATCTAAACGAGGCTATCAAAAAACTTCATGAAGCTAATCCATCTATACCATCAACATATCGATTAATAAATTCTGAAGAAACGTTTAAGATAGCCTACAAAAAATATTTCAACGAGCAATTTGATGAGGAAAAAATAAATACTCGATTTGAAAGTGTACTTAAACAAAATAATTTTAATTTAAAAGATGAGAACAATATCTCACTTAAACTGTTCAAAGAAAACTTACTAAAATCTAAAGAAAACTACTTTGTCAAACATAAAAGAACATTCTTTATGTTTGACAATTTCCCTGATAACGAAAATAGATTTCAAATAAACTACCAAGAATTTTAGCCATTATTGGTGTTATTTTTCACCAACAACTCGTGCATAAGCAACTCGCAAAATTAACTATAACAGACAAGGCTAATTTGGAAAAACCTTCCCGAAAATTTTAAACTTTTGGGAAGGTAAATATTAATACAAACTTTTAAACACTCAATTAAATCTAAACAATGGAATCCACGTTCAAAACATTAATGACAAACAGAAATATCTGTTTAAACTTTTTAGAAAAATACTCGTTAGAACAACTCAATCATATTCCAGAAGGTTTTAATAATAATCTTATTTGGAATATTGGACACATTATCGTTGTTCAACAAAGACTTGTTTATGCTTTATCTAATTTGCCTTTAAATATTTCAGATGATTTGTTGAATACTTTTAAACCTGGAACAAAACCTTCTACAACCACTACGCAAGCAGAAGTTGACGAGTTGAAGTCTTTGATTATTTCATTGATTGACAAAACTAAAAGTGATTATCAGGAAGGAAAATTTCAAAGTTATAATGAAATTACAACTTCAACGGGGTTCAATTTAGCTTCGATTGATGATGCTATTACCTTTAACAACTTTCACGAAGGACTGCATCTTGGTTATATCATGAGTATTAGAAAGTTTATCTAAATTAATTTTGTCGCCGTTGTAGGTGCAAAAAACACCAACAACGGCGACAAAATTAACTATAACCCACAATCATAATTGGGGGAGGCAAAAGCAAAACACATCACAATGAAACAAAATAACAAACCTTATCAAAAGCTCATTTTCGCCCTAACATTCTTATTTTCAACAAGTTTACTTGGGCAAACACCTATAAAACTGACGAAATTAGATATTAACAAATTACCCTACTTTATTAAAGTTGATGGAAAAGCACAAAATGCGGTTAGATGGACGGATAATTCGGGAGATAATATTGTAATTACTTCGGAAACAGGCAGATATGTAAGCAAGAAAGCAAAAGAGGATGAAATAGAAGATGCTAACGCTGACCTGTTTGCGTATCATTATATTATTACCCATAACGAAGCTAAAGAAACTTGGAAAGTATATGATTTTATAAAGGATTGTCCATTAGACTTGGAGGCTAATTACGTAAAAAATACGTTTCAAATTACTGACCTTGATAAAAACGGTATTGCCGAAGTATGGCTTATGTACAGAACCGTATGTCATGGAGATGTTAGTCCTTCCGACATGAAAATTATTATGTATCAAGGTCAGCAAAAATATGCTATGAGAGGTAGAGCTAAAATTAAATTTGGAGAAAATCAGTTTGAAGGCGGAGAATATAAACTTGACCCAGCATTCAATAAAGCTCCTAAAGTAGTGATTGATTTTGCTAAAAAACTATGGAATAAAAATATCTTACAAACATTTGAATAATTAAAATCTTATCAAACATGGCAAATTATACCATTTTACAATCTTTATCTGACAGACATTCTACCGAAAAAACGTTGGTAGCTAATATAGACGGCGAGCAAGTTGATACGCTTGATAAATTTTATGAAGAGTTAATTGCTCAATTGAAGTTTCCAGACAATTTTGGGCGTAATTTTGATGCTTTCGATGAAATGATTAATGATTTGGATTGGTTAGATGAAACGACTATCAAAATTGTTTTCAAAAATTATGACGACTTTCTATCGGAAGAAAACGATGAATCACGTGAAATTTTATTGACAATTCTCGACGATGCAGCCGCTGAATGGAAACGCAATGACGACACTAAAAAATTAAAAATGTACGTCGAACCTTCGGAATTGGCAGAAGATGATTTGGAGACTTTAGGCATTGAGTATCAGCAAGGTTAGGGCGTAAGTAAAAGATAACAGACCAATCAATTTTATATTTTAAAAGCAAATGATGAAGTATAATGTCCTGAGTATTAAATATTTTTTTGTAATTATGATGTTTACGACACAAGCGTTTACACAAAAAATTGTACGTGGGCCATATCTTCAAATGGCAACGCCTACCAGTATGATGATTCGGTGGCGTACTGATTTAGCTACTTCTTCTAAGATTAATTTCGGAAATAATACGAATTCGTTGAATCTCTCCATTTCTGATAATTCTCTCAAAACTGAACACCAAATTACCCTTGACAAACTTAAGCCAAGCACTAAATATTTTTATAATATTGAAGGCAATAACGGCGTGTTACAAGGTGATGCTGATAATTTCTTCATTAGCTCCCCTCCTGTCGGTTCGGGTCAAACAGTAAAAATTTGGGCGTTGGGTGATATGGGTATGGGAACAGAAACTCAATCAAAAGTTTATCAACAATATTTAAAATTTGCAGGAAATAATTACACGAATATTTGGTTATTGTTGGGTGATAACGCCTATGCACAAGGCTATGATTGGGAATATCAGCAACGTTTTTTTGAATATTATCAAACAGAACGCTTGATGAAACAGACAGTCATTTTCCCTTCTCCTGGCAATCATGATTATACACCAACGACTAATCGTGTCATAGAAGACCCTATTTTAGACTATTTTAAAATATTTACGATGCCTACCAATGGTGAAATTGGGGGTGTACCTTCAAAATCAAAAGCGTACTATTCTTATAATTATGCCAATATTCATTTTGTAAGTTTAGACTCTTATGGAATTGAAGCCTTAGACAAATATCTCTATTCGCCTGATAGTAAGCAGATGAAATGGTTGGAGGAAGATTTGAAAGCCAATAAACAAAAATGGACTATTGTATATTGGCATCATCCACCATATACAATGGGTTCTCATAATTCAGATACAGAAATTGACTTAAAAACCATTAGAGAAACAGTCGTTCCAATATTGGAAAAATATAAAGTTGATTTAGTGCTGAATGGACACAGTCACAATTATGAAAGGTCTCAAAAAATAAAAGGACACTATGGCTTAGAGAATACTTATAATCCAAAAGTTCATGGTTTCAGTTCTTCTAATGGACGTTATGATAATTCTCCCAATTCTTGTCCATACATTACAGATAGTAAATCTCCTGAAAGTCAAGGAATTATCTATGTAGTAAATGGTTGTGGAGCTGCCAATGGTGGAATTCAAAGTACATTCCCTCACGATGCGATGGTTTATTCAAATAATAAAGATGGAGGTTCATTATTTTTAGAAGTTTCTGAAAATCGTTTAGAAGCCAATTTTATTGCCGCAGATGGTAGTATTAAAGACCAATTTTCCATTTTTAAAGATGTCAATAGAAAGACGGAACTAAAATTTGAGGCAAATCAAAAATCTGTCATTCTACCTGCTTCTTGGGCAGGCACATACAATTGGCAGCATGATAATTCTAAAAATGAAGTAGCTGTTGTAACACCCAGCGTTACCACAAAGTATATTGTTCAAGATGACCAAAAGTGTCTTCAAGATGAATTTACGGTAAAAGTTGCCACGACATATAAGCTTCAAGATTTCAACTTGACGGTTACAAAAAGTGGCTTAGCAATTGACTGGCTTACTACGCAGGAAAGAGGTATTGTACATTTTGAAATTCAGAAAAAAAGTCAAGGAGGTGACTTTAAGACAATAACCGTCATTCCGACTAAAGCAAAAAATCAGTTTTCGGATAAAAATATTTTTTATAGATACCTTGATTATGTAAAATCAGAAGAGCAATCTGTAAACTATAGAATTAAAACTACTGATAATGAAGGAGTTAGCTATTATTCTAATGTCAAATCAGTCAATACCGTTTTGAATATTAAAGATTAGATAAAATCTCAAAAGTTTTTAAATTAGCTTCTGTATTAGAAATACTTTCGTAGCCTTCTGGGAGAATCATAGAATGACTCCCAGAGTTTTTATATTCGCTTTCTCATTATTTTCCTGCTTGATAAATACTATATAAAAATGCCTTGCTGATACGTGTAGCGGCACTTTCGCACAAATGCCCTTGTCCTTCGGGAGCATCAACTCCTTGATTTTTACTTGGACAACCAGAAGTTGACCTATATTTATTACAAATTGTCAAAACTCCATTTAAACTACAACTTCCATTATCGGATTCAATTTCCTGTAAATCAAAAATACTATCTTTATCCTTAAAAGTATCTTTCATCCATTGAGCTATTTTCATTTTGGCAGCATTTCCATCATCTTTACTGACGATATAAATTAATGGTGGCGTAACATGAACAAAACGCAAGTCAGGAATTTGGCTTCGTAAATCATCAATTAAAGTTTTGTAGGCGGTTTTTACCTGCTCAACATTTCCGTCATTAATATCAGCGTATCCAAATTTTAAAATGGCTATTTTGATAATACTTTTATGCGTTAAAGCATTATTTTTAAACTCTGCAATTTTCCCGATGGGATTTCCATTAGAAGCACTAAACACATTGCCACTCAGCCCTTTAGGTTTTTCATTTAGGTCGAAATATTCAAATTTAAAACCATTATTGTTTGCTCCATCTTCCAAATCTCCACCAACTGATTGGTGCATAAAAATGGTATTCCAATCTTTAATTCTATTTTTTTCAGTTGTCGCTAATTTGTCCCAAGCATCAATACTCCCAATGCCATTTATACCTGCTTGTCCTTTTCCTACTGTTCCATCAATTGGGTTTGTACCTGTATTTGGGTCGATATTATCAGCGTTTTTTGTGCAAAAAACCAAACACATTGATACAAAAAGAAGTAGTATTTTATTTGATATTTTCATAATTGAATTTGGTTTAAAATATATTTAATATGCTGATATAAGTTAGTTTTACTTCATAGTAATTCATATTTTCTGATAAATATATACAATTAGATGTTTTTGGTAATCGCCATATTTAGTAGCATCAAATTGTAAATTCATCAATGTTTTATTGCCACCTGTGGTTACTTTTACCGTTGAGATGTCATAAACTATTTCTGAAATTCCAAAAGCATCCATCAGTTCTTTGACGGCAACCCCCGAAATGGTTAATGTCCCCGTAATGTCCTGAGCATCAACATTTTTGACAGAAAGTTTCCAACGTGCTTCTGCTTTTTGTGCATCGTGTAATCCAATCATTCTGCCATCACTAAAAAACTCCCAAGCCAAAAAATTTCCATTAGCTTTAAATTTATTTACACCACTTGTACTTGTGCCATTCTGTTTTGTAATGTTATTTACAATTTCAACCAATTCCCATTTTCCAACTAATGATTGAAAATTATCAGGTTTTGGTTCATCGGTCGAGCCACATCCTGCTCCTGAACTGATGATAAAAATTCCTAAAAAAAAGGCAACAATAAGGATTCGATTCGTTTTCATAATTTTATCTTTTAGCTTCTAATTTCAAAGATGATTTTTGTAAGAAATTTTCAATTTTCAATAACCTATCTTTCAGAATATCATTTTCACTTTTCAAAGATTTGACACTTTCGACTAAATGCGGAACTAAACCTATATAATCAACCGATAAATAGCCATCAGAGCCTGTACTGACTAATTCTGGAAATACTTTCTGAATTTCTTGAGCTATAAAACCAGTTTGAAGATTTGTGTTTTTCTCATTTCTAAGATAATAATGATACCCCTTTAACTTCTCTATGGATTGAAGAGAATTAGATAGATTTTTAAATTCTTTTTTTAACCGAATATCAGAGCATATTGACGGTGCAGTAGCATAGCAAATCTGACCCGTATTGATATTCCAACGCTGAATGGGTGCATTATAAGCGTAGCCCCAAACCATCATTTCAGCGTTTCCATACATTCCAATAAACCCACGACGGGGAGAAAAACCAATATCCTCCGTAAAATCTATGCCTGCATCTCCATTTCCACCTTTTTCAATTCTTACCCTTCCACTAAATTCTCCTCCATAAGATGAACCCGAAAAACCTTTTATTCCTGTATTGGTTTGTGAATAACCATAAACGCCATAACTATTTCCGCTTGTTGCATAAACGCCAAAACCAGAATCTGACTGTCCCCATAGCCCCGAAGCTGCCGTAGAAATTCCATAAATTGCTGTTGATAAGTTAGTTACGACTTGAATACCTATATTATTTGACGAAGTAGCCGTCAAAGCAATACCATTGGTAGAAGAAGCAATTATACCTGTACCGCTTACAGAATTTCCCTGCACACCCGCATATCCTCCATCTGCAAGTAAGCCCGTGTTTTGGGAGGTTGCATAAATGGCAGGATAACCAACACCTGTTGCATAAATAGCTTGTTTTGTAGCTGAATAAGCTGAAAGACCAATTCCATTGGTTGATATAGCTGAAATGCCTGGACCATTTGTAGAGACTCCTGCCAATCCAGTTCCAGAAGTTGATTGTCCATAAATAGCATTGCCCGAAGTTGAAAAGCCCGAAACTGCCGAAGATGTATTGGATTGTGCGTATAACCCTGGGTTATCAGTCGAAGATACAAATACGCCCGTGTTGCCATCGCCAACATTTACTCTGAGCAATCCATCATAATCATTATTTGACAAACCAATCAAGATTCGGCTACCATCATTTTGCATCAAGCCATCTGCAATCCAACCATTTCCATTATTGCGTAAAGTCTGATTAACTAAACCATTAGGTAAACCCAAATTCAACCAACTACTCCCCTGACTATACTGCAAAACATTATCTGTTGCATTATATAACACCGTACCCGCACCCAAGCTATTGGCGGTTGGGCGAGTTGCGGTTGAATAATTTGGAAATCGTATTCCCAAAGGACTAAGAACATAGTTTTGAGCGTCAGAATAATGACAAATAGCTGATAATAAAGCTATTACAAATATATTTTTCATAATATTTTGAGGTAAATACGTTCTCGATTTTTGATGTTTCAAAGCTAAATATTTCTGTCCTCCGATAAAACACTCAATAGACGAACGACCGATTAAATAGACCGAATACTCAAATATGACTTTTATAGGAACAATTTGAAGAGGATTTAACTATCTTTGGTTAATCCTTTTCCTATGAATCCACTGAACGCTATGTATAATTGTATCATCATTGATGATGATGAAATCGACCGTTTGACAACCCTATCTTTTGTCAAAAAACATTCTCTATTTAATATTCTGGGCGTTTATGAATCTGCCATAGATGCTCTCCAAAATGCTGATTTACCAAAAGTTGATATTATTTTTACAGATATTGATATGCCCGAAATGACAGGATTGGAATTGAGAACACAAATGACTCAAATTTCTGCTTGCGTATTTATCACGGCATATCCCGACTACGGAGCCGAAAGTTTTGACGTTGATGCACTTGATTTTTTGGTAAAACCTATCAAAAATGAACGCTTTGAATTATGCATCAGTCGTATTCAAAAATATTTTGACATCAGAACAAAAGCGACTCTTTTTGAGCATAGCCTTGGAGCAGATACCATATTTATTAAAGATGGGCATGAGCAAATTAAAGTAAAACTCCACGAAATTATTTATTTAGAAGCATTGAAGGATTATACTCGTATCATCACAAATGCAAAAAAATATTCGGTTCTGAGTTCTATTGGCAATTTATTAGTTGAGCCAGCTTTTAATTCTTTTATCAGAATTCACAGAAGCTATGCCGTACAACCTCATTTTATTGACCGAATTTCTTCACAACAACTTCATATTCAAGACTATACCTTACCAATTGGACGTAGTTATAAAGATGTTTTAGCAAATTTCAGATGAAAAAGTATCGCTTATTTATCATATTCATGATTTTGAGCCATTATTGTGATGCTCAAAACAGTCCTATTTATGACAAACTATTAGAAACATTAAGTAAAAGAAACAAAGAAGATACTGCCCGAGCCAATGTGTTGATACAGTTGGCTCGGGCATATTATATGTCTAATCCAGCCAAAACCTTAGAATACTCACAACAAGCCAGTCAGCTTTCAGAGAAAATTATTTATAAGAAAGGTTTAGCAGATGCAAACAGGTTTCAAGCTATTGCTTATTATTCGATGGGAAACTTTAAAGATGCACAGTTATATCTCACAAAATCATTGGTAATTAATGAAGAAATGAAAAATAATACGGGCATTATGGCGTGTTTGTCCATGTTGGGGACTGTCAATACTGTTCAAAATAATTACCCTACTGCCTTAAACTATTTTCAAAAAGTAATTCGATTAGGCGAAAAATCAAAAGAAGATTTAACGGTTGGTATTACCTACACCAACATGGGGGTGATATATAGTGAAATAAAAAACTACGATTTAGCCTTAAAATATTTTCAAGATGGGCTAAATATCAATACAAAAATAAAATCAGAAGTAGGAATTGCTGGAAGTTTAGCCAATATCGGTAATGTATTTTTTCAAACTAAAAACTACGAAAAAGCCCTTAATTACTATCAGAATGCACTTTCTAAAAACATCGAAATTGATAATAAATTAGGAATTGCCCGAGAATACGGAAATGTAGCCAACGCATATAGCGAATTAAAGAAATATCCAGAAACTTATGCTAATTATAAAAAAGCCCTTGAAATAAACGAAGGAATAAAGAATAAAAAAGGTATTGCCGTGAGCCTTCAAGGCATAGGAAAATATTTTCTTGAAAATAAAGACTACAATTCCGCTTTGTCATATACACGAAAAGCGAACAATTTAGCTCACGAAATCAAAATTCAAGATGTACAAAAAGAGACTTTTGATAATCTGAGTCAGATTTATGAGCATTTAGGTAAAATGGATAGTGCCTATATTAGTTTCAAAAAATATATCGAATTAAAAGATAACATTGATAATGAGAATAACCGAAAACAACTTTCAAGATTAGAGATTCAGTACGAGTTTGACACCAAAGAAGAAAAATATAAAACTGCCGAATTACTTGCCAACGAAAAACTGAACCAACAAAAACTGATGCTGGCTTTAAATCAAGCCAATTTGACCAAAAGCCAAAAAGAAAGAGATTTAATTAGGTTAAACTTTCTGAAAACACAATCTGAATTAAAATCTGAAAAGTTGGAAAAAATGGCACAAGAAAAACAATTGGCATTGGTGGGGAAAGAAATAGAATTGAATAGAAAAGAAATTCTGATAAATAAAATCTCATTGGAAGCTAACAAAAGACAAAAATGGTATTACATTTTGGGATTAGGACTTTTATCAATCATTGGAGGACTATTATTTTGGCAAAATCAAACCCGAAAAAAAACAAATAATGCCCTTCTTAAACTTAATAATGAACTCGACGAAGCCAACAAAATTAAAGCAAAATTCTTTGCTATTCTTAGTCATGACTTGCGTAGCCCAGTTGCTAACTTGATAAATTTCCTACATTTACAAAAAGAATCGCCAGAATTATTAACAATAGAAATGGCAGAAAAGCATCAAAAGAAAATTACAGACTCGGCAGAAACTTTACTTGAAAATATGGAGTCAATGTTACTTTGGAGTAAAAGTCAAATGAAAAACTTTGAACCGCAAATCAAACAAATTAAAGTTGATATATTATTTGAGTATCTTCAGAGATTCTTTGCAGATAATCCTCAAATTAATTTCAAATTTGAGAACCCTCATTCATTAACACTTTCCTCAGACGAAGATTATTTAAAGACAATCATGCAAAATTTAACTAATAATGCAATAAAAGCCTTACAGTCCAATGAGAATCCACAGATAGTTTGGAGAGCAACTCAGGAAAGAGAACAAATTATTTTATCAATAACTGATAATGGCACAGGTATTTCAGCTCAGCAAATACAAATACTTTTTTCCGAAGAAAATACAATTAGTTCAAAAGTAGGTTTGGGGTTACACCTCATTCGAGACTTAGCAAAAGCTATTTCTTGCAAGGTATCTGTAAAATCAAATATTGGTATAGGTTCTGAATTTCAACTATCATTCAGTAGAACTTAATTCATAAAATATTCATTTTCAATTATTTATAAAAAAAGCGGTTAGACATTCATCCAACCGCTTCATTAAATTATTTTCCAACTTCCAGTTTTTGATTGATTCCTTTTTCCATAAAAGGCAAACCTTCTGTCATCCATGCAGGAGCAGGAGCATCTTTTAAATAATGGTCGAAATATTGATAAAGTCGCTTGGCAAAGTCTTTTCTATTTTTTCTTAAAGTCAAACCGTGCTTTTCTCCATTATAATTCAACAGCCAAACAGGTTTATTCAAACGTTTCAAAGCCATATAAAATTCAATTCCTTGATACCAAGGCACAGCACCATCATCGTCATTGTGCATCATCAATACTGGAGTCTGTACTTTTGGAACTTGAAAAAGTGGAGAGTTATCAAGGTATTTATCAAACTTCTCCCAAAGAGTCCCTCCTATTCTGGTTTGTGTTCTTTCATATTGAGCTTGACGTGAAAGTCCTGATTCCCAACGAATTCCACCATAAGCAGAAGTCATATTAGCAACGGGAGCCCCTGCTTCGGCAGCTCTAAATATATTGGTTTGTGTAACTAAATAAGCAGTTTGATATCCACCCCAACTATGTCCCGATACTCCAATACGGTCTTTATTCACAAACCCTTTTCCAATAATACTTTCCACACCTGAAATAATACAGTTATAAGCACTCTTTCCTGGGTCGCCAGCTTTATAAACAATATCTGGCACAAAAATCACATATCCGTTTGACGTGAAATATGGATAATTAATATATGAGCGAATTGGTGATGGACTAAAATGTGTATGCAAATTATCCGTATTTTTTTCGTAGAAATAAACCATCATCGGATATTTCTTAGTTGAGTCAAAATCTTCTGGTTTATACAAAAGTCCTTGCAATGGAGTTCCGTCTGAAGCTTTCCAATCAACTAATTCAACTTTACCCCATAAATATTCCTTTTGTTGTGGATTTGCTTCAGATATTTTCTTCACATTTTGAAAGCTTAAATCCGAAGAATACAAATCTGGATAATTTTGGAAGTTTTGTTTCGTAAATATCAGATTATCAGCACCTTTCGCTTTAATTGGGTTCGATAAACTGAAGGATTCTTTATAAATTTCTTTCGGTTTTACCAGTGGACTGGTCGGAATTGCGAACCCTTCGCTCTTATCTTTCTCATAAAACAGTTTCCAGAGGGCATTTTTACCCAATATAAATCGCTCATCCGTATCTAAATTCACGTAGCGATATTTCACACGATTCTCACGGCCTCCAGTTATAAGCATAGGCGTATTATTTTTCAAGTCAATCGCCCAAGCATCATAATTATCATATACTACAAACATTGGGTCTTTTAAATCATCAACCCAACCTGCCGAACCATAAGCTGGCGGAAAATCTGGGTGGTCGTCATCTTCTTCATAAAACTTAACCGTTTTATTATCAGTAAGTTTCATCGTTTTTTCATTCTTGATAGAATAAGCAAACCAAGCAGTATCAGGCAATGACCACCAAGTTATATATTGAGCATTAGGCGACAAAGACGGATTTCCTTGTAATGCCGTTGCAATTTGTTTGCGTGAACCATCTTGAAGATTGACTAAATAAACATCTTTTTTACCGTTCCAATCCCAATGCTGATTTGAGTATGGAACATCAGACATCGCTAAAACTGTATTATGATTTGCCTCTTTATCCAAAAAAACTGTTGGAATTTCTAAAAAACCTAATTGTACTATTTTTAGATTACCAACATTTAATACCGCTAAATATGAACGTTTTTTATCTTCTTCTAAAGTAACTTTCTGTTGAGTTTGTAGTTTCTTATCTTGCCAATTCCAAACTTCTACATTTACAATTTCTTCTGACAAAAGAGTGGTATCCGCTATTATTGGCTTTGGGTTTGTACCAAAAAACAACTTTGTGCCGTCTTTAGAAAAACGTGGCTGATAATGCTCACTTACTAACCAGCTTTGCGGAGCAAAAGTTTGATTTTCATCTGCCACAAGTTTAGCTTGCTCATCTCCATACTTCCATATATATAGTTTTGGTAAACGAATCTGCGTTTTAGTATTTGTATCTAAATCGGCAATAAATGCAATCTGTTGCCCATCTTCCGACTGAGTAATTTTCTTAAATTTACCTTTGGCTTTTAAGATATTTATTAAATTTCCAGACTGCAAATCATAAGCATAAACGCCTGAAAATAAGGTCGAATCATTGCCTGTCGTACTAAAAACTAACTGTTTTCCATATTTTGTAAAGTCATACTCTACCACATAACTAAATATTTGATTAGCATTAGTCTGTAAATTCTTCAATACCAAACGATACCCATTTTCCTCCGATTCCTTTTTGGAAACTTTCTTTTTAGTTTCGTTCTTCACTAAAGAATCTTTCTTTTTACTAATGTCAACTTTCTTAACTTCTTCTATTTGGTATGCAACCCACCCTCCTGCTTTCTCTGGAATTTTATAAGAAATCAAATTAGGTACTTTTGCTAAGCTATAACTTTTTAGATTATAAAGCCCTAAAGAATCTTTGGGCATATCATCTTTTTTCTTCTTCAAACGTTTCATTGATTTAACCAAATTCAATTGTGGTTTTATCTTGAAAATAGCGAATTCAGCATCATTGGTTAGACGAATATCAGTAGCTCGTTGAACAGAATCTATTTTTGTACTTTTCAAAGAATGTATAACAACACGTCCGTCGCCTTCTTGCGGATTAAGTGTATAAACCACATTTGCTCCGTCATTACTAATCATTCGGTCAGGAATTTCCTTCCATGAATCATAGACATCGTGAGTCAATACCTTTTTGGGGATTGGTACCACAACTTCAACTTCTTTATTCTTTTTTTTCTTTTTTTGAGCTGATATAGAAAAGGAGAGTATCAGACACAAGATTAGTAGTAAGTTTTTTCTCATTTGTATTTTCAGGATGAAGGTAATTTTAACGAAACAAACCTATAAGAAATCTTATAGGTTTGTTTCGTTAATTTATTAAAATTATTTATTTTTCATTGAAGATTCTCTGACCATAAGTTCTGTTTTCATAATGATTACTTCTGGCTGATATTGTACAGAGGTATTTTCGATTTGGCTGATTAATAATGACGTTGCCATTTTCCCTATTTCAATTGTAGGTTGTGCCACACTGGTTAGCGATGGCGAAACAATTGTACAAACGGGTTCATCATTGAAACTGACAATGGCAACATCTTCTGGAATGCTAATATTTTTTGCTTTTAAAGCCTTAATAGCACCAATTGCCAAACGGTCACTCACAACGACTAAGCCATCAGGAGGATTTTGAAGTTCAAACAAATAATTGGTTAACTCTATGATTTTCTGCAAGTTATAATTTCCATGAACGATTAAACTCTGGTCAACTTCTAAACCTGCATGAGTTAAAGCTTGTATATATCCTGTTCGTCGTTGGTTACTAACCGTTACACTGGCGGGGCCTGCTAAAAAAGCAATTCGTTTACACCCATTATCAATTAAGTGATTAGTTGCTTCAAAAGCAGCATTGACATTATCAACCATTACTTTGGTAACATCTATTTCACCTGCGTCACGGTCAAAGAAAACAAGAGGAATACCTTTACGCTGAAGTCGTTTAAGGTGTTCAAAATCAGTAGTTTCCTGAGAAAGAGAAATAATAAATCCTTCAACTTGCCCTCTTGATAAATTCTGAACGTTAGTTAATTCACGTTCATAAAGTTCTCGGGTTTGGGTCAATAGCAAACTGTACCCTCTCGCAATTGCCTCTTCTTCAATGCCTTTAATAACTGAAGCGAAGAAATGATATGATAAGTCTGGCACAATAACCCCAATGGTTTTTGTACGGCTTTTTACTAAACTTGTTGCTAAAATATTGGGTTGATAATCCCACTCTTTTGCTAACTTCAGTACCGCATCACGTGTTTCTGGTTTAATTTCGGGCATATCTCGCATAGCACGAGAAACCGTAGCCACTGAAACATTCAGATGACGAGCAATATCTTTTATAGTTACTTGATGGGCCATAAATTATCCTACTAAGGTTACTTTAGCTCGTGTACACACACCACCAATCGGCGGATTAAATTTAGAAACGGCAACTTCAACTTTATCAATATTAGGGTAACGCTTTCGCACACTTGAAATAATCAATTGAGCAATGTGTTCTAATAACTTCGCTTTAATCTTCATCACACCAGCAATTATCTCATATAAGTCTCCATAATTAACGGTATCTTTTAGATTATCGGTATCCGCTGCTTCTGAAAAATCTGTAGTTATCTGAATATCAATCTGATAACGATTCCCTATCTTTTGTTCCTCAGCATAAACACCGTGATATGCAAAAAACTCTAAGCCTTCTAAGGCGATTGTTCCCATATTTTTGTACGACAGACAGCCTTGTCTTTCGAATTAATTAACACAATATTACAAACAAAATTGTATATAAATAGGTATTAAAATTTAGTTATCATGTCAATCAACAGTTATAAAAAATATTATAACTTGCTATTATTCAATCAATTACAATAACTTTTAACATAAACTAATTTCTTCCGAATACCTACCATACCTAAACAAAAAATTTCAAGCTGCTTTTTCAACTTGAAATTTTCTAATAGCAATCATATAATATTAAATATTATCGAAAAAAGAGCCTCCACCATTACTTATTGCGGCAGGAGATTCTTTAGCAAACTCTTCCATTACAGATGAAACTGTTGGCAAATTATCATCTTTTGAAGTTTTACGAGGTCTCCCACGAGCTGCCTTCATCTCTCTCGTTAAATTATCTGCAATTTCATTAAACGGCAATGAAGGAAAGTCTGAATGTTGCTCTTCACCTAAAATAGCATTTACAGTTGGCAGTTCAACATCTTCATTTAATATAGTATTTACTGTTGGTAACTCTACATTTTCCTCTTCACTCAAAATAGCATGAACAGTTGGTAGTTCAGCATCTTCATCATCAAAATCACTTGCTGGTTCAAAATCTATTTCGGGTTCTTTTACCGCTTCAATAATGACAGGCTTATGTTCTTCTACAACACTTGAAACGGCAATAATAGTTTCTTGATTTTGTGCTGAAACAACATTTTGTTCTATAATAGTGTTTTCCTCAGCTTCTTGAACAATTTCTTCAATTGGCGTTTCTTGTGCTACAACAACTGGAACTGGTGCTACAATTTCAGCTTTTTTCTCCGCAATTTTAATATCAAGGTCATTTAATCTTGCTTCATTCGTTCTACTATTGATACGCTCTTCAAACTTGGTTACTTTGTCGAGTGCATCATTGGCAAAACTTTTCAGTTCAACTACTAAATAGTCCTTATAACGTTCCATTGCCTTAAAATCTCGCTCATAATTTTTGAGGTCATTTACGGCATCTTCTACCAAAAATTTAGCTTTACTTTCTGCTTCTGAAATTACCATATCAGCACCTTTCTGAGCTTCGGCTGTTATTTCCTCCGCATCTTTTTTGGCTTTATCTGTAATTAAATCCGCTTCAGCTTGAGCTTTTGCATTTATTTCTTGTTGAGCATCTTCGGCAGCTTTAAGAGTTTTGAAAAGACTATTTTCAATTTCTTTCATTCTAACAATCTCACGTTCAGCAACTTCTAATTGCTGTTTTGATTGTCTAAGTTCCTCCGATACACGTTCCCACTCTTGCGAAAGAGAAAGCAAGAAAGCATCAACCGACTCAGTATCGTACCCTCTAAAACTCTTATCGAAAGTGTGTTGTCTGATTTCAAGGGGAGTAATTCTCATGATTTTTTAATTTATGGACTTGATTACCTATAATAGAATTGAGTGAGTGATAGAATACTGGACTATCAATCAGAATCACTAAATCTTCATGGAATCAAGAATTATATTATAACAAAGTTGGATTTATAAACTTTTTTGAATTAGAACAACCAATCTAATGTCATTCATTAACTGCCCATACAGAAATATGTCTGTCGTCTGATGCTGAAATTAATTGGTTTTCGTACTGACTCCACCACAATTTATTGATTGACGTGCCATGTCCAGCGTGGCGTGCTTTATCAATAACTTTTAATAATTTGAATTGTTGTGCATCCCAAATTTTCACTGATTTATCCATACTACACGTAGCAAACAACTTTCCGTCTGGACTATACTTAATATCATTTATAGCAAATAAATGTGCGGCAATATCTTCTTGTAATTGATATTTTTGATTTACATTCCAGACCTTTAGGTGAGCATCTCGTCCTGATGAGAGTAAATACTGATAATCAGGCGAATAGCAAACGGTAAAAACAGAGTTGGTATGGTGATTTAACACTAATTTCAATGAAAAATCCTGCAAATCAAAGATTTTTACTGAAAAATCGCTATATGCAACTGCAAATTCATTTGAAACAGGATTTATAGCGATATTTCTAACACTTTTATCGGATGCTTTAATATGTTTTTTAACAGCAAAATTTTCAACATCCATCACCACAATTGTCCCATCTGATATTCCTATGATGGCAATATTTTTGCAAATTTTTATATCAAAAATTGACCCTGACGTAATTTTGATTGAATCTATTTCTTCTTGAGAGGAAACATCAATTAGATGTATTCCATCAAAATTCTGTCCAATCCATAAATGATTTCTTGATTCATCTAAACATAAAGCATAAATCGATGCAGGAATTTGAGCAAATAATTCCCCAGAGTCAGGCTTTAATAAATCCCATCGCACAACCAATCCGTCGCCACCAGCGGAAAAAAACTGACTATTTTCAGCAGCTCTTTCAAGCGTATAAACACAGTCACGATGTCCAGAAAATGTATCTATTTTTTCTACTTGCATGGGCGTTTATCAGGTATCAGATACTTAATTTGGGTAAATTTGATGAGTTTTTTAGGTTTATCTTAGCAAGAATTTGCTCTTTGAACAGTATTATCCAACGAAATTACTTTATTTTGCAGGGAATGGCAACATTTTTAGCTGTCATCATCAAATCCTAAACGACTTGGTACTGAATATTTTTTAGTCAAGTAACTGATAACTAATAACCGATAACTCAAAAATGGCTGTAATTTTTTCAAAAAATATTTCCGAACAATGTATTATCACACTTTGGAAAATTGAGGAAAGTACCCATTTTTTTCTTGAATACCTCAATATTAAAGAAGATGATTTATCACGCCTTTCTAATGCAACTCATCCACTTAAGCAATTGGAATGGTTAGCCAGCCGAACTTGTGTGAAATATACGGTTGAGTTATTGGAACATCATTATCAAGGTATTGAAAAGGACGAACATAACAATCCTTTTTTGTGTGATGTTAAAGGCTATGTTTCCTTATCTCATACCAACGAATATGCCATAGCTATTGTGAGCTTGACAGATGAAGTTGGTATTGACATTGAAAGAATTTCTCATAAACTAAGTAGAGTTGCACACAAATTTTTATCAAGTCCAGAACAAATTCATGCAGGTGATGATTTGTTTAAAATGTGTGTTTATTGGTGTGCTAAAGAAAGTTTGTATAAATGGTACGGCAAAAAGAATCTTTCTTTTAAGGATAACATTTACATTGAACCTTTCTCTGAACACCCAAAAACTATTCAAGGAGAAATATTTATTGACGGTCACCTAAAAACACAACATACATTGAATGTATTTTATGTTGATGATTTTGTTATTACGGCAACCGTTTAGGAGTTACTGTCTCATCATTTCTTCTAACACTTTTTCTATCTCTTTGACTTTATCATCATCTCCCACTTTTTCAAAAGCCAAAGTTAAGTTTCTCAACACTCTACGGATAATATCGAGATGGTTACAGGGTTGATAAAATATATCATTTTGAGATAAGTTAAGTTGAGAAATATAACTATCAATATCAACTTTACTAAAAACTAATCCTCGATTAAACACATTGATATAAAACTGCATTCCGCCAGATTTATAGGTCAGAATAAATAAATTAGGCAGATTCACACCCCAAATTGGCAAATTTAACTTTTGAGCAACCAAAAGATAAATGACACACAAAGAAATTGGATTTCCTTTTTTGGAGTCTATCACCACATTAAGCATCGAATTTGAGGCTGAATGAAAATGTTTAGTATTTGCCCCAAATTTTAATTTCCCAAAAATGACCGAGTTTAAAGTTTTAATTTGATCCATTGGGTGCATATTATCTCGAATTTCGAGCCAAACTTCATAATAAATTTGTTCTAAATCCTGACGTAGTTTTTCTAAAGAGAGTTCTGGATATTGATAGGTAGCAATTGCCCACATTCCTTCTAAAAGGTCTTGATTTTCACTATTTTTCCATTGAATTAGACGTTGAAAAAAAGCATTATATTGCAGGTCATGGATTAAATCTTCTAATTTCTTCTGCATTATTGGACTCAAAGAAGATTCCTCCCAACGGTCTTCCAGATACGGAATAACGGCATCCCCCATTGAACGAATTTTACTTTCTACGTGATTCAATACTTCATAATCATCGTCATCAAGTAAAGAGATTAAGGCTTTAATTTCAGATTGTTTCATTTTCTTGAGCGAAATTAGCGAACTCCGATTTAGCGATTAGAACACTATTAATCAATCGCTATTTATTTAACTAAAATACAATATCTTTTTGATAAGCACAAATACAAAAAAGCCATATTTTTACCGACCGTTTACACAAAAAGCAAAAGGATAGTTTTTTCTAACAAGGCATTATTGTATTTTTGTAAAATAACGAGTAAATATACTTCTATTCATATATATCCCTTCTAAAAAGAAGGCTTTCTTCATGAAAATTTTAGTTACAGGCGGAGCAGGCTTTATTGGCTCACACACAGTAGTAGAACTTCACAACGCAGGTTTTGAATCCATTATTTTAGATAATTTTTCAAATTCCGAAAAGAAAGCCCTTTCTGGAATTGAAGCAATTATTGGTAAACCTGTAAAATACTATGAAGCAGATATTAATGAGGCTTCTACTTGGGATACCATTTTTACGGAGCAAAAAATTGATGGCATCATTCATTTCGCTGCTGCCAAAGCAGTAGGTGAATCGGTAGCAAAACCATTAAAGTATTATAGAAATAATATTGCAGCAACGGTTTTGATGCTTGAGAAAATGATGGAACATGGAGTAAACAATTTGGTATTCTCGTCTTCTTGTACTGTTTACGGAGAGCCTGATGCTTTACCCGTTACAGAAAACTCTGCTGTAAAACCAGCAACTTCTCCCTACGGCAACACTAAGCAAGTTTGTGAAGTAATCATTAAAGATACTGTTTCAAGCACTCAACATTTTCACGCCATATCTTTGAGATATTTTAATCCAATTGGAGCTCATGAAAGTTGTTTGATTGGAGAATTACCTTTAGGAGTTCCTGCAAACCTTGTTCCTTTCCTTACACAGTCAGTTGCGGGTATTCGTGGGCAATTAGCCGTTTATGGTAGCGATTACCCAACGTCAGACGGTACTGCCATTAGAGATTATATCCACGTAGTAGATTTAGCCAAAGCTCATGTATCAGCACTAAATTTACTATTGAAACAACCAGAAGGAAATTATTACGATTTCTTTAATATTGGTACAGGAACGGGAAGCTCAGTATTGGAAGTTATCACGGCTTTTGAAGAAGCAACAAATTTAAAAGTTGATTATGCCATTAAACCAAGACGTGATGGTGATATTGTAGCCGTTTATGCAGACTGCACAAAATCAAAAGAAATATTAGGTTGGCAAACACAAAAATCACTAAAAGAAGCATTGGGTGATGCTTGGAATTGGCAAAAAAAAATAAGTTAGTTTGTATGAATCGGAAGTATCATTTCATGCAAAAAATATATAATTGAATCAAAACAAATGAAAAAAATATTAATCACTGGCGGAGCAGGATTTATTGGCTCACACGTTGTAAGACTTTTTGTTACAAAGTACCCAAATTACCAAATCGTTAATCTTGATAAATTAACCTATGCAGGAAATTTAGCAAACTTAACAGATATTGAAAATGCTCCAAATTATACTTTTGTAAAAGGTGATATTGTAGATGCTCCATTTATCGACCAACTTTTTGCCGAACATCAGTTTGACGGTGTAATCCACTTAGCGGCCGAATCTCACGTTGACCGTTCTATTACCGACCCAATGGCATTTGTGATGACCAACGTTATTGGTACTTGTAATTTATTGAATGCTGCCAAAAACACTTGGAAAAAATCAGGTTACGAAGGCAAACGTTTTTATCACGTTTCAACAGATGAAGTTTATGGAGAATTACATAATCCAGAAGAATTTTTCTTAGAAACCACGCCTTACGACCCACGTTCACCGTACTCGGCATCAAAGGCTTCGTCTGACCATTTTGTACGTGCTTATGGAAGTACCTACAAACTACCAGTAGTAATTACCAATTGTTCAAACAATTATGGTCCAAATCATTTTCCTGAGAAATTATTGCCTTTGATTATTCATAACATCTTAAACAATAAGCCACTTCCTGTTTATGGTAAAGGTGAAAATGTAAGAGATTGGTTATTTGTAGTTGACCATGCCAGAGCTATTGATACAGTTTTTCATAACGGTGTTCTTGGCGAAACTTATAACATTGGCGGTTTTAACGAATGGAAAAATATTGACATCGTGATGTTAGTTTGCAAAACAATGGATGCCAAATTGGGTCGTCCAGAAGGCACATCAGAACAACTAATCACGTATGTGACTGACCGTGCTGGGCATGACCTCCGCTATGCCATAGATGCTACAAAAATCATGAACGAATTAGGTTGGAAGCCATCTTTACAATTTGAAGAAGGCTTAGAAATCACCGTTGATTGGTTCTTAAATAATCAGGAGTGGTTAGATAATGTCACTTCGGGGAATTATCAGAAATATTATGAATCAATGTACGAAAATAGATAATTTTTCGATATTCGACGTTTGATGTTAGGCGTAAAACTAAAATCAGACATCGAACAACAAACATCAAACATGAATATATTAGTATTAGGCGGAACAGGACAATTAGGACAATGCCTTGGCAAAGTAGCTTCGCAAAGAAATATTACAGCAATTACTTTTGCTGATGAAATAGTTGGGAACATTTTGGATATTGACGTTTTAGAGAAACTCTTTACTCAAGAAAAACCGACTCATGTTATCAACTGTGCAGCTTATACTGCCGTTGATAAAGCAGAAGACGAAGTTGAACTTTCTCGCAAAATCAATCGTGATGGAGCTGAAAATATCGCTAAACTTTGCGTTAAGCACAATTCAATATTACTACACATTTCTACCGACTTTATTTTTGAAGGAAATGTTCCCACTCTTCTAAATGAAGACAGTCCTGCTGAACCGATTAGTGTTTATGGACTTACGAAATTAGAAGGAGAAAAAGCAATTACTGATGTTTTAGACAGACATTACATCTTGAGAACGGCATGGTTATATTCTGAGTTCGCCAATAATTTCATGAAAACGATGATTAAATTGGGTACAGACCGTGATTCATTAGGTATTATTGCCGACCAAGTAGGAACGCCAACTTATGGAGTTGATTTGGCAGGAGCTTTATTAGATATTATTGCGTCAGAAAAAGAAGCCTACGGAATTTATCATTATAGCAACGAAGGAGCAGTTTCTTGGTACGATTTTGCCCAAGCGATATTTGAGTTAGGAAATATAACAGTTGCAGTAAAACCATTAAAAACGAGTGAATATCCCACAAAAGCAACTCGTCCAGCTTTTTCTGTAATGGATAAAAGCAAGATAAAAAACACTTTCGGCATTACGGTTCCATATTGGAGAGATAGTTTAAAAGTAGCAATATCTGCTTTATAAACAAATAGTTAAGATAGGTCATATAGAAAATAAATAAAGGTTTTAGAAATGAGTAACCTACAATCACTCATTCAAAAATCATTCAATCACTCATTGAAACCATGAAAGGAATCATACTCGCAGGAGGCTCAGGCACACGCCTTCACCCATTAACATTAGCCGTTAGTAAACAACTAATGCCCGTTTACGACAAACCGATGATTTATTATCCTTTGTCTATTTTGATGCTTGCGGGAATTAAAGAAATTTTGATAATCTCGACACCTCATGATTTACCACATTTCAAAAAACTTTTGGGTAGTGGCGAAGCATTAGGTTGTGAATTTTCTTATGCTGAACAACCACTTCCAAACGGACTTGCTCAGGCTTTCGTGATTGGTGAAGAATTTATCGGAAACGATAAAGTTGCTTTGGTGCTGGGTGATAATATTTTTTACGGAAGCGGTTTGAGCAAATTACTTCAAGCCAACAATGACCCTGAGGGTGGCGTTGTGTATGCTTATCAGGTACATGACCCTGAACGTTATGGCGTAGTAGAATTCGACAAAGAATTCAATGTGCTTTCTATTGAAGAAAAACCTAATGAGCCTAAATCAAATTATGCCGTTCCTGGTTTATATTTCTATGATAACTCAGTGGTAGAAATTGCCAAAAACATCGCTCCTTCGCCACGTGGAGAATACGAAATTACGGACGTAAATAAAGAATATTTGAAACAGGGCAAACTAAAGGTTGGGGTTCTCAACAGAGGTACGGCTTGGTTAGACACTGGTACATTTGCTTCATTGATGCAAGCAGGACAATTTGTACAAGTAATCGAAGAGCGTCAAGGATTGAAAGTAGGTTGTATCGAAGAAGTAGCTTACCGCATGGGGTTCATTGATGCAGAGCAACTGCGTAAAATTGCTGAACCATTAGTAAAAAGTGGTTATGGACAGTATTTGTTGAATTTATTGAAGTAAAAGAGTTTAAAGGCGTGTTTGGCTATTGTCTGACAATTACGGATACTCGGTCAGACGATAGTCAGACACGCAATACCACAAAAGAAGTTCTATAAATTTCAAAATATGACAATTATACCTAATCAACTCTACCATATTTATAATCAAGGAAATAATAAAGAACAGATTTTTAAAGACAGGGCAGATTACCTACTATTTCTCAAAAAATATCGAGAACTCATTTACCCAGTTGCTGAAACAGTTTGCTATTCATTAATGCCAAATCATTTCCATTTCTTGATAAATACAACCCCAAAATCTGCCGAAAAAATATTACTTGGAAAAATAGAAAGCACCCAATTGGGTAACGGGTTTAGACTTTTAACGAGTGGTTATGCGAATGAATTCAATAAAAAATATGACCGTTCTGGTTCGTTATTTCGTCAAAAAACACAAGCTAAAAATCTTGAAACAATAAACGACCAAAATCATATTTCAGACTATTCTTTTATCTGCTTTCAATATATTCATCAAAATCCGATAATAGCCAATTTATGTTCAAAAATGGAGGACTGGGAATTTAGTTCATTCAAGGATTATATTGAGATGAGAAATGGTACTCTTATAAATAAGCAAGTAGCCTTTGAATTGATTGGTGCATCAAAAGAAAATTTCTACGAAGAATCTTATAGAGTAATTTCAGAAGAAAAAATTTCAAGTTTATTTTAACAAACTTAAATTGAATTCGCTTTTATCGGTCTGACTATCGTCTGACCTATGTAACTAAGTCAGACGATAGTCAGACCGAACTGACCTATATAACTCAGTTAGACCGATATTGAACTCGCTTTTATCGGTCTGACTATCGTCTGACCTATGTAACTAAGTCAGACGATAGTCAGACCGAACTGACGTAGTAACTCAGTCAGACCGATAAAAACCAAATTAATATTTTATAAAGGACAAACTTAAGTCTTCTACATTTCCCCCAAAATATCCTCAATCAAATCATTCATCACATTTCCTTGAATTTGTGGTTTTTGATAGCGACTATCAAAGTAAAATGGAGAAATTTTCGTGAGAATACTATCGTTCATTCGCTCGTGAAGCGGATTTAAAAGAACATTATACGATAATTCTGTTTGGGCAGGATGTACCGCCGTCGGGATTTGTAAAGCTAAAAACTTTTCACTTTTAAACCATTGATTAGTAACGCTTTGAAGTGACTTTGGAGCGGGAGAATTTCGCCAGTTTTTGGGTAACATTTCTGCTTCAATGGTTAAAATATCTTCTTGAGCAATTTCAATAGTCCCAACTAACAAATCAGGAAGTTTACTATTTGGAAATCCTTCAAAATAGTGAACTAAATATTCTAAAGAAGCTAATTCAACCGTTCGAGAAGTGTAAACAACTGGCATTCCGACAGGATTCCAACGTCCTCCCGTAAGCTCTGCTCCTTTTCCCGATAAAAAATCTTTAGTTAAACCGTAACGTGCCGATTGAAGGCGAAATAATTTTATCATGAATACGTCCCAAATTCAATTCTGCTCAATACATTGTCCACCCATTCAAAACCAGTTACGGTATCTAATAAATCAAGAGCTGATTTATCCCCAAAAATTCGCATAGATTGACGCATCCAAGGTTTAAAATCTTCCAGATTAGCAAATACCTCCTCTCCGTGTTGGTACAAAAGCATTAATTTCAAAAGACGCTCGGTACTTGATGTATCTAATTGTGTATCAGGCGTATACCTATGAAAAGTTCTCTCTGAAATATTTAAAATACGTGCCATTTCACGGTCAGTAAGACTTAGTTTTTTAGCCACCAAATCTACCGCTGCACGGCTTAATCCTTTGCGAGAAAGCTCTATTAAATCCAAAGGATTTTGAAGACGAGTTAATACAATTGGCTGTTTCATATCTACAAATTTACATTATGGCATAAATATATATGACAAATGGCGTATTTGCAAATTAATTTTTGAAAAAATAAAATCTACTTCCCCCAATCAACCGCCAATTTACCAATTTTCTCCCCACACATTTTACCACCTTCATTATCACAGAAATAATGAATTCCTCCGTAAATTCTGGACATTCCTGCTTCGTTTGCCATTTTCTTTAAACGTATTGAATCTTTCGGAAAATAATGCCCCAAAACCAATGCTGCTGCTGCCGAAAAAGTTGAATGACCCGAAGTGTATGATGGAAAATTAGGAACACTCAGTGAATTGTTTATACTTTTATCTACTTGCGTAGGTCTTGGGAAAAAATATTTATACTTCGTTGCCCAGCACGCAATGGCGGCATCTTCCTCCGCCCGATTAAGTTGTTGAAGAATTTTAGCGATTCGTAATTCTGTAAATTTTTCTTTTCTAAGAAGTTCTTCAGCAATTTTATTCCAATGTCCTGGCGGAGTAAACGTACCAACTCCATCAGCCCAAAACTCAGCGATGCGTTTTTGTTCTTCAGTACGGGTATCTCCTATTTTTTTAACTGAATCAATATCTTGTTTAAATTCCTTGCTTGCTAAAGCAGGTGGTGGAGATGGTTGAGGATTACCCAATACTTCATTTTTATCAAACCAAGTTTGTACCATTCCCATTAGCGGCAATAAAGGTGCGTGCTTAGGGTCATCCTGACTTATCCAACCATTTTTAATTTTGTCTGCTTTATCTTTCCACGTTTGGTCTTTGTCTTTGGCATTATCAAAGTTATCATTTCGGGCATATTCAATAATTTCATGAGCGATTTGCTCTCCTAATTTCCCTCCTGCTACAATATCACTTTTTACATTTGCTCCAGCCCATAAACGTGTATTTCCGTGTTCAAGAGCCTTACTGTACAAATAATCATTTTCTGCAGGGAATAATTTGCTTAAAATTTTATAAGAAACTGCTGCAATAACAGCATCTTCAGAAGGATATGAGGGAAGTTCAGTTTCTGGTAGAAAGTTTTGGACACCACTATGAGAAGGACTTAATCGACGATATTTGTACTTATAAAACCAGGTTACCACTAAAGCATCATATTGGGCAACACTCAATAGTGCATAAGCACGTGCCGCAAATGGTGGTGAAGCCATTGGCTTAGTAGGGTCTGGACTTCCACCTTCTTTAGGAGGATGATTATATTTAGCCACCAATTCTCTCGCAATTTGATTCCAACGCAAAACACCTCCAGAAGCCCAATAATTTATAGCGACTCCTTGGGCATAGTTACGCTGAGACACTGCACTTTTTAATTGCATCAACTCATTTTGATAGCTATCAGAGTCTGTACTTTGAGGAGTTTCTACCGAATAATCCTGAGGAGCATTAATGATTACGGTTTTCCAAGCTCCACCATTGGCATCTGGATTATCAAAAGTGAGTGCTGAAAACTCAGGTTTGGACACAGGGGTATTCTCCTTACAACTTGACGTAAGTAAAGCAAAAATGACGGAAAATTGTGCGAAAATAGATAGCGGTTTTACTTTCATAGCAGTGTGTAAGTATAAACCTTTAGGTGGCAAAAACCGTGCAAAAAAATATTAGATTTATTACTTTCCAAAAAAGTAATAAATCTAATGCTAAAGATTAAAACTGTTATAAATATTATTAGATTACTTTTTTTTACCTAACAAAGCTAAACCAATAAATGTAAATGCTCCGTTTACTAACAATTTTTCAAATCCAAACTGATACCCGTTTAACCATTCTTTTGAATTTACATCAAGAATATAGGTCAAAATAGGAGCAATTACACAAACAAATGGCACTAAAGAGTCTTTTACGGGTGTTTTTGTGAACAATCCGAAAGCAAATAAACCTAAAAGAGGCCCATAAGTATAACCTGCAATATTGAAAACTGTTGAAATAATAGACTGGCTACTAACAGCATGAAAAATCAAGATAATGACGAAAAACAGAGCTGAAAAACCAATGTGGGTATAATGTTTAATCTTTGTTTTTTTAGCTTCTTCGTATTTTTCAATGTGCATAAAATCAATACAGAAAGCTGTTGTAAGAGCCGTAAGAGCCGAATCTGAGCTGGCATAAGTCGCAGCCGTAATACCTAACAAGAAAGTAACAGCCGCCAAAATGCCAAACTCACCACTCAACGCTAATTTGGGATATAGTAAATCGGTACGAGTAGGAATTTCAAAACCAATTTTATCTGCATAAATATACAATAATGCTCCTAAGCCTACAAACATCAAAGTAGTGAGGGCGAAGGTACAGCAAAACCAAAACATATTTTTTTGAGCTTCGCCAATATTTTTACAGGTTAAATTTTTCTGCATCAAATCTTGGTCGAGTCCAGTCATGACAATCGCAATAAAAATGCCCGATACAAAATCCTTACCAAAATGATGCTTGTAAGAAAAATCATCAAAGAAAAACATTTGAGAATATTTACTTTCTTGAATGGTAGAAATTAGTCCGCCCAAACCTAAATCTAATTTATTACCAATCAAGATAATCGTCAGTACCAAAGCCGTTAAAAGGAAAAAAGTTTGTAGCGTATCCGTTACGATAATAGTCTTCACTCCTCCACGATAAGTATAAACCCAAATCAGAGAAATGGTCACTAATGCCGAAATCCAGAAAGGAATTCCCCAAGCATCAAAAATAGCTAATTGCAATACTTGAACTGCCAAAAACAAACGAGCTGCCGAACCCAAAGTACGTGCCAATAAAAAGAACGAAGACCCCGTTTTGTAAGACCATTTCCCTAAACGTTGTTCCAAGTAAGTATAAATAGAAATTAAATTTAGTCGATAGTATAAAGGTAAAAGCACTGTTGCAATCACAAAATAACCCACTAAATTTCCAAGAATAATCTGATAGTACGAAAGTTTATCTACGCCAACCGCCCCAGGTACAGAAATGAACGTAACCCCCGAAATAGACGTTCCAATCATACCAATTGCCACCAACCACCACGGAGATTGTTTATTGGCAGTAAAGAAAGTATTAGTGTCGGCACCTTTAGAAGTATAATGGGCAACAATGATAAGCATCAAAAAGTAAACGGCTAAAATTCCGAAGGCTAAACCTGTGGTCATGGGATAAGTTATTAGTTATTGGTAATTAGTGAATGCGTTAATGGACGTAAAAAAATAATAACTAATACACCAGTAACTAATAACTAAAAACCGTTCTCCAAAATTGAGAAATTTTGTTAAATTTGCTACCATTATAGAGTTTTATTTTTCACAATCATTATTTTATCAGTATTATGTTACTGAAAAGATGATAAACCAAACATTCACAACAGAATAAATGCGACCTTTCGAACAATTTGAAGAAGACGTAGAAGTATTGGACGAAGTAATTGACGTTGACCAATATGACCTTATGGTGTTCAATGATGAGATAAATACTTTTGAGTTTGTGATTGAAACCCTCATTGATGTATGTGGGCATTCAGCCGAACAAGCTGAACAATGTACTTTGTTGATTCACTACAAAGGTAAATGTTCAGTCAAGAAAGGAACATTTGAAGAACTCGTTCCGATGCGAAACGACATTTGCCGTAGAGGAATTGATGCAAAAGTCGTTTAAAATGTAGGGATAAATTATGAGTTGTAAGTGATGAGTCAAAACAGAAAATGGACTTTTACCTCACACAACAAACTCATAACTCATCGCTCATAACTTATCACTAACTTGAATTATCCATCAAAACTCATAGAAAACGCCGTAGAGGAAATCTCAAAGTTGCCAGGAATTGGAAAGAAAACCGCTTTGAGAATGGCTTTACATTTATTGAAACGTGATGAACGGCAGACACTTCAACTATCGGAAGCGATTATTGCCATGCGGACAAAAACTCAGTATTGTCGGCAATGTCATAATATTTCGGATGAAGAATTATGCCAAATTTGTACCAACCCGAAGCGAGACGAATCCGTTGTGTGTGTAGTAGAAGATACTCGTGACGTTTTGGCAATTGAGAATACTTCGCAGTATAGAGGATTATATCACGTTTTAGGAGGAATCATCTCGCCTTTGGAAGGAATTGGTCCAAATGATTTAAAGATAGAATCGTTATTAAAGCGAATTGCAGATAAACAAGGAACTGATTTAGCGGTGAAAGAAATTATTTTAGGCTTGAGTCCCACAATGGAAGGAGATACCACTGCGTTTTATTTAACAAAACGACTAAAACCACTAAATGTAAAAATCACAACCATTGCCAGAGGAATACCAATTGGAGGAGATTTAGAATATGCTGATGAAATAACCTTGGGAAGAAGTATTGTTAGTCGAATTGTTTATGAGTAATAAATTTAACCCGTGTTAATAATAACAAGGTTAAGTATCCATTCATTTCTATATTAGACTTCTTGCGAAAGTCCTTTAAGGTGAAAGCCAGCACCTTTTTGGCTACAAATTAGGTAAATTTTTCAACCGTAGCTCTGCTATGCTTTCAAAATTTACCTAATTTTCGCTCAAAAAATCACTATTTTCAATCATAAACGACTTTCGCAAGAAGTCTATTCTAAAACCAACAAACAAATGAAAAAGCTCATCTCCACCATCAGTTTCTGTGTATTGTCTCTATATGGGTTTTCTCAGAATGCCTTAAAATTCAAGCCCGAAATTCCTACTTCTTCCATGATGCTGGACTTCTTGAAAAGCTACCAAGATAAAAATGCTATCGCTAAAATAGAATTACCTCCTGTGGGAATAGATAACCTTAAAAAATCGGCAAAAGAACTCGAAAACATTGATAACTTGACGATAATTAAACCCAACTTGGTAGAAATGATTAAAATGCCCGTTGTAAAGCCACAAGACAATCAGATTTATCATATTAAAATTATAGGAGAACAACCTAAAGAAGTAAATCCTCTAAAATAACCATAGAAATACACGTTATTTCTGAACAATTAGTTGATATATAAACGTGCAATAGAACTATTGCCAAAATACAATCCATGAACCGTAAAAACTTCCTTCAAACTACCTTGGCTTCAGCATTTGCATTGTCAGGTTTTGATTCATTTAGCTTCTCATTCAGAAGCAGTTACAACAACAAACTACCCAAATTATCTTTAGAGCAAATTACACTCGAATCTGCTCCATTTTCTTTAGGTGCTTTACCATATACTCCAGAGAGTTTAGAACCTAATATTGACAAATTGACTATGGAAATCCACCATGGTCGTCATCATAAGGCTTATGTTGATAATTTGAACAAGGCTGTCGCAGGTACGCCTTTAGAAAAAGTTTCACTTTGGGATTTATTAAAAGATGCAAGCAAACAACCTGCCGCAGTTCGTAATAATGCAGGTGGACATTGGAATCATACTTTCTTCTGGAACGTCATGTCTCCAAAAGGTGGCGGAAGTCCCAAAGGTGCATTATTAGAAGACATCAATAAAACTTATGGTTCGCTTGATAAATTTAAAGAGGACTTTGCCAAAGCAGGAACAACTCGTTTTGGTTCTGGTTGGGCTTGGTTGATTGTTCAAGACAAAAAATTGGTAATTACCTCAACGCCAAATCAAGATAATCCTTTAATGGACGTTGCCGAGAAAAAAGGGACGCCTGTTTTAGCATTAGACGTTTGGGAACACGCATATTATTTGAAATACCAAAATAAACGTGCTGATTATATCTCTGCTTTTTGGAACGTAGTAAACTGGGATGCAGTAAGTAAAAATTACGAAAATGCGTTGAAATAGGAGTTAGGTTTTAGGGGTTAGGTTTTAGGGGTTAGAATTGAAAGGTTAAGTCATTAACCTTTCAATTCTTTATTTACTTCTATCAAACCTAACACCTAAATTCTAACACCTAAAAACTATAAAAAAACATGACACTTCTCGACACAATACCATCACTTGATTTAGCGGATTTTACTTCTGGCGACGATACTCGTAAAGCGAAATTCGTACAGGAGTTAGGAACTGCTTTTAACAATATCGGCTTCGTTGCTATCAAAAATCACGGACTTACTGACGAAAATACAAGCACGTTGTATGATAACGTTCAAAAGTTTTTTTATTCGCCAGACGAATTAAAACAAAAATATGCCATTGAAGGTATCGCTGGACAACGTGGCTACATCGGAAAAGGTAAAGAAACTGCCAAAGGTTTTAAAGTAGCCGATTTAAAGGAATTTTACCATGTCGGACAACCTAAAATTGACGATGGTGACCCAATTTGGGAGGAATACCCAGATAACGTTTTTCCAAACGAATTACCCGATTTTGAAAAAGATACGCTTCATACTTACCGTACCTTAGAAAGTGCAGGTAAAAATTTATTGCGTGCCATTGCTCTATATTTAGCATTACCTGAAGATTATTTTGAAGATAAAGTAAAACACGGAAATTCTATTCTGAGAGCCATTCATTATTTCCCAATTGCCAATCCTGATGATTTGCCAGAAGGAGCTGTAAGAGCTGCTGCACACGGTGATATTAACTTAATTACGCTGTTGATGGGAGCATCTGCTGAAGGTTTAGAGGTTTTAAGAACCGACGGCAAATGGATTCCAATTACGTCATTGCCTGATTATGTAGTAGTAAATGTGGGTGATATGCTCGACCGTCTGACGAATCATAAATTAAAATCGACTATTCACCGAGTGGTAAATCCACCAAGAGAAAAATTAGGAACTTCCCGTTTCTCAATTCCATTCTTCATGCACCCACGTTCGGAAATGAATTTGACTTGCTTAGAGTCTTGCGTAGATGCCACACATCCAAAAATGTATGTGGATATGACCGCAGGGGAGTTTTTAAATGAAAGATTGATTGAATTAGGTTTGAAAAAATGAAAAAAATCAGACGACTCATTTTCTTGAAAGACGTTCTGATACTTGCGTGTACCTCTTTTGGAGGGCCGCAAGTTCATTTGGCTATGTTTATCGACCTCTTCGTGAAGAAAAGAAATTATCTGACCGAAGCAGAACTACTTGAGTTGCAAGCACTTTGTGCATTTCTTCCTGGCCCCACCTCCACCCAAACTATTACGGCTTTGGGGTATAAAATTGGTGGGCCAAATTTAGCTTATATTACTTTATTGGTTTGGATTACCCCCGCAGTGGCTGTGATGACTGCGGCAGCTTTTGGCATGACTTATCTCCAAAATAGAGATTTAATTCGTTTTATTCAGCCGATTGGCGTAGCATTTATCATTCACGCAGGATTTATTTTAGGGCAAAAAGTTATCAAAAATAACACAGGTATCATTTTGATGCTTATTTCCGCAGCATTTGCGTTCTATTATCAATCACCTTGGGTTTGCCCAATTGCCTTAATTATCGGCGGAACTTTCACTTCTTTTAACTACAAAGATTATCCCAAACAAACCAAACATAAAATGGTGATTCCTTGGGCAAATTTCAATCTGTTTTGGGGATTTTTATTATTTTTGGCTGTTTTGGGGCATTTTACAGACTATGAACCAATCCGACTTTTTGAGAATTTCTATCGAAATGGAAGTCTTGTTTTTGGTGGCGGACAGGTTTTAGCCCCAATGCTCTATACAGAGTTTGTAGAATTTAAACATTTAGTTCGTGGCGATGATTTTTTGACAGGTATGGCACTTTCTCAGGCTTTACCCGGCCCCGTTTTTGCCTTGACTTCGTACTTGGGTGTATTAGTGATGAAAGGAGGTACTTGGTACGAACAACTTTTGGGAAGTGCCGTCGGAGCAGCAGGGATTTTTTTACCAGGAACTTTCTTGATATTTTTTGTCTATCGAATTTGGGGACAACTTAAGCAATATCGTGGAATTCGTGCTTCATTAGACGGCATCAATGCTACTTCAATTGGCTTAACACTTGCAGCGGCGTGTTCGTTCTTAGTGCCAATGGTTCAGCGAGTTGACATTTTAGGCTTTATCACTATTGTGATTACATTCGCTCTTATTCACCTGACAAAAATCCCAACTTTCTTTATCTTTTTAGGAGGTTTGATTTTGGGATTAATGGTATAATAAGCAATGGGAAAAGCCAAACTGTTTATTTATTGGTCAATCTCAAATAATTTCTCCCATCGTTTTCCCTTCCAAATTCTCAAAACTTGTATGTTTAGCTTCGCCAATTATTTGTTTGTTGTAAATACTATTATGTCCAGATATAAGATATGACACAACACAAGCTATGGCTACGTAAACGCCACATTCTACGCCAAACAATTCAATTGCCATCATTGTACAAGCCAACGGCGTGTTGGTTGCTCCTGCAAAAACCGCCACAAAACCCATTCCTGCCAATAATGCCATTGGAAGTGGAATAAAATACGACAACGCATTTCCTAAAGTTGCTCCAATAAAAAAGAGTGGCGTAACTTCTCCGCCTTTAAATCCTGCGGCAAGGGTAAGAATAGTCAACGCCATTTTCAACGCAAAATCATAAGCAGGTAATTGGTTTTCAAAAGATTCAACGATGGTTGGTACTCCTAAACCGATATATTTCGTCGTTCCAATTGCCCAAACCGAAAGAGCCACAATAATCCCCCCAATAACAGGACGAAGCGGTGGGTAGGAAATTTTAGATTTAAAAAGTGAAGCAACGAAATGAATGACTTTGCTGAAGGTAGCGGCACAAAGTCCGAAGCAAATACCCCCGATAATTGCGTAGATAAGATTGATAGGATTTATTGCTGGTACAAAATCAATATGATAATGCGTATGGTTTGCTTGCCAAAGTTTAGTAACCATATCGGCAATGATTCCCGACATAAAAGCAGGCAAAATAGCATTGTAACGCAAACGCCCCACTAAAAAGAACTCCAAACCAAAAATTGCTCCCGCCAATGGTGTTCCGAAAACAGAACCAAATCCCGCAGAAACCCCAGCGATGAGTAAAATTTTACGGTCACTTTCGGTAAGTCGCAAGGGTTTAGTCAATTGGTCAACAATGCCACCTGCCATTTGTAATGCAGTTCCTTCTCTTCCTGCCGAACCACCTAACAAATGCGTAATCATTGTACCCAAATAAATAAACGGAGTCATCCGAAATGAAATAATTGGCTTCGGTTCTGCCGTAATTTTCTGCCCAATAATTTCGATAAGAAGATTATTGCCCGCCTCCACTTCTTTGCCAAAATACAGATACATTAATCCAACGCAAAAACCGCCTAATGGTAGTAATGCAATAATCCATAAATGCGTTTCTCGAAAATTGGTAACCCAATCAAGAGAAATTAGAAAACCCGCCGAAGCTGACCCAACCAAAATTCCGATTAAAATACTGATGAATAACCATTTAAGAATATAGGGCGTAGCTGGATATTTCCTAAAAAAATATTCACTCATAGGTTTCTGTTTTTTTATCTTCGACATTATGTTTCTCACCAAATTCAGTCATCATTTAGAAGCAATTAAAGAGAATTTTAGAGAGGTAAAGATAAGTTTTAAAATTTTGATGAACAAAACATAAAAAAAGTCCAAACTTCTCAGCTTAGACTTTCAAAAATTCTTATCTATTGTTTCCTATAAATTATAATGCGACCGAATGACTCCTTTATATCCCCGTTGCGACAACCAAGTTAATTTTTCGGTTGCGGCTTCTTTCGTATAAAATTCACCAAACATTAATCGAAAAATTTTATTAGAGTCCTTCTCTCCTACCTGTACATAAATTTCTTCTTTTTTAATGCCCATTTTCACCAATTCATCGTATAAATCTTGAACCATGTTCAGGCTTGAAAGTGCCGTTACTTGTACTCCAAAGCCTTTTGGTGATTTCTCAGTTCCATTGATGTCATACGTTCTATTCATTGAAAAAGGTGGTACTGGTACAGCAGAATTTGAAACAATTTTATTTTCTTTCGCTTCTTCTTTAGAACTTACCTCACGTCCTTTGGTCATTAAGTTATCCAAAGCCTTCTCTATGGTTTTCTCTGCCGTTGGATGAGATACTACTTCCAATCGCACCTTTGCTTTGCCGCTTGCCATCATTCCTAATTTGGAAGCAGCTTCTTTTGACAAATTTATTATTTTACCTTCTTCTTCACACTTACAATAATCATTTACCCTCACTTGTACCGAAAGATTATTCTCTAAATTAGTTACTTTCAGCAAAGTATTCAATGGAAATTTTGAATGAGAAGCGGTCAGTTGTGAATCGTCGTATTTTTCCCCAAAAGATGTTAACTTTCCTTTGAGATTAGCCGCATAGTAACGTGCAGTACCTTCTTCGGTACTTACGCCTTTGCCTACTGGGCCAATCTGATTAGCAAAGCTATGATGACCAGTGGCCCACAAAACAATCAATGCTGATGCGATAATCTTTTTCATGGTGGTTTGGTTTAATCTTTTTTAATGGGTTATTTTTTTATTTAAGTTGTTATAGACTTAGTATCATAAATTCAATTTTTATTTATATCATTGTAAGGATTTGTGGCACAAAAAGGCTAATACTGCAAATTTAAGCACTTTTTATTATATTTATAATACGTATATCAATTTACGTGCCATTTTTTATAAACGAACAAAATCTTGTTTCACGTACAAGTTACAAAATATTAAAAAGCCATCAAAAAAATTGTATCAAACAGTCGTTATTGTGTGTTTACTTAACCGAAAAACCAAATTACCATTTTTTTAAAATAAACATTTATGAATCAAATTTCTGAATCCATACAAGGACAACAACGTGTCATTATTGAACACATTACTCCTCAGTTAGAGGGTGGACGTTTTGCGGTGAAAGCCTTCGTAGGCGATACCATTAAAGTAGAAGCCGATGTATTTTTGGACGGACATGACCTCCTCGCAACGAATCTGCTTTATAAATTTTCAAAAGATAAGGATTGGACAATTGTGCCATTGACTTTTGTTGGGAACGACCACTACGAAGCCTATTTCAATGTAAAAGAAAATGGGCTTTATACCTATACCATTGAGGCTTGGGTTGACCATTCGGCAAGTTGGGAACATGAAATGGAAATGAAAATTAAAGACGGACAACACGTAAACGTCGAGTTGTTGGTAGGAGCAAATATTTTAGAGAAAATGGCAATAATTGCCTCTAAAGAAGACAAAGCTGAACTAAAATCTTATGCTAAATTATTCCGTGACCCTAAAAATTATGATGAAGCCGTTGCTTTTTCGAGCAGTGAAAAAATGCACCAATGGATTCATCAATATCCAGATAAACAATACGTTAGCATTCATAAAGAATTAAAACTTTGGGTTGATAGAGAAAAAGCTGCTTTTTCATCTTGGTATTCCATGTTCCCACGTTCAGCATCAACCGAACGCAAGCGTTTGCACGGAAATTTTAAAGATGTTGAAGAAAATGTTTTACCCCGCATGAAATCGCTGGGCTTTGATGTTTTGTATATTCCACCGATTCACCCAATCGGAATGCAATTCAGAAAAGGCAAAAACAACTCGACAACCTGTCAAGAAGATGAACCTGGTGTTCCTTACGGTATTGGCTCAGAAGAAGGCGGACACACTGCTATTCATGCAGAATTAGGTACTTTAGACGACCTCAAACATTTAATTGCTACCTGCAAATCAATGGATATTGAGTTGGCGATGGACTTGGCAATCCAATGCTCGCCCGACCACCCTTGGGCAAAAGAACACCCAGAATGGTTCAAGATTCGCCCTGACGGAACGATTCAGTACGCTGAAAACCCTCCGAAAAAATACCAAGATATTTACCCAATCAATTTTGAGTCTGAAAATTGGCAGGGACTTTGGCAAGAACTCAAAAATGTTATCATCACGTGGGCAGAATGGGGCGTGCGTATCATTCGTGTGGACAACCCACATACCAAAGCTTTTGGATTCTGGGAATGGGTCATTGCAGAAGTACAAACGGTTTATCCTGACATGATTTTCTTGGCGGAAGCCTTCACAAAACCTCGTGTGATGGAACAATTGGCAAAATTGGGTTATACGCAGTCGTACACGTATTACACATGGAGAAATACCAAAGCGGATTTGATTGGCTACATGAACGAGCTAACCAAAACCGACCAAGCGATGTATATGCGTCCGAATTTCTGGTCGAATACCCATGATATTTTACCGTATTCGTTACAAGGCGGACTTGAACCGATGTTCTTGATTCGTTATTTTATGGCGGCTACACTTTCGTCAAATTATGGAATTTTTGGCCCTTTTTATGAGTCGATGATACATGAAGCTAATCCAGGAAAAGAAGAATATAAAAACTCTGAAAAGTACGAAATCAGACAATGGGATTGGACATTTGAGAACAAACTCACGCACATTATCCGCATGACTAACCAAGCGAGAAAGGAAAATTCAGCGTTACAACGTACTAATAATATTACTTTTTGCGAGATTGAAAATGACAATATTTTGGCGTATATCAAAACCCATTGGAACGGCAACCGCATTTTGTCCATCGTCAATTTAGATGCGTATAACTCGCAAGGTGGTTATGTGCGTGTACCTTTGAATCTCATCGGAAAACGCCCAGACGAAGAATATATCGTACATGATTTATTGACAGGAGCAAAATATTTCTGGACAGGCGAATTCAATCCAATAGAATTAAACCCACAATTAATGCCTATGCACTTATTTAGAATTGAGGATTTGTAGCAGTTTCAACGTAGTCAAGGTTTTGAACCTTGACTACGTTTTCGGGTCTTGAAGTCGTCTGTGGAGACATAGACAACGGCAAATGACCTATAAATTCCACAAAATCACTAATTTCAACTTTAAAACCAACAAAATATGTTAGACAAAAAAGATTATTCTAAATTGACACTTGAAGAGTTATTGTTAGAAGAAAAAAAGGTAAAACAAAATGAAATCCTTTCTGCGGGATTCATCGGATTTTGTGTGGGCGTAATGATTTTTGGCCTGGTGAAAAATGGCTTTGGTTTCCTTTATATTGTCATTCCGTTAGTCTTAATTTCGGCATTTTACAAAAATTCACAGGTTCAAAAACAAAAACTTAAAGAAATCCAATCCGAAATCCATAACAAAAACACTCCATAGGGTACTTACGGTGTGTTTGCACCTACTATACCAAAATATTTTCCCATCGAAACATGAATAGACGAGATTTAGGAAGCGGCTTTTCAATCATTAAGAATGCAATTATCTTGCAGTTTGACAGCGAAAAATACAAATCATTTTACACTATCATTGATTTTGAAACCTTTGAAGTAATAAAAAGTAATGGCTCAAGTTTTCATTATTTCAAAGATAAAAACAATGTCTATATTGATAGCTACATGGGGGCATTCATGATTTTGACTGATGCTAATCCGAATAATTTTGAAATCCTTGATTTTGATAATGGTTTCTCTACTTCTCAGAAAAATCATTATCATTTTGGTAATAAACTTCCTTATTCCCTCAGCGAAATTAATTCCGTTAATGGATTGTACTGCCAAGTAAATGAGTCAATATATTTCAACTATTCAAAGCTATTAAATGAGGTGGACTTGGCTTCATTTGTTGTATTAAAAGCTAATGAGGTTTCCAATGTCGCTAAAGATAAAAATCACGTTTATTTTCGGGATGAAATTGTTGGTGAGGCTGATTCTGAAACTTTCTCCTTCCTAAATGAGTGTTTTGAAAATAACTATTATCGAGAATGTGACCATACTTTCTATGCAAAAGATAAAAAATATGCTTATTATATTGATACCATCGCAAAATCATTTAAAATAATCAAGTCGAAAAGTTTGAACAAATTTCGCTTTGAAATAAAAGACCAATTAGGCTATGCCTTTGATAATGAGTATAGCTATTTGTTTGGCAAAAGAACACGGTTAAAGGACAAAACTTGAAATAACCAATCGTTAGTGTCGGATGAGTTTCAAATTTATTTAACTTTGTTAAAATAAATCAGAATAAAATAGACCACAGGTTGTACTGATTTACATTAAAGAAAAACGGAATTATGTACTTATTAATGCAAGATGAAATTTTAACCATATTAACCGCTGACGGGGTGAAAAACCGCCGTCAGGGTCCTTCTTCCGTAACCCTGACGGCGGTTTTTCACCCCGTCAGCGGTTCTGCATTAATAGGTATATAGTTCCGAAGAAAAATCATAACTCCGTTAGTGGTATTCCGTTAGGGTAATTCCATTAGGGGTATTAATCTGTTTTATCTGCACAATTTGTAGGCTAATTTTGTCTTGCGATAAATTGTAGATAATTCTGTAATAAATTAACCCAAAACAAGCTTTAATTTGAAAATAAACAAAAATTAACTCCCTCCATTATAAGTAAATATAGCCCCCTTATTTACGAATATCATTCAAGGAATTTACCGCAAATACAAGTTCCAACGTATTTAATAATCACTTAAAAGCCTTATTTTAACAAATTAAGGTCTTTATTTCTTGCATGATATATGAACACTAAAAACAATTTCCCCCCTAATGCTACTGTTGAGAAAACACTTTCTCATGATGTTAGCTTCACCATTTTAGAGAGTAGCACAGATTGTTTGAAAATTATAGATACTGATGGGCGTTTACAATTCATGAATATGAATGGGCAACGCTTGATGGAAATCGAAGATTTTGACCTTTATAAAAGTAAGTCTTTTTGGTGGGATTTGTGGAATGAAGATTACCAAGAAGTAATAAAAAATGCCTTAACACAAGCCTTAAAAGGCAAAATAACTCAATTCACTGCACCTTGCAACACAACTAAAGGAAACGCTAAATGGTGGGACGTTATGGTATCACCAGTCGTAACAAAATCTGGGAACATTTTTCAAATTATATCTATTTCAAGAGATATAACAGAGCAGAAAAAGTACGAAGAAAACCTCCGAAAAACGCAAGAAAAACTACACGGAGGCTTAAAAGTTGCCAATGTAGCCTTAGCTGAGGTCAATTACTTGACCAATACAATTGAACTCTCTCCAGAAGCGGCAATGATGTATGGTTTACCCACGAAGCAATTGAAAATTAGCAGAGAAGAATGGCACAATACTTTTCATCCTGCCTACAAAAATGCTTTAGAAGAAGAAATAGATAAATCGCTAAAGCTAAATAATAGCAATTCCATTGAAGTAGAACACCCAATAATTTTACCCTCTGGTGAAATGCGTTGGCTAAAAGTTAATAAACAAATATTCTTCGACAGCAATAGTACATCACTCAAACCTTTGTACAGTATTTTGGCGGCACAAGATATTACGCAAAAGAAAAAAGCGGAAGAAGAAATCAAAGAAAGTGAAAATCGTTTCAGAACCTTAGCTAACTCTATTCCTCAGTTAGCGTGGATGATGGATGCTCAAGGAAATATTTATTGGTACAACGAGCGTTGGTATAATTATACAGGTACAACTTATGAGGAGATGATGAACAAAGGCTGGCATCACATTCATCATCCTGACTTGATAGAAGGGGTTTTGGCTCATTTCAAAAATGCCATTTTAACAGGGCAAGACTGGGAAGATACATTTCTATTGAAAAGTAAACAAGGGGAATATAAATGGTTTCTTTCAAGGGCTATTCCAATTCGCAATGAAAATGGAGAAATAATGCAGTGGTTTGGAACAAATACTGATATTTCTGTACAAAAAGAAACTCAAGAGGCTTTAAATTTACTGAATGCGTCCTTAGAGGAAAAAGTAAGGATTAGAACTGAAGAATTGGTGGCGAAAAATGTAGAACTCGAACAAATGAATAACGAACTTTCTTCATTTAGCTTTGTGGCAAGTCACGATTTGCAAGAACCTTTACGTAAAATTAGAGCATTCAGCACTCGTATTTTAGAAACTGAAACTTTCTCTGAACGTACAACCGATTATTTCAATCGTATTATTTCGGCAGGAGAGCGAATGCAAAATCTTATCAATGATTTACTCAATTTTTCAAGAACGAATGCTACCGAATTGAACCTCACTCCATGTAATTTGAATGAAATAATTGAAGAAATAAAGCAGTTTTCGGCAGATATTATCTCTGAAAAAGAAGCTATTTTGGATATTGATGAACTTCCAACTATTTATAGTATGAAGACATTTCTATCTCAGCTATTCTCAAACCTTATCAATAATGCGTTAAAATATAGCCAAAAAGACACTATTCCTTATATCAAAATAAGTTCATCTATCATCAGTGGAGAAAATATAAACCTTCCTAATGTTGACACACAAAAAATATATTATTGTATATCAGTGACAGACAATGGAATTGGTTTTGAGCAGGAATATGCCATGAAAATTTTTGAATTATTCAAACGTCTTCATGGTAAAAGTGAATATTCGGGAACAGGTGTTGGACTGACTATCTGTAAGAAAATCGTTAGCCGTTTAAATGGATTTATTATCGCTACCAGCCAACTCAACCAAGGAGCAACATTTACCATTTATTTACCCAAAACGTATGATAATTGAAATGCCAATATTAAAGTAGGCGAATCGCTAAAACCAAACTATCAATATGTTAAATCAAACCTTATATAAACTTTTTCAAAGAGATTTGAATACGCTTTATCAAGAAATAGAGAGCTACCAATCCGAGAATGCTTTATGGATAATAAAAGATGGAATTAATAATTCTGGTGGAAATTTGGCTTTGCACATCATCGGAAACCTCCGCACTTACGTTGGTAAAAATTTAGGGAGTTTTGATTATATTAGAAATCGAGAAGTGGAATTTTCTGCTAAAAATATTCCTCAACAAACAGTGCTGACGATGATTCAAGAAATGACCGAGATTATATTAACAACTTTAAGTCAACTTAGTCAAGAAAGATTAGCCAAGATTTATGAAGAAGAAGTATTGAGTTATGAAATGACAACCGAGTATTTTTTGGTGCATTTACACGGACACCTCACGTATCATACAGGACAAATTAATTATCATCGGAGACTCTTTGACTTATAAAATTGACTGTTTACTCCACAGCATTAAGATTCAATTTTGCGGAACATCTCGAAAGTTCAAACCCATAAGTTATTTCGGAATATTGAATCCTTTTAACTAAGCGATATTGGCATTAACACTTATCATTTCCCAAAGTAATTCAAAAGTATCGCTGATAATTTGGTGTTGTTTTGCCTTTGAAAAATCATTATTTACTAAGTAGTTATTAAGTCCGTAAACCTGACTACTAATAATGGTTAATAATAAATCAATAGGCAAATCCTTGATTATTTTATCAATAATTCCTTTTTGAAGCATCTCAATCAACGGATTGAGATGCTTTTCCATTTCTTCCGAAACAATTTTCGTTAAGTAAGGAGAAGTTTTAAATTGTTCTATAAAACGAAACTCCAATTTATTATCCATCGCCCAATATAGAGCCGACAAATATTGTCCTTTCAAAATTCCCTTTAATGAGTTTTCTATCACTGAATTATCAGCAATATAATTATTCATTTTGCCTTTTGAATCTTTAAATAGGGCAATAATCAAATCGTCCTTTGTCGGAAAATAATGAAACAAAGTACCGTTTGCTACGCCTGCCTCTTGGGCAATTTTACTGGTGGGCGTGCCATGAAACCCAAACTCAACAAAGAGTTTCAGAGCTGCACCAAATATTTGTGTTCTTTTATCCATTCAAAGTAGCACAGGAATCTTTCCTGTGTAGTTAATTATTCACAGGAAAGATTCCTGTGCTACATTTTACTCCACTCCTACCCACCACTGTTTAAAGGTTTGGGTAGTATCTTTCAAATTTACTTGTTCTCCAATAATTGGCGTAATCAAAGGTAAATTTACAGATTTATTTCCTTCGGTAATTCTTTTCAAAGGCTCGTCCCAAGCGTGATTTCCTAAGGCAAATTTAGAAGAATGAACTGGAAATAAACGCTTCGCTCCCAAATCTTTCGCCGCCTGCAATACCTCCTCTGGCATCATGTGAATATATTTCCAACTTTTATCATATTGACCATTTTCTAAAATGGCTAAATCAAAAGGCCCATACGCTTTTCCAATTTGGGCAAAGTGATTATCATAGCCACTATCCCCTCCAATAAAAAGATTGAAAGTTGGAGTTTTCAAAGCAAATGAAGTCCACAATGCTCTATTTCTCAAAATTCCTCTACCCGAAAAGTGCCTTGCAGGAGCAGTATGAGCCACAAATCCATTATTGAGGACAATTTCTTCATTCCAATCTTTTTCAATTATGATATTTTTGTCAAATCCCCAAGACTCAAAATGCTCGCCCGTTCCTAAGCCACAAATCACTTTACCAACCTTTGATTTTAATTTCATTACGGTTTCATAATCTAAATGGTCCCAGTGGTCATGTGAAATAAACAGATAATCAATAGCTGGTAAATCCTCCACAGTATAAGAGTCTGTACCTTGAAATGCTTTGGTTGTAAAGGAAATTGGCGAGGCAGCACCACTTAAAACAGGGTCAACCAAAATCTTTTTACCATCAATTTGTATGAAGTAAGACGAATGTCCAAACCAAACTAATACGTCTTTGGCGGGGTCTAAATGCAATAAATCTATCTTGGTAGAAGGAATAACATCGGTTGGTTTTACCCGTTTTTTCTCTCCAAAAATAAATTCTTTCATCACGGCATAATAACTTACGCCTTCCGTTAAATCGGGCGTTGGATTCAAGTTTTGAAAAGAGCCATCTCTAAAATTTGGCGATTTTTGGATACGTGCCAAACGTTCTCCCGAAGGCATTCTCCCAAACATGGGTTGTTGAAGAAATATGAATACGGCTACTGCCAATAAAACAATTATGGTTAGTATTGAAATCATGACTCTGGAAATAAGTTTTTTCATTTTTGAAAACATTAGACTGACTAAACACTCTACAAATTTAGATAGATTATTAGTCTTACATTTTTTACAAACGAAAAGTTCAAATCATGAGAAAAAATAAAAACCGCATCATTGAAATTTTCAATGATGCGGTTTTTATTTTTGATATTTGTTACGCCGAGAAAAACTAACCCCTAAATCCCAATACCTAAAACCTAATTCTGTCCTGCCAATAAATACAACACAGCCATTCTTACTGCTACGCCATTTTCTACTTGGTCGAGGATGATAGAATGTTGAGAATCGGCAGCATCGGAAGATAATTCAACACCACGATTGATTGGGCCGGGGTGCATAATGACAATTTCTTTATTCAAATCGTCGAGCATTTTTTTATTTATCCCGAAATACAAAGAATATTCACGAAGCGAAGGGAAATATTTAATCTGCTGACGTTCTAACTGAATTCTCAAAACGTTGGCAACATCACACCAAGCCAAAGTTTTCTTTACATCGTGCGAAACCTTTACGCCTAAATCAGTAACGTATCTCGGAATTAAAGTTGAAGGGCCACAAAGCGTAACCTCCGCACCTTGTTTTTTCAAAGCAAAAATATTAGATAATGCCACTCGTGAATGGAGAATATCACCAATAATGGCAATTTTCTTTCCTGCTAAATCTCCCCCTAATTTTTCTCTCATCGAAAATGAATCTAAAAGAGCTTGCGTTGGGTGTTCATGCGTGCCGTCGCCCGCATTGACAATATTGGCAGAAATATGTTTTGATAGAAAGTGAGGAGCTCCAGGACTGGCGTGACGCATCACAATCATGTCCACTTTCATCGCCAAAATATTATTAACGGTATCTAAAAGAGTTTCTCCTTTTTTAACAGAACTACCTGAAGCTGAAAAATTTAACGTATCAGCAGAAAGACGTTTTTCAGCTAATTCAAAAGAGAGACGGGTACGAGTGGAGTTTTCAAAAAAGACATTCGCAATGGTTACATCACGTAAAGAAGGCACTTTTTTAATGGGACGATTGATAACTTCTTTAAACTCACGAGCCGTCGCCATGATGAGTTCAATGTCGTTGGGCGTAAGGTCTTTAATACCCAATAAATGTCTGGTACTTAATTTCTGCATTTTGTTTGGGGGTTAGGGTTTAGGATGTAGGATTTGGGCTTAGAAGCAACCAAATGCTTCTTTAATAAAATCCTATTGCCTAATCCCCAACCCCTAATTATTAGTTATTAACCAAATTTTATCTTCTTCGTAGCCTTGTTCTTTCAACTCCACTAATACTTTTTCAGAATCAAGGGTATTTACTTTTTTACCTACATAATCCGCATTGATTGGAATGTCTCGGTTATAAATTCTATCAACTAACACACACAAATCTACTTTTTCTGGACGACCAAACGCAGTCATCGCATCTAAAGCAGAACGCACCATTCGTCCCGTTGCCAGAACGTCATCAATCAAGATAACTTTCTTATTTTCAATAACAAAAGAGATTTTGGTTTCGTTGGCTTTCACCAATTCACGACGACGGAAGTCATCACGATAGAAGGTAGCATCCAAAAAACCAATTGGAATTTTCCTATCAATAATTCGCTCTAATTCGTTGTGAACACGTTTGGCAAAATGAATACCTCTTGGTTGAAGACCAATGATAACGGTATCGGCAAAATCCTGATGGTTCTCTATCAATTCCTGACAGAGACGGCTGATGGTAATTTCCAGAAGTGGACTTGAAAGAATGAGTTTGCGTTGCATAGCCCACAAAGATAAATAAGAAGTCGTTTAGGATTGTTCTTTTATTTAAAAAATTTGTAGAATGGCAAACTCTCAACAATCAAAAAGAGGTGTGTTAATGACATTAATACACCTCTTTTATCTAATCTGCTAAATTCTATTATTCAAAATTTCTCCTGCCCGCAAAACAGTTTGGTACATGGGCGAATCCATTGTTTTTTGTAACATTTCGATGTGTTCTTCTTTGTGGCAATCTGTCCCCAAAAAGCTAATCATCTGAGCAACTGACAGATACTCAGCTAATTCACGAGATTCATTGCCATAATATCCCGAAAAGGAATTAATATTTACCTGAAATAAAATACCCGTTTCATATAATTGATGAACCAACAAACGGTCACGCTGTAAATAGTTATAGCGTTCTGGATGTGCCAAAACAGGGATATATCCTCTCCGAACAATTCTTTTAATTACCTCAAAAAGTTGTTTGGGTTCGTGCAGATGTTGCGTTTCAAAAAGTAAATATCGTTTTTCATCCTCCGCATTGAAAGTCATTAATTCATTTTTAGATAGCAATTCTTTCAAGAAAAAAGCATCCAAATAATATTCTGCTGCTGCTTCAATTTCTACATCAATGTGTTGTTCTTCAAGATGTTCTCTTAAAACCAATAAATGTTGTTGTATTTTATTGGGCGTATTAGGATAAAACCCTGCCATGATATGCGGCGTTAGGATTAATTTCTGAAAACCTAAATTTCTCAATGCAGCAATCATACTCACACTTTCATCTATATTTTTCGAGCCTTCATCCAAAGCTGGCAATAAATGCGAATGAACATCTACACGAAGAGGAGCGATTGTTAGTCTATCAGGTCGTTTCTCTCGATTTCTCAAAAAGGTTAGCCGCATAGTATTATGTGTGGTTTTAGGTTGGTATGTGTAAGTCTTCAATAATCAATTTATTAGCAACAATTTATTCGAAATTTGCCCTAAAAAAGCATCAAAAATCAATAATTTATTGTTGTAATGATGATAGCGATTATGTCCTAAAACGAGCAAAAAACGTGCCTTGCTCATTTTTTGAGGGAAAAATAATTTATTTAAGCCTTTTAGCTATAATATCTATTAAAGCTCTTTTTTGTTATTTTTATGGCATTATCTTTGTGCAAATAGGCTTCCTTTAAATTTAACTTTTTTTATAATTTATTGTACCTTCAAAGGAATACAACAAACAAAAAAATCTTGAATTCTCAATCATAAATTAGAGAGTATTACAAAAGAAATTTTATCTTTACGCATAGACATCAATTCTGAGTGCTAAAGCAGAAAAAATCATAATAATCTCATTAAAATTCCCATTAACCATAAATAAAATGGCAAAAACGTCAAAAAAAACTTCTGAAATAGCTGAACCAACTAAGAAAAAGGCGACTAAAAAAGAAGTCGAAACTGTTGCTCAAGAAACTCCTACTTCACCCGTCCAACTCAAAAACGTAGAAGTATTTAGTCGTTTCTCAGATTTTGACATCGACCTTTTCAAAGCAGGCAAACATTATCGTCTTTTTGAAAAATTCGGTTCTCATATAACTGAATGTCAGGGTGTTCGAGGAACTTACTTTTCAGTTTGGGCTCCGTCGGCAAAATCAGTTTCGGTCATTGGTAATTTTAATTATTGGGACAAAGACTCACATCATCTTTTTGTACGTTGGGATTCTTCTGGCATTTGGGAGGGTTTTATTCCTCATATTGGGAAAGGAGAAACTTATAAATTTTGTATCCAAACGCAAGATGGTCGTTTCTTAGAAAAAATGGATCCTTACGCTCAAAGCTTTGAAGTTCCTCCTCGCACGGCTTCAATTGTTTGGGACAACTGGTATGAATGGACGGATGCAGATTGGATGGCAAAACGTCATAAAAATAACTCTTTGGCATCGCCAATGTCGGTTTATGAAGTTCATGTGGGTTCTTGGAGACGAAAAGAGCATGACGAAAAATTAACTTTTGTAGAACTTGCCGACCAATTGGTACAATACGTAAAGTACATGGGCTTTACGCATATTGAATTTATGCCAATTATGGAACACCCTTACGAACCATCGTGGGGTTATCAAGTTTTAGGATATTTTGCTCCGTCTTCACGTTTTGGTACACCTCAAGACTTCATGTATTTGGTTGAAGAATGTCACAAAAATGACATTGGAGTTATTTTAGACTGGGTTCCGTCTCACTTCCCAGGTGATGCTCACGGCTTATATGAATTTGACGGTACGCATTTATACGAACATCCAGATATGCGTAAAGGTTATCACCCTGACTGGAAATCGTATATTTTCAATTATGGTCGCAACGAAATTCGTAGTTTCTTGATTTCAAATGCTATTTATTGGTTAGAACGTTATCATGCAGATGGATTGAGAGTTGATGCCGTAGCTTCAATGCTTTATTTAGATTATTCAAGAAATGACGGAGAGTGGGAACCAAATATTTTTGGCGGAAATCACAACCTTGATTCTATTTCATTATTCAAAGAACTGAATGAAACTGTTTACGCACAGTTCCCTGATATTCAAATGATTGCCGAAGAATCTACCTCGTTTACGGGTGTTTCTCGCCCAATTTATACAGGTGGTTTAGGCTTCGGACAAAAATGGATGATGGGCTGGATGAATGACACCTTGAAGTATTTCGAGAAAGACCCAATGTACCGCAGACATCACCAAGAACAATTGACTTTCTCGACGGTTTATGCCTTCACTGAGAATTTCATGTTGCCTTTCTCGCACGACGAAGTTGTTTACGGAAAACACTCGCTTATCGGAAAAATGCCAGGTGACGAATGGCAACGTTTTGCCAATTTGCGTTTGTTATTTGCTTATATGTTTACCCACCCAGGTACAAACTTAATCTTTATGGGCGGTGAATTTGGACAAACGTCGGAATGGAATTTTGAAAAAGGTTTAGAATGGTGGTTAACTGATTTTGCTCCACACAAAGGCGTTCAAGATTTTGTGAAAGCACTCAACAATTTATACAAAACACAAGCAGCTTTATACGACAAACAATTCTCGCACGAAGGTTTTGAATGGATTGATACAACTGACCGTGAAAATTCAATTGTGGTATATGCTCGTAAAGGAAATGACCACAAAGACCAATTAATTGTGGTATTAAATATGACTCCAGTGCCAAGACCTGATTACAGAATTGGCGTACCAATGCACGGTGTTTGGGCGGAAGTGTTAAATTCTGACGACCAAGCTTTCTGGGGAAGTGGCAAAGTAAACCAATCTGCCCTGATAGCCGACGAAATAGCTTGGCAAGGCAAAGCATATTCAATTGCCATTACCGTTCCTCCACTTGGTGCAGTGATTTTAAAAGTTCAGTAATTTATACCTGACTTATCTCAAAAAATGGCATAATCGTCTCAGATTATGCCATTTTTTTTGAAATTACTCTTAAAAAATTAAACCTTGCACAAGCAAATTTGTCTAACCTTACTCAGAAATCTCTCATCGTAAATTTATTATTTCAGTTTTGATTTAAAGTATATTAAAGCTCTTTAGACTCTTTCTCAATTATCAAATCAATTCTAAACAATTATCTTAAAAGCTTGAATATAATGTTTCATAACATGAAAAAACTTATCTTTTTATTATCCTTCTTTACCTTCAGCACCTCTATCCTAATCGCACAAACTTCCATAAGTGGAGAGGTTCGTGAATTGGCTACTCAAAAAACATTACGAAGTGCGTATGTTTCACTCGTAAATATCGCTGATTCTTCCCGCAAAAGGACTATTCCGACCGATGCCGTAGGGAAATTTCAATTTTCGCCCGTCAGAAAAGGAAGTTATTCGCTTCGAGTTTCATTTTTGGGTTATCAAGAATTTAGAAAAAACATTCAAGTATCTGGCGATGAAGCCGTTAAAGTTGATTCAATTTATTTAATTGAAGATAGCCAAGTGCTTAACGAAGTCAAAATTGTGGGGCAAGTTGCTGCCGTTATTCAGAAAAAAGATACGCTTCAATTTAATGCCAAAGCCTACAAAGTAAATCCCGATGCCAATGCAGACGAATTAATTGAAAAAATTCCTGGAGCAATTGTTGAAAATGGCAAAATGCAAATTCAAGGCGAAGAAGTTAAACAAGTTATGATTGACGGCAAACTTTTTTTCGGAAAAGATGCCACCGCCGCCATGAAAAACATTCCAGCCGAAGTAATTGATAAAATCCAAATCTTTGACCAACTCAGCGAACAGTCACAATTAACAGGTTTAGACGACGGCAACACCACCAAAACCGTCAATATTACCACTCGCCCAGACATGAGAAATGGCATTTTTGGGAGAAATTCATTGGGTTTTGGTACAAATGACACCTACAAAGGCAATGCAAGCATCAACCGTTTTAAAGGAAATAGCCGCCTTACCGTATTGTTACAAGCAAATAATATTAATCAGCAAAATTTTTCTTCAGAAGACTTGATTGGCGTTTCAAGTGGTGCGGCTCAATCACGGAGAGGTGCAGGTGGTGGAAATCGTGGCGGTGGACAAGGCGGGGCTGGTGGAACTGACAATTCTGGAAATTTTTTGGTGAGCAATCAGCCTGGTTATAACACAACCAATGCTATCGGCTTAAATTACTCTAATGAATGGGGTACAAAAGTGAAATTTCAAGGTAGTTATTTCTTAAATCAGTCCAATAATTCTATCATTGAAAGCACTTTTCAACAATATATTCAAAGTAATAATGCTGGACAAACCTACACAGAATCAAGTAATTCAAGTACGAAAAGCCTAAACCATCGAGCATATTTCAGGTTAGAATATAAAATTAATGACCGAAATTCTTTAATTTTTACGCCAAATCTTAGTTTTCAAAATACCGATGCAAATTCTGGCTATGACGGCGTAACAAGCCTGCCTACCAGCAAATTAAACGACGTTGTCAATAGAAATATTAGTGCAAACAATGCCGTTAATTTTTCAAATAACATCTTATTTCGTCACCGTTTTGCCAAAATGGGAAGAGCTTTAACATTAAATATTACAACAACTTACAACGACCGAAACGCTAATAATCAACTGAGGTCAACCAATAATTTTTATGGAGTAAACCCTTCATCAAAAATTTTAAATCAAAATTCAAATACAGATGCTAAAGGTTTAGGATTTTCTTCAAATTTATATTACTCAGAACCTTTAAGTAAGCAAAGTTCGGTTTTTGTAAGTACAAGTTTCGGGTATAATGAAAATCAATCCGAAAAATACGCCTACAATTTTTCCGACTCAGAACAAAAATATAATCGTTTAGATACACTTTTAAGTAACGTTTTCAATAGCGATTATTATAATTATAGAGTCGGAACGGGTTTTAGGCAATTCTCAAAAGCAATGAACATTTCTGCCGAAGTCAGATACCAAAATGCTCATTTAATGAACGAACAAATTTTCCCGAAAGCCTATAATCTCGACAAATCATTCAACAATATACTACCCTCTTTTTCAATGCGTTACAATATAGATGGCAATGCAAAATCATTGCGTTTCAATTATCAAACACAAACGCAACAACCAAGTATTAGTCAACTGCAAGAGGTAGTCAATAACAATAATCCACTGAGACTTTCAACTGGAAATTCATCATTATCACAAGAATATCAACATCAATTATCGTTGCGATATACCGCTACCAGCCCAACAACTTTTTCAAATTTTGTAACTTTGATGAGTGCAAATTTTGTGAAAGGAAATATTACCAATAGTAGTTTCATTGCCACAAGAGACACCATTATTAGTAAAGAAATTATATTAAAGGCTGGGTCACAATTGTCACGTCCTGTTAATTTAGACGGTCAATATTCAGTGAGAGGATTTATGTCTTATGGTTTTCCTGTAAAAGCTCTTAAAATGAATATTAACACCAATATTACCGCTAATTTCAGCCGTACACCAGGGCTTATCAATACGGTTTTGAATTATAGCGATGCTCAAAGATATGCCTTTGGTTTAGTGTTAAGTAGTAATATTAGTCCAAATGTAGATTTTACCATTTCTTCTAACTCCAATCTTAGCTATGTTCAAAACACGATTTCTTCAAGTTTGAACAATAATTATTTCAATCAAAACCTAAAAGTAAGATTAAACATTATTTTCTGGAAAGGAATCGTTTTCAATACCGATGCCACTTATTATTCATATTCTGGACTTTCATCTTCATTCAACCAAGCTTATACACTTTGGAATATGGCAATTGGAAAGAAAGTATTTGCGAAACAACAAGGAGAAATCAGACTATCGGTATTTGACTTATTAAAATTAAATACCAGCATTCAGAGGAATATCACCACAACTTATATTGAAGACTCGCAGTCGAATGTTTTACAGCAATTTTTCATGCTTACATTTAGCTACAACTTAAAGAAATATTGGAAGAGTTAAAATCGTAGAGATATGAACAAAAAAAAACCTTGAATCCGCCAATTCAAGGTTTTGTAATTTTTTATGGTATTAGGATTATTTAAAATCTTCTTAGGCTAATTTATATTCCTTACAATTTTGATTCTTAGTGGAAAATTTCAGTTTTATCACTTACCGCCATAAATTTTAAAACCAAAACTTTCCTCGAATCGTGTCTTGCAACTTCATTACCGCCATAATTTCGTTGTTTGACTCTACAAAATTAACATACATTCAGAAGTTAAAAAACATTTAACTTATAATTTTTCCAAGAATTACACGAAAAAAGAATTAAGCATCAAAAGCATCAAAAATCTAATGCGAATTTTTCACTTTAGGCGTTTACCCTTCAAAAAATCACTTTTAAACACTATTTTAACACCAAAAATGTCATTCAAGTAATATAAATTATTACAATCGCAGATAAACCATTAAGATTAACGAAAATAGTTTGTTGTAATATTTCAAGATTCCTATATAAAACTTCACACTAAATTTTCTCCTTCTGAGATAGTTTTTTATCACTTCCCATATAGCTATATAAAAAAATAAAGACTCAGTGCATAGCTCCGAGCCTTTACGCAATCCGCCTAAGTAGTTATCTTTCGGGAAAACCCGCAAGCTCTACGGCTTGAATGTCTTTTATTTAATAAACTATTAAAACTCTCTAAAATGTCTTGTAAATACAAAAAGACAACACTCCTCCAGTCCTGCGTTAATGCAATGAATTGTTGGAATCTTGTCTCATGTTACTTGGCGGAAAAATGGTTAAAAATTATTGATTTAAAGAGGCAACTAAGTGGCGGCTCAGTTACCAGAACAGAAACGTAGTTGGCGGACTACGCTCCAAAGGTGAATAAGTAAAATGGCGGCTTTACGTATTCAAATATCTTTACACTATTATTCTGATATTCAATCGAACAACAGCGACACAATGATTCATATTGAACCAGTTGGAACAAATGCCAAGAAAGTTATAAGGATTTAAAACAAAGAAGAAAAATATGCAAGGCCACTTAGACAGGCACAAAGTTTTTCTCATCCTAACATCTGGCGGAATGTTGCTGAGTAATAGAAATACTTCAAATATTATGCCAAAAAAGGTTTTTTACTTAAAAGCAAGACATAAAAATATGGAAGTTTTTAAAAATCTGAGAGTTACAGAAAAAAGGCTTTTAGAAGAAAAAAATCCTTGAAATAAGGATTAGCACTTTGAAAGTACGAATTCTCAAAATTACCATTTGTCAAGTTTCATGCCAAATAAAAGAAAACCCCAAAGATTTTCATCTTTGGGGTCATTTTTAAGGGTTCGGGTTATCCCGATAGCTAATCTACTTATAAACTTCTTAGACAAATTACGATTTTCACAAATGAGCCGCCACTCACTGTAAATAATCTCTTTGTTAACACTCTATAAATGTTAGAATTAATTAGAAACGCTTTCCGCCAAAAACATTTCCTCTTAATTCTAAGCTTATTTCAGAAGTCTTTTCTTCTTCAATAAGTTTGTTGTATTATTCTGTATCCGTAATTATAACGGCAACTCTAAAAGAAAGTCACACCGCAAGTAACAAGATTTTTAATGTAATTTTTTCGAGAAAATGGCATCATTCTTTTATGTCGCTTGTCGTACTTTTTTTTCAATCAACATAAAAGTGATGGCAAAAAATGGCAAAAAAATATTTTTTATTTTTTTGCGTTAAGCCACTTTTTCAATTTTTTACCATAAAAATATTGATACGGTAAAACGATAATTTCAAATAATTTTTGAAGGAATCTGCCTATTTGGAATAATTTGGAAGGAAAAATGTGAGTTTTGTTTTCAAGAATACCTTTTATCATTGCATTGGCAACGTCTTTAGGCATCTGAGCAGGAAAAGGGATAGGAATATTAAAATTTGAGAAATGAGTTGAAGATTTAAAGAAGTTAGTTTTTGTAGCAATAGGATAAATCAAAGAAAGACGACCTAAGTCCTGATTCTCAAAACGATAAGCATCTTCAAACCTATCAAGGGCTGCTTTGGTAGCTCCATAAAGAGCATAACCTGGAATGGCTAACTTCGCCATAGCAGAAGAAGTTATCATGACAAAATATTCTCGACCAACATTTAGCTCTTTCATTTTTTGAAAAGAATATATCGGTGAAAATACATTTACTTGAAAAATACTTTCTATTCGTTGCCAATCAGGCTTTGAAACTTCTTCGTAATACCCAAATCCTGCATTGGCAATAAAAATATCAATCGTTTTAAACTGCGTTAAAGCAAAATCAAAAAGTCGGTCAATTTCTGTTTGTTGTGATAAATCACAAATAAAAGTCGTTATTTTATCGGAAGAAACCTCTATTTGATGTAAATCAACGGCTATTATATTAACACCATCAAAACTGATTAGTTGATTTAACAAAGCTTTCCCAATTCCAGACGCAGCTCCTGTAACAATGATATTTTTATTGATAATCTGCATGGAATGAATAGGGGGCTAAAAACGCTAATCAGTTACAAAATAGTTTTTCTTCACAACTGGCTCATGAAACGTCATTTCAAAGTTTTCGACCTTTATCGTCAATAAAGGTGACGCATTAGAAATATCTGGAAAAAGATTTTCATCAATTTCTACCGATTTTAATTTAGACAATACGGCTCTCCCTTTAACAGTCGGATTTGTGATGAATAAATCTTTATGTAGCTTCTGAACAATCGTTAAAGGTAAAATAGAAGTAGTCAGCGGAAATGGAATAAAACCTTTTGAGAACTTAGCATTAAAAAATGCCTCCCCTTCTAATTTTACAGAAATCTCTTCTGTTCCATCTACATTTTGCTTCCACTCAAAATCTGCATATTCTTTCGGAATTCCCCAATTTTGGATTCCATTATAAACACTATCTCGACTCGAAACGTAAATTTTAGAAATAGAAAATACTTTCTTCCAATCAAAAGTGAACATTCCCGGAATAAATAATAACTCCTGATATGCCCCAACACCCGACGTTTTATAGTCAATTAACATAACTGTACCAACATAACCCAAAAATCTATCTCTCTGATAATGAGACAAAAATCCTTGTTTTTCTACAAATTCTTTTGAGAATTTATAAATCATCATGTAAGCATTGCCTGTTAAATGCCAAGGGGCAGGAGCTATTTTTACGTCAGGTGTTAATTCCATTTAATTTGTGTGTGTTTAAGACAAATATAAATTCAAATATTTTTCCATCTCAACTTGTACTTTCTGAGCTTCCTCCCCTGCCTTTTGGGCAAAATCTTTATCCGTCGAAGCATAAATAATTCCTCTTGAAGAATTAACTAATAATCCACAATTAGCATTCATACCATACTTTGAAACTTCTTCCAAACTTCCACCCTGAGCTCCAACACCTGGTACTAACAAAAAGTGTTCAGGAGCTAAAGTACGTATGTGCGTGAGCATATCTGCCTTTGTTGCACCTACTACATACATCAATTGCTCGTCAGTTGCCCATTCTTGCGACTTTCTAATTACCTCCTCAAAAAGTTGTTTATTATCTTCTAAACGTAAATTTTGAAAATCTTTACTACCTGTATTTGAGGTAAGAGCCAATAGAATAACCCATTTATTAGGAAAATCAAGAAATGGCGTAACTGAATCTGCCCCCATATATGGAGCAACCGTTACAGAGTCAAAATCAAGTCCCGACGAGTTTTTGTCAAAAAAAGCTCTTGCATATAAACCTGAAGTATTTCCAATATCACCACGTTTTGCGTCGGCAATAGTAAAACATTCTTTGGGGATATACTCCATTGTTTTTTGGAGACTCTCCCAACCCTTTGCTCCCATTGCTTCATAAAAAGCGATATTAGGTTTATAGGCTACCGCAAATTGATGAGTAGCGTCAATAATCTGGCGATTAAACTCAAAAATTGGGTCTTTTTCAACTAATAAATGTTGTGGAATTTTCTGAATATCAGTATCTAAACCTACGCAGAGATATGATTTTTTTTGTTTGATTTGGTCAAATAATTGAGCTTTAGTCATTGCTTTTTTCGATGTTCGAGATTAGGAATTCGACAATCGTATAAATATATTACGGTGATTTGAAAACTTATGATTCTCAAAATCGAAATATTATATCGAAAATTGAAAACCTTTATTTGCTTAATCTTTGGATTAAGATTAATTTCGTGGACAATATTAATCTCTTAGTAGTCAAAAACAAAAGATTATCAATTCAAAAATCATTATTTATCCCCGATGCAATTCCAACCCCACGAAATAAAAGGCTTAATTGAGTGTATTCCTACAAAATTTGCCGATGAAAGAGGTCATTTTTATGAATCTTATAATAAAACTCTTTTTACGGCGAATGGTATTCCTCATGACTTTGTCCAAGACAATTATTCGTGGTCAAAGAAAGACGTGATTCGTGGATTACATTTTCAATATGAACCAAACGGTCAGGGAAAATTAGTAAGATGTATGACAGGGAAAGTGATGGACGTGGTAGTTGATATTCGTAAAGATTCACCTACTTTTGGTCAACACGCTAAATTTATTTTAGATTCCGCTATCGGTAATATGCTTTTTGTTCCAGTAGGTTTTGCACATGGATTTGTAGCCCTTGAGGAAACCATTTTTGTCTATAAATGTACCGACTTTTGGAACAAAGGTGCTGAATCTGGAATTTTATATAATGACCCTGCTCTGAATATCGATTGGGGTATTGACAATCCAATCGTTTCTGAAAAAGATTTAATATTACCCACTCTTTCAGAACTTAGATAATAGAAATGAGGCAGTAGGCATGAATTATAAGGTAAAATACGAATAGTAAATACTATCTCATTGCTCATCCCTACTACCTATTCTACATTCTTAATTTCTCAATCTCTCGAATAACATTTACAATTCCCTTCAAAGGTATCTTTACCCAATCTGGACGATAACTAATTTCGTATCCCAACTCATAAACGGCTTTTTCCAGTAAATAAATTAACATCAAAAAGTTAATCTCATTATTATTCTTAAACAATGGATGAGGATTACCGAAGGTATCCAAATATTTCTCCATATACGTTTGCTGAATCAATTTATACCAACGGTCAGCAGCAGTTTGTACTCGTATTGGGTCAAACTTAGCGGTATCAGGGTCATTAAACATTTTTGCAGAAATGGCGTAATGATAACTTCTAATCATTCCCGCAACATCCTTTAAAGGAGAGTGTTTAATTTTTCGGTCGGTAATTGAGCTTTCGGGTTCTCCTTCAAAATCAATAATAATATAATCATTTTGAGTTGCTAAAACCTGCCCTAAATGATAATCTCCATGTATTCTAATTCGTTGCGAGTCAATTTCTCTGGTCAAAATATCCTTTGCAAATTCATCAATCAACTCTTTAGCTTCCATAAAATCCCATGCTAATTTTTGAGTAACTGGATCAAAAATCTTCGTATAATTATCAATCAAAAGATTATACCTTCTCTCTAATAAATCTGATAATCGTTTATGAATAAATTGGCGGTAATCATCATTAAACTGCTCGGGAGCAAACATTGCATCAGCTTCTGGAGCGAACAAAGCCAAGTGCATTTCAGCAGTTCTTTGTGCCAAAAGCTCAACCTGTTCAAAAACCTCCTCTTTAATCGCAAAAGTTTTATCGGTAAAAGCATCTACAAAAGAGTTAAGCTGTTCGCCCGTCTGCACCCAACTATCAGCTTTATTTTCAACCATTCGCTGCATCATACCTAACGTAATATCAGGCTTGCCGTCCCTTTTCCATACTACACTCCCTGCAAAAGCTGGAATATAGGCAAAATCTGAATTTTCCGTAATAAACTCGACCATGTCCACTTCTGGATTAGTTTCCTCAAATAATTTACGATAGAGCTTTAAAAAATACTTATCGTTGAAAGTCATTGCTGAATTAGAAGAATCAACAGGCAAAACTCTTGATGAAATTGAAGCATTGATATCTTCCCCCGAAAGCCCTTTGCCACGATTAAATTCAACCTTACCATGTTCTTGTTGAACAATATCCTCGGCATGGGCTAAATGATGAAAAAGAGCCTGTTGAAAACGTTCATCATAAATAGCATCAACGACCAATCCCCGTTTTTCATTAATGTATGCCAAAGTGATGATACCTTTTGGGGAAATTTCTTGGCTGTTAGTAGAATCAATAAATGAAACAGGAAGAAGGTAAGTTTCACTTTCTCCATCCGCATACTTAACCTCTACAATAAATAAAAGTGCAATAGAATCTCTTATCGGAATTTCCATCGAGAACTTAATAGTAAATTTTTCTTGCAAGCGTGCCTTACCCGCAAACCAACGGCAAGTATTCATATAAGGTGGCAAAACACTTATTTCAAAATCTTTTAGTAAATCCTTATCATTTTGAATATCTGACCATGCTGCTTTTGAGGACAACGATGTGGTATTTGCTTTTTTCATATATCAACGGAAAATCTTTTATTTAATTAAATGGCACTATTCTACCTTAAAATTAGAATATATTCAGATACAAAAAAAACGTTTAGATAGTCATTGAAAAAATATAAAAAAAGTTAATAAAAAGTTAACACCACAACCTTTTGATAATCAATAGCTTCACTTTTTTTTATTATTTTTTTGCATTTTTTTCTTAAAAAGCGTTTGCGTTTTAAAAAAATCACCGTACCTTTGCATCACGAAAAACGAACAAGATAAGAGAAACAAAAACTTAACAAGTTCACATTAACCCAAATGGTCCGTTCGTCTAGGGGTTAGGACACGTCCCTTTCACGGATGAAACACGGGTTCGATTCCCGTACGGACTACAAAAGATGCTTAGGAGATACTAATTTTAGTATCTCTTTTTGCTTTTTACACTGATTACCAGTGGCTTACAAAAAGAACAATACTAAAAACAGTTCCGCTAACAGCTATATTTGGGCTTGCTAACAGGTTTTTGGTGCGGTTTTGATTGTTGGTTTTACACAAAAAACAACTAATTTCTACCAAAATGATTAAAGTAATCATCTCCTGTACTACCAATTCGGAAACTATCTTCCATGAATTTCAATTAGCAAGCATCCCAGACGAAGGCGAGTGTGTCTATTTTATTGAAAATAAAAAAGCATATCGCATCTCTATCGGAAAAAAAGAAGACTGTAAAAGCCCTAACCCTTTACGAGGTAGAGCTTTCTTTGATGGCGGAGCCGTTTATCTCAAAGGATATAATCTTATTGAAATTACAAGGAATAATCCCGATTATAATTATAATCCTTACCTTGATATTTTAGGCGTCTGATTTAGGAATTTCACCATACGCCAAAAAATTAAATGTTTTTTCAGCAGAAGGTAAATCCTCTACTAATCCACAACTATGGACGTTAAAAACTTTACTATTTTGTAAAGCAAATTTGCGAAGTTCAATTTCCTCTTTATGTGATAATTTTGGGCGTTCTGTAGTTTCTGACATGATTTCTAAACTTTTTGGTGAAAAATAATTGTATAATTTTTCACCAAAAATACATTTTTACATTTTAACAACCCCCTTAATTATGAAAAAAATAATTACCTCAGCTTTATTGCTATTAGCGGCTTATGCTTCAAATGCTCAAACAGTCAATGATAAACCCATTAAAGATATTGATGTGGAATATATGCAAGTTTTGGCAACTTCTAAATTCATGAGTACCAAACTCACAATTCAACTTGATTTTGGGCAAGAGAATAGTATATGGACAAATGATGATACGCAACTTAAAGATGAAACAGGTAAAAAAATGGTATTCAACTCTGTTATTGATGCCCTAAATTTTATGAGTAAAGCAGGATATGAATTTGTGAATGCCTACGTTATTACCATTGGCAATCAAAATGTATATCATTATTTACTTCATAAAAAACAGCCAAAAACCAACTAATCCCCCATAAATGCGAAAAATTTAAAGTTTTTCTCAATATTTTTCTGGCTAAATAACTGCATAGAAACCAAATATTTAGCGAACAAAACACACTGCATTAAGATAAGATTAAAAATTTCAAACCTAAAAAAAATCAATATAGGTACATTGATTGATAGATGTAAGGCTTTTAACATTATTTTTCATCTTAAATCACAATCAATGTACACTCAAAAAAGCGGAAAATGCTTAAAGTACACTTCTTTTTAAGAGGTGCTGAAAAGTGCCAAAATCCCGCCATCAATCTTTCTATCTATTGTCAGCTCGAAATTGAAGGTCTTAAACGAGACACGCCATTTTCGACAGAACACCGTGTACCCTTGCTTGCATGGTGGAACTACAATAATATTCCCGCCCCAAATGGCGAGTGGGTAACTCCCTCCTACTATACAGCCGCAAACATTAATCGTTGCCTCAAAAAATTAGAGCGTACTTACTTAGACATTATGGAAGTGCTGCACCTGATGAACACTCCCGAAAACATAACGTATAGAATGCTTAGGGAACACTATGACCCCAGTTCGCAGAAAGTACGTGATGCCCGAAAGGTACAAGCTCCTGAAAAATTCGTTGATATTCTCGACGAACTTATCAACCAAAAGAAACGCAAGAAGATGGCAAAGAACACTATCAAGAATTATATTTCCCGAAAAAATAATATCTTGGAGTTTCTTCGCTTCACTAAAACGATGGATATTAAGATTGATAAAATCAGATATAGCCTAATCGAGAATTTTGAGGACTGGATGCGAGAGCAGTATAACGAAGATGGTTCAGAGAAGTTCTGTAAAAACTACACCAATAAACACGTAACCCTTATCAGACAAACCTTAGACTATGCCGTTAATAAAGATTACCTTTCGCACATGCCCATTGGCAAACTAAACCTTGAGTACGACCAACCAAAAGAGCCTCACTACTTACTTCCAGAACAACGACAAAAGATTATTGATTGCAAAATCAAAAGTGTTGAGGTCGCTCGTGATATTGCCGTATTTCTGATATTCACGGGGTTCAGCTATATAGATTATCAAGAGCTGACTTCAAAACATATTTTTAAGGAGGGATTCAAAAAACAGCGACACAAAACAGGAATCTGGTCGTTGCCGCCATTGCTCCCTGAAACCGAAAAGATAATTGCAAAATATGGTTCAATCGAGAAATTGCCTCGCCCCGATAACAAGGATATCAATGAGCAATTGAAATTGTTAGGAGCATTTACGGGACTGCACGCCGAAACCTTAGGATACGACCTCTCAACGCAGGACTTCAGAGACACGTTTTGTTCGATGATGGAAAACGAAGCCATGCAAGACACCCGCACCATCATGGCGATGATGGGACACTCGACGATGAAACAAATGTCAACCTATTCACGAATGATGCCGTCAAGAATCCTGCACGACCTCAAGAAACAGAAGAATATGTTCTTCGAAATGAAGAAAGCAAGCTAATACCAAAATCCTCTGAATAATTCAGAGGATTTTTTTTGCACTCAACAATTATATTCTTACTTTTACATCACTTCAAATTTACTCTCATCATAATACTTTCTTCAATTTTTTAATATTTTTTCAATAAAAAACGTCCGCACTGTGTCCGCTCTGTTTTTCTGTTTTTTCGACAAAAAACGTCCGCACTGTGTCCGCTGAAATTATGCTAATTGAAGTCGCTGTTACACCTGTAAATGAGAAATTCATCAGGTCAAAACATCCTGATAATATCAAGATAGGTCGCCATTCTCTTTTCTTCATGATTTATTTAGCCCAACGGAAATTCCGTGATGGTCATGAGTCCACTAAAACCAAAATTCCCCTTGTTAAGCCCAAAAAGTTGATTGTTATTAATCAAAAACAGGAAGATACCACACCTGTTATTAAGTATTCATCCAAAATCACATTTAAGTGTTCAGCCGTCCAATGGCTTCGGCTCTGTCTGAAAGGACCTGAAACCGTCATCGTTATTACAAGCTTCAATCGCATTATCCGAGATTTCTTCTATCAAGACTTTTTCAATTACATGAATCTACGGGTACTTGCCAAAGAGCTACTCACCATTGATTCACAGGAAATCAAAGGTTTTGCTCTGGAGTATATGCAAAAACTCCGCCTTTCAGATGATGACATTATGTTAGAAACTTTGCTTAGGAACTATCGACGATACCGTCTAAATCCGAATTTGGATTTGTACGAACTGATAGAATCTTTGAATGACTAACAGTACAAACACCCCTCTATATCTCTGTGACTCCCTCCCACATTTGGGCGGGTTTTCTCGTTTACGCATAGCTTATAGTAAGGATATTGTACAACAACAGTTGAAGTCTGAAACAGAGCTGGAGCGTATTGTATTCTTGAAACTCGAAAATTGGATTGCTGATTATCAATACAGCGACAAATTTACGGGCGACTATAAAGCTGAATCCTCAGTGGCTGACTATGGCGTGGACGAAAAGTATGCTTTCAAGACCATTCACGAAACCGATACCGACCCAAAGGATTTCAAGGATTGGTATGAAAAGAAAGTTCGTCACCGTCGGTTTGTGCTTGAAATAACCAACAATAACGGCTTTGTGAGAAGGCTCAACCCATTTTTTATTACCTACACCTACATCGGTACGGCTGATTTTGGGCAAATCAATAGATATGAATTAACCTTCACAAGAACTATCCTGATTGATAACCTTCAAGGACTTAGCAACAATACTATCAAGAGCATTATAGTTGACTGCAATGCCAAAGAACCGTCGTTACCTGCTATTGCTCAGGAATCAGAAGCCTTAGTATTCACTACCAAAACAGAATATCAATAATGACAACCCGTGTAGATATAGACATAGACTACCCGATGTTGTTCAGATTTGGGTATTCCCTTACAGACGATGTAATGTCTGTAATCAATTGGCAAGAAGCCAATAATACCTTTTTCAATGTGCCAAATGGCTTAATCTTTTTTTTTGCTGAAAACATCTATAACGATTTAGAGGCTACCATCAGAGCCGAAAAGTACATCAAGTGTAGCTGTATTCTCGAAATTGAGCGTATTACCGAAACTAAAATTGTTGCCTGTACCCTCGAAATCAAGAGCATTACCGAACAAAAAGTAACAGATGCTTGCACCCTTGCCATTGATACCGTTACCGAGAAAAAGGTAACGAATACCTGTACCCTCGAAATCAAGAGCATTACCGAACAAAAATTAACGGATGCTTGCACCCTTGCCATTGATAGTGTTACCGAGAAAAAGGTAACGAATACCTGTACCCTCGAAATCAAGAACGTTACCGAGCAGAAGCAAACGGCTACTTGCACCTTAATAATTGCGAGCATCGAGGAAAAAATAGTGAGTGCCTACGATGATGGGTTCGGCGGTGGCTTTGGCTCTGGACAAGGTAATACTACTCAACCCGCCTGCATATTGGCAATTGACAGCATCGTAGAACTCAAAAAAACCAGCTTCACGGACGGCTTCACCAACGCATTTACTTAATCCTTCAATCATAAAAATCCATGAAAAAACTATTGATTTTTCTTTTCCTGCTTACCTCCAGCATCACAAAGGCACAGGTAACAGACAGCACCGTAAGGCAATACATTGATGTCAGTTTGCCCGATAACAGCGAGCGAAAAATTACGCCCTCATTGCTCCGTAATTCCCTCAACCAAATTATTGACCTTATCAATACGAAGGTCAACAATGCCCAGATAACCGTCAGTAAGGACGGCAAGAGCGTATCCATCAAGCCAAAAGGCACGAGCGTAAACACCGTCAAGACCTTTGAGCTATTCGAGATTTTAGCCACATCGCCAGAAGAAGCAACGATGTTTACTTACAAAAGTAAACCCGTTTTTCTGAAAAAAATATACGTAGAAACCACTCCAGAAGACCAAACCGTATTAGCAGGTATAGACCACCTCTACGATGTAGATGCCCGAAAGGTGTTTACCGATGCCAACAATTACCAACATACTCAACCAGGTACTTACACCTTTGACACCGCCAATAAGCACATAGTCGTGAAAGATTATGAGTGTGAAGGCTGTACCCAAAAAGCAATTTTTTTAACAATTAAATACACAAAGCAATAATGAAAATCCTTATTTCCTTCTTGTTTGCCTTCATCCTATGCACGCAAACAATGGCACAAGACAATCAAGTTTTTGTGCAAATGCCCCCTCTAAATGTCAGTGAGGCAACCATGCTAAAAACAGGTATTATCAGATACTTAAATTCTTATCCTGATTCTGTTCAATCAAGCATTTACGACAATCTCAAACAGATTTCGCAGTTTATTGAAGCTCAAAGCGATAGTAGCACCGCCGAAATGAGATTTCAAAATATCCCGATGAAGGTCATTAACTACGTTGAGCAGCAATATTACGGAGGGTCAATCATCGAATGGTCAGAAGCGAAAGACTCTGAAATATTTAGGGTAAAAGCAAACAAAGCGATGATTGAATCAATGCTCAAAGAAGTGGAGCAGGTCGAAGAAAAAATGAAGTGCAAAAAATCTTTCAGGTGCAAATACTTTTCGCTCATGGGTGTGCCATGCTCTGACAATTGAACGATGAAATCAAAAGGAAATCCACAAGAATACGGCATTGTACTATCGGGTGGTGGTGCAAGAGGCTTGTTTGCCGTACAGATATTGAAACGCCTTTTTGCAGGTGGTTTCGACTTCTCAAAAATCAAGTACATATCGGGTGTTTCGGTAGGCTCAATCATCGGAGCAATGATGGCTCAGGGAGATTGGAAGATACTTTTTGAGATGTTTGAGCAAATCAAAAACAAGGACGTGTACAATGGCAAAATGACCAAATGGCAAGGCTTCAAAAACAGAATTTTAGGCAGACGATACATTCTGGACATTGAGCCATTGCATGAACTGCTGCTAAAATATATCAGTCTGGAGAAGGCAAAAGCCACAGGAATCATATTTCATATTGGCATAACAGACTTAAATACAGGCGAGTATAAAACTTATACGCAAAATGATTTTGAAACCAATGAGGATTATATCAGGTGCATTATGGCTTCATGCTCACAGCCTGTCATTATGGAACCTCAGAAATTCACTACCAAATGGGGGAACGTCATCAATGGTGCGGATGGTGGAGTAGTGACGATTTCACCAATCAAATCGGTACTCAATTGCAATCCTGATAAGTTGATTATCATCAATTCGTCATCAAGCGTAATCCGTGACGTTTGGGGATTGAAAACCCTCGAAAGTATTTTATTGAGAACCTTAGACCTTGCCATTGCCCAATCTTTCAAAAAGGATTTGGAAAAGTTTAAGGAATACAATGAGCTGTATTCTGGACGCAAAAAGGCAGGAAAGAAATACTTTGAAGCCACCATTTTTGAAACGACTTTGTTTGAAGATAGCCTTGATTTTGATAGTGAAGCCTTGAAAAAATTGAGAGTCAGCGATGCCAACAGTGTTTTTCTCAAAACTTATAACCCATAATACAATGATACGATATTTCGGCATTTTGCCATTATTATTACTGCTTTTGCCAACGCCCCAAAAAATCACCAGTCAAAAAATTGGTGATTGGGCAAATGCCCAAACTTGGGACTGTAACTGTATCCCCACTGGGCAAGATACCGTGGTGGTCGCCCATGATTCCATCACCATTTCCACAGAGGTTTCTTGCCATTATCTGAAGTCTGAAACAGGTGGAAAGTTGCATTTTACGCCAACTGGGAAATTGGCTTTTGAATGAAAATCCAAGTAGCTCATCAGCCAGTGGATGTAAATAGTATTGTTTACATCGCTGGCGACGGGACATATTCGACGATATACACGGAGCAAAGAAAGATAGTAAATGCAAGATGTGTATTATTCTATCAAAAACAATTACCTCCGTATTTTATCCGAATACACCGTAAATATTTAGTCAATAGTCAGAAAATCAAAACCCTTCTCGAAGACTCTGTAATCATGCAAAATGGTACTGAATTACCGATTTCGAGAAGAAAAAAAAATCACATAAAATGAAAAAACTATTTAAAATTCTCTTGTATTTATTTGCCTTCATTACGGCAAATCAAATACACTCACAAAGCCCCGTAAGCGTCTCAAACGGGGTAATTACCCTCAAAGGTTCGGGTAATTTGGGCGGTTTAAAAGACGGCTCACAGCTAAGACGTTACAAAAATCAACTAACAGGCAGTTTCTATTTGCAAGGTTATGTTCGTTCCCTAACAAATTCCTCAAAGAGCTTTACAGGGCTTGCCATTAGGAACGAATCAAGTGCAAAAACAGACGGTGGTTTACCATCGGTAATGCTTGTATTTCAGAACGATACGCTAAGATGTTTGACCAAACTGACGGCCAATCAACCACTTATGACGGTGGTAAAAATGGCGATTAAATTCCCTGGATATTTGAAGGTCGTAAAAGACAATAATGACTTCGTTTGTTACTACTCAAAAGATGCTGAAGGATTAGCCAATCCGAGCTTTACCAAATGGGTAACGATACCGAATGCCTTTACGGGCTGGACCAACATTAGCCAAAATTTCATTACAGGTTCGAGCCTATCCACCGCACAAACAGCCGTAGTTTCAAACGTGAAATACGGAAGTATTACCCCTACTCCAGTTATTGAAGACGTACCTGTTATTGTATTAGTCGGAGAATCTAACGCAGGTTCAAAAAACCTTGCTTCTACTGCCTTAACCGCTGAATTAGGACTAAGAAGCAAGGTAAAAATCTGGAATAATAAAACTCGAGTTTTTGAAACGCTGAATATCCCAAATAATAACAACTTTGGAGAACATGACCAAGCCCCTGGTTCTACATGGGGCTGGGAATTACCCATTGCCAACGCCATAGATGCAGGAACGATACCATTTTCTACGATATATATTATTAAGACTGCTCAGGGCGGTGCAAAAATCGGAGAATATAATGATGATATTGTAGGTGGATATTTCAGCACGCTGAAAAACCGCATAGATTCTGCTAAGGTTGCACTTACAGCGATGAATAAGAATCCAATTTTTACAGTAATGTATTCTTTGGGTATTAATAACGCCAACGCACCAACCCTAACCGACCCCGGGCATTTTCCTAATCTTTCGGGAACACCCTACTACAAAGCAGCTACCAAAACCTTTATTGGCAAGATTAGGAATATCGTAGGAGCAAACACAAAAATATGCTTCACCAAGTTCCAAAGCCCTTTTGACGCATTTTGTAACGGGGCAATTGATGAAATCGTCGCTGAAAATACAGCTCTCAATTTTGCCGTAACGGGCTATGATTTACCCTTGCAAGCGGACGGTTTGCATTGGAACGCATCGGGTACAAAACAGCTTGCAGACCGTCAAATTGCTACGCTCAACTACTTCAAATTCACAGGTAGTAACACTGTTCCAGCACCAACATTAACGGCTAATCCGAGTAGCGTTGTTGCTAATTCGACGGTTACACTTACCGTAACGGGTTGCTCAGGAACGGTAACGATTTATACAGGAAGCTCTGTTTCTTCTGCATCATCGCCATACACTATTAGCTATCCTACTCAAGGAAGTGTTTACACGGCAAAATGTACAGTTGGCGGGGTAACCTCTGGAGCTTCCAACGCCATTACGGTAGGGGCTTCGCCTGTAAATGAAGGCGGCGGTAGCTCTACTACTCCTAATACACCGTTTTTTGCCTTCACAAACACGCTAAAAACAGTCCCTGTTGAAACGCAAACTGATAAGTTTAGCCCGCACCTTTTTGGTAATATCCCCGTAAAATTAAAGGACTACGATGCTACAAGGAAGATGCCAAAATACCCAATTGTATGGCATCATAAATTAGACAATTTTGCCAATAACGGCAAACGATGGTATGATGTGGGTATTGCATTCGCTATTGACCATATTCCAGTTTTTGGAGGAGCAGGACAAGTAAAATGCGTTGATTGGATATACTATAACGACCCCAGTACTGGACAAGCTTGGACAACTGGAAAAGACCCTGAATGTGCCAAAGGTGTAAACGATTTTGTTTCGGCAATTCCTTTTCATTACAAAGCTTTTGGAGATGGTGGAACAGTAAATGATTTCGGGAATATAACCAATGACCAGCTCTATGACCTTGGGCATGGATATACTCGTTCGGCTACCTTAGGTTATGGCGATAATGAAGGCAATAAAACGAATCTTGGATTAGTAATCACGGATGTAGAAAATGGCGAGCATGGGCGAGACCAGGAAATTCCATTGGTGATTGGTATGGCTGAAAACGTAGTAGGATTAGCAGTAGATATGTACGGACAATCTATTACTATAGCATACCCTACGCTGAGCCATTACCCCATCGATTATATCACAGGCGGATACTCCGCCACAAGAATCAACATTGATGGTTCTTCTACCACAGATGCCAACAATGTCATTAATGCCCTCTGGAATCAAACTATCAAAGTTGATATTCCATCAAAGGGAATCAGTCAAAAAAACCTAACAAACTATCCTAATGCTGCTGAGAGTTCAGAAATCAGTAGCTCGGCAAGTGCAGTCTTCAGACAGGGCGAAACCATTCATTATGACAATGACAACCCAAATTTAACCCGTCAGACCAACAAATTTGGAGTTAATCGAAACGCAGAACACCCCATCGCTCACACGATGTACGGCGTTGAGGTGAGAAAATGGCATTTAAGGAAAAATTACCCCCAAAATGCTATGTTTACGCTCACCAAAGCACTTGCCGACCGTAACAATATAGGACTAACCACTTGGGGAAAACATGGCGATTATATTGACAATTTAGCCCTCAAATCTTTGCATCATAATAGACGAACCGTGTTAGGGCAGTTTATGATGACCGCTATGGGTGGTTCATATTATTATCATTGGGATAGAAACAGTGAAAATAAAGACCTTGATGGGATAAATGCTATTTTTCAAGGGGCAAAAATGATTAATCAGGACATCGTTACGAGCGTAGGTACAGTCAGTTTTGTGGACTTGTTCGACCAGATGGACTTTAAGCTCTGGACCTCTGAAATATCTTACGATAATGGCGTAACATGGGAGTCTAAGAAAGGCACTGATTATATCATGTCTCAAACCAGTATTACGCAGTTTCAAGCATTATCATCAAACGGTATCTGGTTTTTCTACCTTCATAGAAACGAGAATACAGAAAAAACAGCCTGTAAGCTCCGCATTAAACGAAATGGCTTATATCACTACGTGAATATTACTAACGAAATGTGGGAGACTACCAATCCCGCCTATAAAGACACGGCAAAAAGTCAGATTCCAAATTCTGACAAGGATTATATTTTTGGATTATTAGACCTTAACGCCTCAACAGGTACAGCAAACTAATGAACTTAACCGTAAATAACGCACAAAATGATGGTGGGGGCTTATGCCCTCACATCGTGAGAGTTTGGCAAAATGGTACTTTTTTCGCTGAATACGTAGCGAAACCCGAAGCATCGGGTGTCACAAATAATATCTATGATTTGCCAGATGGTACTTATGACATTGAGGTGATTAACCCAAATATTACCGAAAGCTATATCAATACCGTAGTGTTTTTCTATGACCCAGCCAATAACTATACTGTTACAGAGCTTGCCAATGGTCGCCAAAATATTACTTCAGGACACTCGTATATTTTTCTGGGTATATCGTCGAGCCAATACCCGAATTTGACCGTCGAAACCTTCAATTATGGCACATCAAACACGGCACTCTATACCTTAGTAGGTGAAAATAGTATTACTGGAGGTACAGATTTGGACGGAAATACAATTCCAAGCAACAAAACCTATTTCCAACAAATTGGCTATAAGGATATTACAACAGGACTAAATACAGGATTGTTGATTGCCAACAAGAAAAATTGGCAAACGTCTGACGGTAAGGTAGATGTATCGTCTTACATTCCATATTTGCCTTATATTTCCCAATCTGGAGGCACTGAAGGCACAGACCTAACAAGTCCAATCCCCAACAAAACGGCAGCACTAAATACCGAATCAGTCGTATTTTCGGGAATGCAAGCGGGCGACGTGCTTACGCTCATCGCCAATGATTCAATAGATGTGCCATTTTCTCATGCAAGCGAGGCAATCGCCAGCAATGCAGGGCAGGTATCAGTAGGTTTGGCGAATCTTGGAGGGTTGACACTCAAGGCAAAATATACACGCAATGGCACAGTATCGCCTTTTTCTGTTAATGTCGTCGTTACGCAAGACAATAGCAACAAATTACCAGAACTAACTTACTCAAGAGTAATAGCAAGCAATACAGGAGCCTATTACGTTGGTGAAGAAATGAACGTTACGGGTATTTCGGAAGGGGCAAGCATTCATATCAGAAAGTCTGATGGTACAGATGCAACCCTAAACACCGACTATTCATTACAAGCCATTACGGGCGGGTATCGGGTCAAATTCCTCGCAGTTAATTACTTCACCATTTCGCAACAAAAAGCGAATTACACGGATAGTACACCGATGCTTGTCAATGTGTTACAAACACGCCCTGTATTAGATGTACCCACACCCTCAGTTAATAACCTAATTGAAGGCGGAACCCTGACGATTACTAACCAGACTTCAGCAGGTTATAGCAATGTTAATATTCTCAAAAACGGCAATATCATACCACTTTCAGACGGTGATTATACCCTAAACACAGGAGTATATAAAATCTTGAAAGCAGGAACTTATACGTTTATTGGGCAGAAAACGGGCGTAAACGACAGTGCAGAGTCAAGTCAGGTAATCGTTACGACCAGTGCCACAAGTGACCCCTTAGTGACCGACTGGGAGGACGTGCAAACCACAGAGCAGGCAGCTCCAACAACGCCAACGCCAACGCCTACTCCACCAACGCCTACACCTACTCCAGATACCCGAATTTACACCATTATTGTACGCAATTATTGTACGGTCAATTCAGCTAATATTCAGGTAGGTTCAGGGAATACCACCAATCCAGCCGACGTAAAAAATTGGGCTGACGGATTGGTATTACAGTTAGATATTGTGAATAACGCTCGTCCGTATTTCTTCATTCGTGACAAAACAAATATCAATACAGTTTCACCAGCTTACACAATTCCATGACAGGAAAAATCATAGTACAGGTGCTTAATCAGGCGGGGCAAGCAGTGCCACCGCCTGATAATTACGAGTTTGGTATATCACTAAACAGGCTTGTAGCACCCAATTACGCCCAAAGGAGTCATATTTTTGAAGGACTTGCTGAAGGCTCTTATTATATATTCTATCGGGTGCAAGGCACCAATTGGAGTCCTCAGCAAGTCCTCAAAGAAACCGTAACAATTCCTGTTAATAATCAGACCAATAACTCGTCATTGAGTTACCGCATAGACGGGGATAGTGTCCTTTTGATGACCGATTCAGGACAAGAAATTTGCAGCAAGCTACTAAGACATAGCTTGCTTGTAAATAGGCATGGACAAAACGAATTTGACATACCCACAGGGGTGAACGTGAGAGGAATAACCGCCCTTATCATTAATGCTGAACGCTATTATGAAGGTAGTTATATCCTACTACACAACAAGTCGAAGATTATTTGGGACAATGATTTATTTGCATTAGAAAGCACTGACTATGTGGCGATAGAATATATTGTTTCACAATTAATCTAACATTGTAATGTTAAACGGATTAACCAAATTCAAACAAATTCAGGGTCTTGATGCTATTCACACCCTATTTAAAAATCATTTAACTACGCTTGACGGACAGGTAGCGGGTATTCAGATTGGACAACCAAGCCTAACAGGTAAGGTAGCTACGATTCCCTTTACCGATGCTTCAGGAAATACCGTTAATAAGACCTTAGACTTATCGACGCTTGTAGGACCAGATGTACACGTACAGTCGGCGGCGATTGCCCCAAACTCGTTTGATATTGTCATTACAGAAACTGACGGAACTGAACGTACAGTACCCTTAAAATCACTGTTTGACCAATACTTGCTTGAATACATCAAGCCGTTAATTGATGCTAAAGCAGACCAAACAGCGGTTAATGACTTAGCTAAGCGAGTTTCTGATGCTGAAATTGCATTAGATGAAAAAGCTACTCAAGCTTCTGTTAATGCCTTAGCGGGTCGTACCCAAACAAGCGAAAACAAAATTGATGCTATTGAAACTAAAAATTCAGAGCAAGATGGTCGTTTACTTGCCCTTGAAGAAGCCAAAGTTTCAGGTGTTGTACCCGTAGTATTGTTAGGAAAAGCAACCGCAAATGATGGTGATGCAGCCTCAGACGACGTTGTTCCTGCTAACGTAAAACACATTACTTCATTGCAAGTAAACGGTGAATTCGTGTTGTGGGGAGCAAAAACGAAAGCGGCTTACTTCAGCAAAGACAACGGAGCTACTGCCGTAACTGCCAATTTGGGCGGGGCAAAATTGTTTTGGAACAAGTCGGTAATTGACTACAACCTTGCAGTTGACGACCAAATTGTTATCGTAGCCATTGTGTAGTTTTTGAAATTCTGAAAAGCCTGTCCCGAAACGGACAGGCTTTTTTTTGTCCTTTAATAGCCCAAAATCATATTGAAATTTTGGAGCATGAATACAGGCATCTTAGACATTAACCCAGCGGTTGCAGAAAACTATCTGGACATCTTACACGGAAAGATTCAACTTTCCAATAAGGCTGTTGACGTTCACTCTGAAATCATCACGGTAGGCGATACTAATACAGAAGGTGAAAAGGCTGACAGTATTGATAAGGTATTGAATTCCATCGACATCGTACCTGTTAGAGGTCCTGTTCAACGTGGTAATATCTTCAATCGCAACAATGATGTAGCGGTTTGGGGAATGGACTGGGTGAGTGATACAATCATTAGATTGGCAAACGACTCAAAAAATGTTGCCCTAATCCTTGAGTTTGAGACAGGCGGTGGTTACAGTAATTCGGTCGCCTCAGTAATCGACGCTATCAAGTTCTACAAATCAAAAGGCAAAAAAACCTATGCTTCAGTCGATATGGCTTGTTCAGCAGGCTATCATATTGCCGTTTTTGCTGATGCTATCTATGCCAATTCACGCTCAAGCGTATTTGGCTGCATGGGTACGAAGTGGGAAGGTGTCAACAGTTCAGCTATTGATAAGAGAATCGGATATCAAGAAATTACGGTTACTTCTGACATGACTCCAGACAAAAACCGTGAATTCTCCGAAGCCCTCAACGGCAAACCTCAACTACTCAAAGACCACCTAATTAACCCGATTGGACAACACTTTGTTGATGATGTTACGACAAATCGCCCAAGTATTAATCGTGAGATGATTAAGGGAGCAACAGTAACCGCAGAAATCGCCATCAAAAACGGCATGGCTGACGGAATCCTTAGCATTAAGCAAATAATTGACGGAATCGCTAACGATAACCTACCCGCAAATAGTAGCTCTACACCTACTAAAACTCCACCAGTTTCAAATTCAAAACCAAACAATACAATGAAGAACATTAGCTTATTAGGCTGGACGCTCAGCAAATCGGCAGGGACATCCACACCCGAAATGGATGAGCAAGCAATTAAGGACATTTCGGAGTTAGAAAACTTCAAATCTACTTACGGGCTTGAAAAACAAGGATTTGTTGACAAAGTAATCTCGCTTGAATCTGCATTAGAAACAGAAAAACAAGCTCGTGCTACTGATGCTCAAACAATCGCTGATTTGAATAGTCGCTTAGAAAAAACAACAGGCACACCGCCAAAACAGCCTGCTGATGCTACGGGTGATGCACAAAATCCAATCGAGAATTCTCAAAAACACTTAGAGATGGACGATATGGATAAGCAGTTTCATAACGATGTCAAAGCCAGCCGTTCAAGTGTAAATTATTTAGGTTACTAAGCCTAACCCAACATCTTTTAACGAATAACACCTTTAAAAAAACTAATTACCCCTATGTCACAAATCGCAGTTGATTTAGACCCACAGAAGATGATTGATACGTTCGGTGATAAATACCGTTCAGGAATCATCAAAAGAGAGGATATTATTTTTCCTCTATATGCCCAAAGCAAATTTGACGAAGGCTTTACCACTATCACCATCGACGAAACGCAGAAAGATTCTGTAATCGTTGACTTGAAAGATGCCCGTTTCCAACAATTCTCTGAAGAATTCTTAGAATTAGGGGGTATGGACTTCACTCCAAATGAAATCAAAATCTATGAAATCATGTTGGATACAGCCCAAACACCCGATAAAATTCGTAAGACTGCTTTGCAATTCTTGTTGAAAAAAGACAATTTGGACAGAAGTCAATCGCCCATCTTAGCTATTTTCTTAGAAGCTTATTTGACTGCATCTCTCTACAATTTGCACAAAAAAGAAGCCTTCAAAGGAAAAGAAGCACCTAAGCAGTACGATGCTCAAGGAAAGTTAATGTCATCTCCAGTGGGTGGATTAATGGATGGTTTCGGAACGTATTTGCGTAAACTTACTTCAAATCCATCAACTTCAATCAAAAAACCTTCGGTTATTCCGGGCTTTATGACGATGCCAACTACACCAGTTGAACACGTCGAATTCATTGAGGATATGTACGATATGTTGGACGATGAAATGAAGGACAATATTGATTGTTTCATGGTTTCACGCACATTCGAGGAACAATACTTAATCGGCAAGGATATTAAGTACAATTCTTACTACGCTAAAACAGGCGTGGACAACAAACTACACCTAAGAAATGGACGAGTGAATGGCTCAATTGACCAAAACGGAACAAACTTAGTTTGGTTCACTACGAAAGTCAACGCCATTAAATTAATCTCAAATTTCGGAAACGTTGGTAACTGGAAAGTGGGCTTGAAGGACTTGAAAAAAGTACAAGCTACCTCTGACTATGGCTTAGGCTATGGCTTATTAGACCCCTCACGTTCTATGCACAACGGTAACTACACAGGCTTACCAGCACTTTAATTTTCCATTCATCAATAAGATTGGGGCATAGCTCCAATCTTTTTTCCTAATACAAAACAATGGCACAACAATCCATTACTCAGGAGGAGCAAAAGACTCCAATTGACGCAAAACAAAATGAAGAAACTCAGGTGAAAACTGATGCTGACAATACTGAAATTTCAGCTCCAGCTCCAAAAGAGTCAGACTCAACAGAATCCAATAATTTGCCCAAAACTCAAGCTGAATTTGAAGCTGCTATTAGAGCTGCCAAATTGGAAGGAGCAAGAGAAACAGCTAATAACGCTGCAAAACAAATCAAGAAGTTAGAGGAGAAGGTTGCTACCAAAGTGGGAATAAATGGGTTTCCAAAAATCGTAGTTGAAGGCAAAACTTTAGAACTTCAATTTTGCTCAAGAATGGTTATCAAAAACGAAGATGGTGAAAATCAATCTATTTCGTATGAAGCTATGGTTAATGATGACGTTGCCAAAAATGAGCTAAACATGACTGCAAAAGAGGTTATTGCAATGCTTTATGAAATGCACCCGAAAGCTTTTACTGAAGCGAAGTAATTCAAACCTTAATCCATCTTAAATAACAAAATACAATGAATTGTGTAGATAAATCATACGAAGACGTAGAATTCTGTGAAGGTCAACATACCATCTCAGGATTCTACAACGAGGCTTATATCATTAAGCCCACTGACATTCTCAAATTCCCAAAATTTGCGGATGACAAAACTTTAACCGATGCCGAAAAAGCCTTAGTTGAGGGCTATGGTACTTTAAGCGATGCCGAAAAAGCATTCACCTTAGTAGGAGACATTACGCTAAAGGCAGGCAAAAAAATGACGAAGATTAGAGTTATTGATGATACGGGCGAAGTTGACCACGAGTATCCAAAACCTGAGTCAAAAAATTGTAAAACCACTTATGGAGGTAGTATTCAGAACACAACTCACAATAAAGGCGTATTACATTCTATTTCAACTTGTATCTTAGTTTTAGTTCCTTCAGAAGGTCCTATGCAAATTATGGGTCGCCCGGGCTTTCCTGCCAGACTTGTAGAAAACAAAGGAACGAACAAAAAATCAAGTGATATAAGTAAGAAAATTGACTTCAAATTTGAAGCAATGCCATTTCCAACGTCTGATTATAGAGGAGCTGTACCATTGACTCCAGTAGTCTAATTTTAATAATTTCAGAACTTAAAAAATCATTAAAATGCCAACTCCAACTAATAATAACGAATTGAAGGATACTTCTCTTGTCCAAACTCCAGAGATAAAATCACTTGATACCATTAAGGACAAATCGAAAGATGTTGATATTGTCCAAACTACACCTAATAAGGAATTACAAATCCTTTGCGAAAGAGGTGATTTTTGGTTCGGCGGTGTTCGATACCACCATGATGCTCTCGACGATGAGACAGCTCAAATGTTAATTGATAAAGGATACACCCAAATCAAATTCCAATAACACCTATTATCAAAGGGCTGGCAATTTGCCCGCCCTTTATTTTTTGTATGAATGATGACTTTCAATTGATTTCACTATGGTTAGCAGGCAACAGAGATTTTCAGACTGGAGTAGAAATTTATAACCGTTTGGGGAGTGACTATATGCTTATGACCATGTTTGAACAGGGGCATACATCCTACCGAGAAGAGCAGCTCATAGAGGCAATGAATGAATTATTACTTGAAATTGGCAAGTCTGAAAACCCAATCGCCAGCAATCAAACAATTATTCATGAAGCAGCTCTATTTGTGGCAAATGTGGAGAATCACGGCATAAGAGCTTCATTGCTTCCCAATGCACCATTCAAGATTAAGGAAGCCGTCAAAATGCGTAGAAATCTATACTATGAATTCATGCGACTTCATGCCCTGCTCATAGAGCAAACTCCTCGAAAACTACGTACTGAGTATGCTCTACGCATCTTAGACATTTTTGACGAAATCAAACCGCTATGGGATTTGACTAACTTCTATGACCAATACTTACGCCTACCTGATGAACCCAAAGTAATTGACATCAATAGCTTAACAATTGTAGAAGCAAACCAGCTCTATGATGCTAACTATAAGTACGTCCGAAAATTCTACGATGATGATAAGAAAAAGGAAAACGTACTAAAAAGAATAGAAGAATCTCAACGCCTAAAAACACGACTTATTAACGCTAATGCTTTTTTTCACGAACGCCTTACCTTCCCAACAGTTACCGCCTGAGCAAGACTTAGCGGTTAGCTTTTTGACCTCTGTTTTCGAGCCAACATCTTTCAAATTTGCAATAGATGATGAACTCAAAAAAGCAATTCCAACGCTTAAAGACGGAGAACTGATACTGTTTTTCACAAAAGGAAAATGGTCGATGCACCAGCTCATTAAGCACGTCGCTGAACTCATTGGACCTTGCGACGTAACACTATGCACATGGGCAATGACAGAAGAACCATTACGGGTAATTCATAACCTGAAAATGGAAGGAAAAATAAAGAAGCTGACAGGATTATTTGAACACAAAATTAAGACAAGAGGCGGGGCATTCGCCTTCGCTGAACAGTTTTTTGATGAGGTAATCTTATCAAAATGCCATGCAAAAGTAACAATACTGCAAAATGAGCAAACATCCGTGAGCATCTTTTGCAGTGCTAACCTAACAAAAAATAGACGAATTGAGGCAGGCGTAATATTTAGTAACAAAGACGCTGCCGAACTCAGTAGAAGATTTATTATTCACGCAAATGACACAGATACTAATTGAAGCCGAAGAATTAGGCAAATTATTTTTTACTCAAACAGACATTGAAACAATTCTCTACACCAATCCTGATTCAATTCAGGGAGCTATTAGAAAAGGGCAATTGCTCTCTGATGCAGAGGTAAGAAAAGTAGTAATCCAACAAGCAAAAAGCGGTTCGGGTGAAGCTCAAAAAATAGTTGAGAATTGGAAAAATGCCATCAAATTTGAAAATGCACTTAGAACATGAAAGACCTAACTACATACGATGACTTCGATGATATATTATTAGCCGTAATACAGAAAAAAGAAGTCAATCTTAGCGAGAAAGAGTTGCAGTCGCATCAAATGCTCATGTATGCTGCACAAATGATTAAAGACAGGGGATACGCCAGCAAATGTATAACTGATTTTGCAACAAAGTTCAACGTACACCCCAACACCGCACGAAACTACCTCAGACGAGCTCCAGAGTATTATCAAGTCGTTGAGCCTTTCCAAGAGGCTAATTTCTTGCGAACATCAATTTATGGAAAACTACTTGAGACAAGAGAAAAGATTGAGGCTCTATGCTTAGTTGACCCCAAAACAGGGGTATTAGCTCTCAATCAAAATGATAAGAACTTGTTATCGTTCGCTGAGAAATTACTACCCAATGTCAACGCTATCAATTACGATGACTTCAAACCACAACCAACGGTGGTACAGTTCCGCCCAGACCTTGTAGTTGAGCCTGAGATGAGCGAAGAGGATTTATTACGTGAAATCCAAAAACTCAACGTGATTGAAGGTGATAACAAGAACATCAATATTCAAGATATAGACTATGACGAAGTTTAGCGAAGATAATATCAAGCATCTACACCGAAATAAGCCCCAATTAAGAGCTATCGCCATCGATGCAAATATTGAGGTCGATTTGTGGGGGCGACGTACAGGTAAGTCTGTACGTATCGCCGAATGGCTTAAAAAACGGTCTGAACAGATGCCACGTTGTAACCTCGTTTTCTTATCAACGAGTTACACCCACCTCAAGAAAAAAATCCTTCCTGAGATTGAAAATGCCTGGGAAGGCATGGGCTGGATAAAAGGCATACATTACTGGAAAAATGAGTATCCACCTGCTGAGTTGGGTGTACCAACTCCTTATCGCCCAGCCGAGAAAGAAGATGCGTATTTTACGATTTGGGGGAGCGTTATCAAACTTGCCTCAATGGATAAAAACGCCCCATCGGCGGGTGATGCAAACGACGGTATTGCCGTCGATGAATGCCGTATGATTGACGGAGAACGTCTCCAGACTGACATTTTACCTTCTGTTTCGGGTACAAATCCGAAATGGCGAGGTAAATCGTATTATTGCTCAAAACTTTTCGTAACAGATAAGCCACGTGATGCAAAAGGAAAATGGATTTTAGAGTATCGAAAACAAATGAATCCTGCACGTGCTGAATTGGTACTACAAATTGAGCTAAAAAGAAGCAAGATGATGTTAGAAAAGCTTACAAAGAAGATTTCTAAGAAACGTGAAAAGGAGATTGATACGACAATAGAAACATTTGATAAGGCTCTCAATACGCTTAGAAAGGACTTAGTGTACGTATCAGAGGCATCTACTATGGATAACATTGATATAATTGGGGTCGATACCATAAAGGGTATGAAACGTACATTAACACCTCGTAACTTCAAAATATCGGTAATGAATAAGGACGGTATGGAAGTAACAGACAATATGTACGTGGACTTAGATGAGGACGTACATGGATACTATGCCAACAATGATTTGTATTTCCGTAATAGCAAGGAGCTGCATCAATTCAAGTATGAGTGGTTCACTGACATCAAGAAGAACTTAGGCTTTGATATTGCCATAGATACCAATTTTGCAGGGAACTGTGTAAGCGTTCGCCAAATAATAGGTACAGAAAGTAGGTTAGTATTCGTACTATTCAACATAGCACCACATGACCACAAGGATTTAATGATTAGGTTAGCAGACTACTTACAGCCACACCCTACCAAGAAGATACGCTTCATATATAACCACACGTTCATTGCGGGGAAAAAATGGAGGCGACCATACATTGCTCAAGAGTGCGTACAAACCTTGCAGGGAAAGGGCTTCAAGGTAACTGAAGAGTATATAGGACAGGCTTATACCCATGAAAAAACTATGTATCAATCGAAAAAGGCTTTCAGAGGGGAGCTTCCCATGAAATATACCTTTAACCGTGTTACGTGTGCCGTGTACTATGATTCAGCCAAACAGACGCAAATGGTACAAAGTGAGTCAGAAGGCTTAAAGAAGAATAAGAAGTCAGAAACGGACGGAATAACACCCTACCATGAAGCCACACACATACCCGAATCATTCGACCAATTTATACAATTTGATACGATGAAATTTGAATCAAGTGAAAGTGATGTATTCGACCTAATGAAAGGCAAATAACCCCCCAAATCTCCAACAAGAACAACCCCAAACCCTTGATATAATCACATATCAAGGGTTTTTTATTGGCGAACGCAGGCAAGGGATAGGGCGTGCAACGTCATAAACCTTCGGACACATTTAACAGAAATTTCAAAAAATGTGTTAATTACTTGAAAATGTGCATTTTAACTAATTTTTTTTTGTAAAAAAGGTTGAAAATCCAATAAAAAGAGCTATATTTGTATATGGAAAAACGGTAAAAACCTGCTCTAACAGGGTTTTTCCTATCAATTTTTAATCAAAAAAATCAAAAATCATGTCAAACAACACAACAACCGCACAAAACGGTAAGGCTATTTCTATGCCTACCCAATTAGCTACAACTCCAAAAGCTAACGAATCAAAAATCATTACTGTACAGGCTGAGGAAATTAAGCCTAAACCAACAATTTCACACGTATTTGAGCGACTTCAAGAGGGTATTCTAAAACAAGAATACTTTGAAAAAGCATCAACACGAATGAAAGAGGTTTCCGAGTTTAACCGAGAAGCAAAAGAAGGGGCTGGACTTATTTTAACAGGAATTTTACCAAGTGGGCGTAAGATTGAATTTTTACACCTTCAATCAAATCTTGAATTTTTGAACTTACAAGAAGAAAGAGGACGTGAACACGTGAAATTTTTAGAGGAAGAAATACAAAATTTCACTATTGCCTAAAACACAAAAAGCCGTGCGAGGCTCTAACACTCGCACGGCTCAAAAAAAGTCAAAAGTCTTACAACTTCAACAGGTCCAAAATTATGTCAAATTCCCGAAAAATCAAAATTTCTAAAAAATATCGTTATAATAAATCTAACCTTGATATTCCTGTAATTTCCCCAAAACTTCTATTACAAGGCGAATGGCTCAAACAAGCGGGTTTTTCCTCTACAAATACGGTAAGCGTTGAAATTTTTAATAAAATGTTAGTTATCACAGTTAATTGATGTATGAAAATTTGCACATACCGAGCAGGTATAAAAGCAAATTTTTACATTCAATCAAAAGGTAATTACTCAGGGCGACCGCTCAAAAATCCTATTCCAAATTGTTTTGCAGTTCAAACTAATACGCCCCTTGCGTATCAGATTTGTTATTGCCTTTTCAAAATGAGAGTTTACGAACCATTTATACATGGTACGGCAATACCTTTTATTCGTTTAAAAGACGCTCAAACCATCATTTTTGAAGCTTTTGCAAAGCAATATGATGAACAGAAATTAAAAACAATTGAGAAAATACAAGCCTTGATTGATGTAGAAAGCGAAAAAATTAACCTGCTAAAACAACTTGAATATACATTATCTAAAGAAACATACAGAAATGGAAAGTAAACTAAATTGGGAAGTCGTAGAACGCCCCCTTTACTCAAATTATCAACCAGTAGCAGGATATAAAGCCCTGTTTCGCTCCGATACTGACGAATTATTACATATTGCAAAAGCTACCTACACGCATACGCCTAACGATAGATTTTTAGAAACAGTCGATAAGCTATCTAATATTACAGGTTTCCCGATTGAATTATTCGACGAAGTACAAGGAGGTAAAAAAGTAATAGCATTCTTGAAATGTACCAACCCCGTGAGTGTAGGCGGTCACGAGTTCAAAGATTATCTAATGGTGGGTAATAGTCATGATGGTTCAACAGGCTTTTTTATCGGAAATTCAAACGTTATGGTAAGATGTGCCAACCGATTCACAAAGCAATTTAGAAGTTTACAGGTTTATCACACTAAAAATCACAATATAAAAATTGATTCCCTTGCAAATTCTTTCGATGATTTCACAAAACAAAGACAAAGATTTTACGACCGTTTCGGTGAATATGTGGATTTTGAAATTGTGGACGAACACAAAGAAAAATTGGTTAATAGTATCGTTGATTTAACGCCCTTAGAATTGGCAGAACCCGAAACAATATCAAGCAGAAAAAACAATATTATTACAGATATTCACAAGAGTATTGAAATAGAAACAAATGCACTTGGTAATAATTTGTTTGGCTTATTCAACGGAATAACTCATTACACAACCCACACCCGAACACAGAAAAACCCAGTTTTTGGTAATGCTTTTGGTTCAGTTGCCGACATTAACAACAAGGCTTTAAATTTTTGTGAAACGCTTATAAAATCCTAAAAATATGATTCTCGTAACTAAAAATGATAGAACTATTAATATATTTAATTCTCAACGTGATGCCGATTTTTTCCACAAAACACGCCATCAAAAACACCTTTATAAAATTGAGAACACAATTGAAGAAATTAGCGAACAGCGATATTATGAATTATTAGAATCTTTACCCCCTATTTACTTAGATGGTTTTATTTTCGCCAATTCTGAACCGATAGACCATTTTAGTTTACAAGGAAAATATATTCCACTTTATCAGGGTTGTTTCCAAAAAGGCGGAGCATATTTTCAATTTATAACCACCTTAGATTTAGTTAAATATTTAATGCCTTTTGATTTCGAAGTTTAAAAACCAACCTTTCACGGCTCAAAACTTGCTAACCCCGTTAGTAGGTTCGCCGTCGCCCCAACGATGGAGGATTTAATTTTCCTTCTATCAAAAATTCTCCATTTGCTCTTAGCTTCATTCCACATTTCCGATAGAAGAAAAATTAAAACTGACGGTAATGGCTAATCTTGTCCTTTCTCTGCTCCTACTTCAATCACAATTTTGAGGTATGGAATCAATAATCTCAATCTCCGACGTTCGTAAAGAATTGCTTCGCTATAAGGATAGCGAGAGTCCTATTTTTTTCAATATATCTTTCGTTACCGCTAATCGTAAGAAAAAAACAGGCGGTGAAATTATCAATCTGGACAATTGCCTACTGATGAAAAATCAGAACGGTCGCCCACGTTCAAAAAACTATCAACCAATTGTCAGAGAGCTAATCCGTGACCCAAACCACCACCGAAACCAAACTTTCAACATCGTTCAGGTCGATAGTCAATCCAAATTCACCGTTCACACAAATCTTATCGTTCGTTTTCAAAACAAAAAAGTAGTCGCTGCACATTATGAATAATCAAGCTGAAGACATGAAATTAGTAGTCATGCAAGGTAACCTTTATGGTACAGTGCAAGGCTTATCTACCTTTGATATGCAGTTGGGAAAACCTGCAATTTCTACACAAAAACAACCCGTTGAACAACTCCACACCCAAAATTTACCCTATGCCAATTGGGGAGACGACAACCTTGCACCACGTCACTATGACGATAGAATTGCCGAAAACGTAGCTCTATCTGGAGCAATCGAACGCCGTACCGACAAACTTTTAGCGGGTGGTGTAGAATATGGCTTCTTGAATGACCAAGGAATTTTTGAAACCAAATACGTGGAAGAAATAGAGACATTCATGGAAGACCCTCATATCATCAACTACCAAAATTCCGCTTTTCTTGACTACGTAAAATACAAGGCTATTTTTCCTCAAATTGCCTTCAATGAACCCAAAACAAAGGTTTTATACTTCAAGCATACCAAAGCTCCAGAAGTTCGTTGGGAAGTGCAAAACAAGACAAACGGCATCATCGAAAACGCCTATTGGTCAAAAAATTGGCATTGGCAATCTGGTATTTCCACCGCCATCAAATTGCCCGTAATCGACGAATTATTCCACGATTTCAACTATATCCGTGATAATACCAAAGACTATTTCTACATCTACCAATGTAATATTCCAGGTACTAACACCTATTATCAAGTTCCTGTTTGGTATCCAACAGTGCTACAAGGCTGGCATAAACATTCAATGCAAATACCACTTTGGTACGAAAAAGTAATGGAACGCTCCATTACCGTTCCTTGCGAAGTAGTCCTAAAAATGGGCTATCTCAAGCACGTTTATGGTGAGCGATGGGAACAAGCAAGTACAAAAGGACGGCTTGATATGATGCAAGAACGCTTAACCCACATCGCTCAGTCTATCCAAGGACCTGAAAACGCAGGAAAATTCTTTGTCAATCTATCCTATTGGGACACACAAGCCAATGAGCAGGTTAACGGTTTTGAGCTAAAACCCGTCGATTTCAAATCTTTTGCAGGTGAAAACCTCAAAAATATGCAGGAAGCCGACACCCATACCATGTGGGCAGTTGGTGAAGACCCATTAGGAATGACAAATTCCAATTCTTCAGGTACGAGTGGCTCAGGAAATAAGGCGAATTTTAACGGTGATATGGCAACAAATCAACGCCATGCCAACATTTTTTTAGCTCCATTCTACTTTGCCAAACGCTTCAATAATTGGGACAAAAGGCTAAAATTCAGAGTAAAATTACCGTTCCTTGCCGACATGAATCAAATAGCAATGGACAAACGAAACAACGGATTCCAAGACCAAAACAAACCTGCTCAAACAGACAACAAACCCGCTAAAAACAATGATAACAATAACTGAAGATGAACTTAAAAGGTACACAGGCGTAACCAATAGCCTAAAACCTGACGATTTAGCAGACACCATTAAAGTCGTTTTCAATCGCCGAGTATTACCCTATTTGTCTCAGGAGCAGTTTATTGTTTCAGAGGCAAGTAGCTCAAATATTCATATCCTACTCATCGAATCCGTCAAACGTGCGGCTTGTTGCTTTGCCATCGCTCACGACTATATGCGATTTGTTCTCCAGCACGAAAAAGGAGCTATAAAAGACAAGTCCGCAAAAGATTCAAAAGCAACGAAAGAGGATAAGGAAAAATCACGTGAAGATTACGAGCGTGAAGGATATGATTCGGTTGAAGATATGCGTAAGCTACTTGAGGAAAATCCCACAGTTTTCACCCAATGGAGTAACTCATCAAGCTTCAATATTTTCAATATTTCATTTGTTTACAGTACCGATATTTTCAATACATGGGTAGATATTAATTCCTCAAGACGTACTTATTACCGCCTTAAACCGCACATTCGGAAAGTTGAAGATTTGATAATTAGTAAATTAATTGACAGCTCTCTACTCGAAAGCCTAAAAACTAAAGCGGGAAATAAAACGCTTATTCCAATCGAGAAAAAAGTTGTAGAATATATTCAAGCGATTATCGCTAATCATGCTATTGCCGATGCTCTTATTAAAGGCTCAGTTATCAAAGATGCTTACAATACCTTTACTGTTTTTGACGATACCTCACTATCCAAAACAACAGGAAACCGAACCGCTGAGTTAGAACGCCTTAAAACCGCTCAAAAAGAATACATAGACACCGCCAACAGTTACGGCGACCTAATGCAGAAAACCATTAGCGACAACCTCACTGCTTTAGGAATTGTACCCACAGAACCCGAAGAAGGATACAAATACATGAACGACCCCGATGCTGGTTTCGTCCTATTTTAGTGTCCTTTAACTATCCTGGTATTCTTACAAGTTTTGACCATGCAAACTATACAATTCGGACATAGATTAATCAAAGTACCAACCCAATTAAGCGAATTAAACTCAAAACAATTAATTCGGTATGTTCAACTCATTAACGCCAAACTGACTATTCCGCAGTTCAACGTTTTAATGATTTTGAACTTATTGCAGGTGCAAGAAAGGGCATGGCTCAAATGGTTTTTTTTCAAAAATGAATACCTAATTCCGTTTTTAGACAAGCTAACCTTTGGGCTTTTTGAGTGGACTGTCATCACCATCCACGAAGAAGATTTTTACGAGCTGACTTTACTTTCTGCCAATTTTCACCAAATAGAAACCTTTGCTCTGGAGAACCCAATACCAAAAATCAAATGGTTAGTTGGCCCACAAATGTTGCTCAGTAATGTAAGTTTCAGACAGTTCCGAAAGGCAGAAGAATTCTTTGCAAGGTACACAAATGACCAGTCCGAAGACAATTTAAACACCCTTTTAGCGTGGTTATACCTCCCTTTTTGGAGTAAAAAAGCAAGCCAAACACCTCAAAAAGCGGCTAAAAGAGCCAAAATCATAGGCAAATTACCGCTTGAAAAACGCTTGACTATCTACTATTTCTATCTTGAGAGTCGTACTAAGCTTACAAAAATCTACAATGATTTGTACAACAGTACCGAGATTGATAATGAAGGTACGGTAATCAAGAAAATTCAACCTATAAAAATCAAAATGAGTTTTGAAAAAGCAGTAAGAATATTATCAGGTAATATCAATCAGGACGAATCTACCGATTATCAATATGCCTTAGATGCCCTTTCTCACCTTAACGATAGAGCCGAAGAAGTAAGATTACTAAAGGAAGCTAATGAAGCTCACAAGCAAAAATGACACAGGACGTAATTACCGCATATTTCGAGAACATCGCCACCAATTTCAAACCGATTTCTCACACGCCAACTAAGCACCGATTTGCTGAAATGGATGCCGATACCATCGCCGAAGAGGTAACAAATAAGCTTGATTTTTCGGATTGGTGCTTACTACTGGAGGAAACAACGCCTAAAGTAAAAGCAAACGAAGCCAATGCACTCAACGAATATCGTCACTTCAGATACACCGTTTGCAAAAGTGCCACAGGCTTAAACGCTGCCGAAAGAAAAGCAATTTTCCTTCAAGCAGAAATCTACGCAAAACACATTTTTATGAAGATTTTGCGTGAATATCGTGCCTCCAGAGAGCGAAAAGACCCAACTAAAATTTTCCCATTACGGGACATTGAACCAAAATTTGAAATGGAAAAATACGCTGATATTATGAACGAAGACATCATCGGTATTGATACAGCTATCAGCATCAAAGAGCCTTTCAAAGAAGCAGACTATAACGACGCAACACTATGGAATTAACCTTAATCCGAACCAAAAAGACAGAGTTATCTACCATGTCTCAACTTTTTGTCGATGACAAACACCAATGTTTTACCATCGAAGACACCGACCGTGGACTTACGCAAGATATGCCACTGCAGGAAATCAAGAAGCGAAAAGTATTTGGAAAAACTGCCATTCCAGAAGGTCGTTACCAAGTCAAAATAACCTTCTCAACTCGTTTCAAAAGGCTTTTACCCGAAATTCTAAACGTCCCTGCTTACGAAGGAATCCGTATGCACGTAGGCAATTATCCCAAGGATACTGAAGGGTGCATATTACCAGGAGAATTACCCGCTCAAGACTGTGTTTTGAAATCGAAACCAGCCTTCGATAAACTATTCGATAAATTGACAAAAGTCCCTCAAGACGAAAAAATATGGATAACCATTACATCTCTCGCATAAGGATTATCATAATCCTTATTGCTCTTATGCTCACGTGGCTATTAAATAGCTGTATGACCTATAATAAGGCAAAAGCACGCTATGCCAAAACCAAATTTGATACCGTAGTAGTAACAAAACAAGTGACGGCGACTATCCAAAAAGATTCTGTAAAATATCATTTTGTTGCCGATACCATTCCTTTTTATAAGGAAATTAAACAAGGCAGAGCCAGTATCAAAATTGAATACCGGGATAAAATCGTAAAGGTAAAAGCCGATTGTGACTCCGCTACTAAAACCGAATACGTAACCCTCAAAGCACCGCAGGAAATCAATACTTGGGGAACAACTCCACTTTTTGAAAGAGGCTTCTTTGTCCTTTCTGGGCTATTCGCTTTTGCGGTATTTCACATCATAATCATGCACAAAAAACAGAATTAAAATGGAAAATATCCTTCAAATATCATTACTCAAGCAAATCTTTTATGCACCCACTTGGAAGGCAGCTCTTTACATTATTTTAGCAGCTCTCTTTAATTTCATTGCACCCATTGCCGATTTTATCATTTTGCTAACCTTCCTTATTATTGCAGATTTTATTACAGGCATTTGGGCGGCTAAAAAACGTAATGAAGCCATCACATCGAGAGGATTCCGAAGCACCTTTCTCAAGGTCGCCACCTATGCTATTTGTATTGTTTTATTACAATACATCAAAATCCTTATGTTTTCAACACTCAATTTTGATGTTGCCTACGCCGTAACCTTAGCTGCTATTATTGTAGAACTAAAATCGCTATTAGAGAATGCTCATACCATCACGGGCGTTGACCTGTGGGCAGTCATTAAGGACAAAATCAAATAACTTTAAAATCCGACTTGTTTAAAAGCCTCTTGATATTCGAGAGGTTTTTTTGTAACTTTCAAATAAAAAAAGATGACACAAATAATAACTCCAGAACTCAAAAAAATACTTTTTGACATTTCGACAAAATGCCAACTAACTGAAATTCAAGCCGCTGAAATACTTAATGATATTGGTGAATTACCAAATCCATCTCAACACGTCATCGACGTTATGATTGAGAAAAGTAACCTTGGTCATTCATTTGATAAAACAAAAGCTTTAGTTGAATATAGCATTTATCCATTACCACAAATAAATAAACATGATTAGAATATTTGCAAAACTAAATAGCACCGAACGAGTAGCTAAGTATATCCGTAATAGAGAAGATATTCGTAATTATATGGGTATTTTAAACAGAAATGAACCAGGTTCTGACTGGGTTTACGTAGCTGATTTAGATTTTGACGAAGCAATTAAATTTGATTGTGAATACAAATACCAAGGTTTTACAGGGAATGAAGAAACCAGATATAACCAAGGAGCAGTAGTAAAACTATAATGATATGGCAAAATGCAATGAACTAAGCAATCTGACAGAAATACGACTCAGGGGCAGAGCCTGCGGATTACACAAACAAATGCTTACAGAGATTACCAAATTAAAAGAAGAGGGTTGTAAAGTTGTAGTGGTAACAAGTAATCCTAAACTTTTTAAAGGTGATAACCTTGATAATTTTGAACTATTCGTACCCTGATGGTTCAAATAAAATAAATGAAGCTACTCTGACTGAGTAGCTTTTTTCGTTTTGGAAGTACAGGTATTGCCGATTCCCAATCATTGTAATCAAATTCTAATTTCGTTCCAAAACAAATACCTATTTGTACGTTAGGCGAAACCCTTTTCACCTCCAAACCATTAAATTTCAAAATTCTCATGCTACAAATCTCAGGAGCTTGAAATATATCCCCTTCTTTAAAGCTACACTTATCTGGACTTACAGATAGATGTATTTCATTATAATTACTTGTCATCGTCAGTCTAATTTCATAAATATCTCATCAAATCATTTTGCATTTCTTTTAAAGCAAGAGCTTTAAAACTGTATTCGAGCGATTTTTTCTCATCAGCACTACCAAGCTTTAGAGCTGTTTCATAAAACAAATTATATTTTTCGCTAATTCTATGGATACACTCAAGTAAAGTTGGTTCATCCATAATTTTTTCTTTCTCTATTTTAGCTTCTTGCTGATGGTCAATCAGTTTCTGCATAAACAATAAATCACATTGATACTCAATGGCAGGATTGAAATCAAAAAAATAGAATCTTCCAATACCATCAACACCAACACTAAAATTCCCTCCAATTCCTTTATAAGTCCATCTTACAATAGCCCTTTCATCTTTAACAAAACCTTGTTCTATCAAAAATTCCTTCGTTAACCTTTCCATACCCAAAGGTACAAATTTGTCCTTTATTCTGCCCTCCTATCCTCACAAATTCGTAGCATGAGAAGCTACGAAAAATCAAATATCATTGAATTTCTTAACGATTGGATTACCTCAACCGAAAGAATTGTGGGTGCTGCACTCAAACGTAACCGTGTCAAGTTTTCTGACAATACTACTCCCAACATCCGTATCCGTATCATTGAACAACTCCAAGGCAATGTTTCCCTTGAATTCTACTTCCGTGATGCCCTTCGTTTCGTCGATATGGGAGCAGGAAAAGGCTACCACAAAGGCAAAAAATTAGGTCGAACTACCATCAATACCATCTTTCGCAAGAAAAAGAAAGTCCTCAACAAACCGCTATACTCTCGCCTTGCACGCTTGCAAGAAGGCATTTTAATTTCTCTTATCGAAGAATTCACAACAGAATTAATTACCCAAAATGGCAATTAAAACCGAACGCTTACAACTCCGTGTTGATATAGACACTGCCGAAGGTGTACGTAACCTTACTACACTTCAAGAAAAATACGACCTCCTTATCCAAAAAAATAAAGAGGCAAAAGGTGATGAAAAATCAACATTCGCCAAAGAAGCGTTAGAAGCAAAAGCAGCTCTTGACAAAGAACGTGAATCATTAGGTTTAGTAGGCTTAACACTCAAAGAGTTAAAACAACTTCAACGAGAATTAAACTCCGAAAAAAACCGCTATAATGAAGGTACAGACCAATATAATAAGGCAAATACAAACCTTAATATTGTCAAAACTCGTATCAAAGAACTGAGCTCTGCCCAACATTCTTACAATCAAGAATTACTACAAACAGTCAAAACACAAGGTGTAGAAGCTATTTCACTAACGCACCTGAAAGAATACTATCAACTATTACAAAAAGAAATCCGAGACACCTCCGATTTTGAGAGCGAAGCCAACAAAAAACGCATTGCTGATTCGCAGAATATTGCTCAAATGATTGCCAAAAAAGACGGTCAAATTTCTGGTACAACCTCATTTTTTGGGCAAATCAAACAACAATTACCCTCAGCCGTTGCAGGAGCATTCGGAGGAATGTTCGTAGGTTTGGCAGGCATGGCTTCCGAAGCAATCATCGGTGCGTTTTCTTCAGCCGTTGATTCTATCAAAAAGCGAGCAAGAGACATTACCGATATTGAAGTATCTCTCAATACCACACGTGAAGCAGCTACCAAAATCAAAGGCGAACTAAATGATATTAAAACCGAATCATCGGTTGACGAACTCAAAAAGTTAGTCGTCGTCGCTGGAGACTTAAACGTTGCCGAAAATGATATTAAATCATTTGTCATAGAAGCAGACAAAGTAGGAATGGTATTAGGCCCAGATTTTGGCGGAAACGTTGAAGAAGCTATCACCATGATTGCCAAATTGAAAGGCGAATTCAGAGATACCCGTGACCTTAATTATTCTGAATCTCTCGCCAAAATTGGCTCAACCCTCAAACAATTAAACCTTGATGGTCCCGCCAGTACACAAGGAATTACCGACTTTCTAAAACGAGTTGGGGCAATTCCTGATTCTATCAAACCAACACTTCCACAGTTAGCAGCGTTCGGAGCAGTCTTTGAAGAAGCTAACCTTTCTGCTGAAATCGCAGGTTCTGGATTCTCAAAAATCCTTACAGTAGCGGCTAATAATGCAGCTCTTTTTGGCAAGCAAATGGGCATGACCAAAAAGGAAATCGAAGCTTTAATCAATACCGACCCTAATAGTTTTGTTATCAAATTCGCCCAATCGCTCAAAGGATTATCGGGTACAGATACCGCCAAAACCCTAAAAGGCGTAAAATTAGAGTCTGACGAAGTATTAAAAGTAGTCGGTATTTTGACGGATAATATTGACAAACTTACTCAAAAACAGCAAGTTGCCAACCAAACTTTTGAAGACGGAGCCGTTACCACCGAAATTTTCAATAAATATCTCAATGACGAAGCCGGGCAAATCTCTCAAATTGGCAAAGCATGGTCAAGAGTGGGTGCAAGTATCGTAAACACCTTAGCAAAAATCTCAGGTCCTACTATTCTATGGCTTGCCAACATGACCGAAAAAGGAAAGTCTGCCGAAGAAACTTTCTTTGAGCAAGAAAAAAAATCGGCAAAACTTGAAAAAACCTTAGCTCCCTTAGTCACTCGTTATCAACAACTTTCAAAAGACGGAAATCTATCTGCTGAAGCTCACCGAGAACTTAATAATGTAATAGGGCAATTAGGGGGAATAGTGCCGGGGGCAATTACCGCAATGGACAGTTTAGGACGTGCCACAAAGGTAAACTTAGGGATGATAAATGATTTCTTAGACAAGAACAGAGAGTTAGCAAAATCAACAAAAAACTCCGCTATCAGCCAAAAGAACGCTCAAAATAATGCTCTCGGAGGCGAAAAGAAAAAAATATTAAAGGAAGTAAGTGATGGTTATAGCTATGATTATAATAACTTATTTGCTTTCCGAGAAAAGAAAATATTGAATGAAGAAGCCATTTTAAAACGCCAAAACCGCCTAATTGAAATTAATAATACGCTTCTCGCAAACAAAAAACGAGTAAAAGAATATAGTGAGGATACACCCGTAAATCAACCTACCACAAAAACAGATACTTCCGATAACGAAGCTAAATTTTCGGATAAACCTAAAGGAAAGGGCAAAGGTAACGGCGATGCCGAAAAACGCAAACGTGAAGCCGAAGCACGTGCAAAATTCTTGCAAGAATCTCAACGACAAATTGCAGAACTCCAAGCAAAAATAACTTTTGAGGAGTTACAGGCTATTTCTGACGATGAACAAAAGCGAATTAACCTCGTCAATAAAAATGCTGAAGATGAGCTAATCCGAATTGAAACGCAGTTCAAAAATCAGAAAGGCATCGTTCTCAAAGAATCTGAACTTTCACAAGAGCAGAAAGACCTTATCCATCGTGAACGTCTGCAAATCGAGAGAAAGCAAGAAGATGAGGTATTAGCTATTTATGACGAATTCGACAAAAAACGTCAGGCTCAAATCCTCGAACAAACCAATCGTGCCATCCAGCTTGTTCAAGACGCTAACGCAAAACAGCTTCAAAACAAACTCAAAACAGCTCAAAAAAAAGGTACAGATACCGACATTTACAATGCTCAAGAAGCTATCATTTTCAACAATCAGGAAATTGCACTCGCCAACCTGAAAATTAAAAATGATAAGGAAAAAGAGTCATTAAAAGATAATAAAGAAGCCCTAAAATTATTAGAACAAAATTACGGAAAAGAGAAATCCGCAATCATTGCTCAGTATTTGGGCGATTGGGAATCATTAGTAAACGACTATATCCATAAGGATATTGAACGTGCTAAAAAGGCAAATATTGATAAACTCCGTCTCGATGTATCCGAAGCAGAGCTAAACAATAAGAACCCGAACGATGCCAAAATTGCCCTGCTCAATGCAGAAATGCAATCAGAACTTTCAGCCTCAAACCTTACTGAAGCTGAAAAAACAAACATCGTTCGTCGATACGCTCAGGAGCGTCAGAAGATTCAACAAGATTCTACGCTTGCCACCACCCAAGAAGCCATTGCCGTTTTTTCGCAAGCATATTCGACCGTTAGTAATGCCTTTCGTCAAAACATTGCCAACCGCACACAAGACGAGCAAGAGCATTACGACAAAGGAATCCGTAACCTCGAATCTCAAAAAGATGCAGGTATTCTCACAAGCCGTCAACTTACCAAGGCAAAGAAAATTGCCGACAAAGAACATGACGACGCTCAGCGAAAATTAAAGCGTGAACAATTCCAGCTTGACAAAGATGCCAACATTGTGCAAGCAACCATTAATGGTGTACAAGCCGTGATGAAAGGTTATGCCCAAACGGGACCAATTGGCGGAGCTTTGTTAGCTGCTATTATGGGAGGAATCACATTAGCCGAAATCGCTATTATTTCCTCACAAAAACCACCATCTTATTTCGACGGTGGAGCTATGCCAAGCTATTTCAATAACCCCGTCGATAACCAGGGCGGTGGAACTATCATTGCTCACCCAGACGAATACATGATTCCAAAATTCATCCGTATGTCGCCAGCATGGGCAAATATAGAACCGTTGGTAGAACACGCACGTGTTACCAAACAAGTGCCTCAATCCTTCCAAAATGCAGAACCGTTCTATAACGGAGGGGCTATTTTTAGTAAGCCGATTACAAATCAAAGCAATTCAAATTCTATGGACGAATTCTTTGATAAGTTAGACCAACGTTTTGAGAAAATGGCAAACGATTTTGAGGATAAAATGAAAACGCCAATCACGGCTCACGCCAACATCGGGCAAGAAGAAATCTATAAGTTTGAACAGGAAAAAGGCAAAATGAACGATACCGTCAACAGTGCTTACGCAAGCACCAAAACCTCACTAATCAAATGATTTACCAAGGCAATATTAAACCGCTTATAATAACAAGCACCGCCACCATTCCAACTATCGCCAGCGTATTGGTTGATGATATAGAAGTGGGTAAACTCACAGGTTTTCCCATCAACGGCAAAATAACCTATTACCTCGAAAGCCTTTTGCTTTCATTAAAATTGCAAGAACAAACCCCCGATTTTGAAACCAAAGTACGGGCGGTCAATTTCAATAAGGAGGTTAAAATAATCGTTGATAACCAAATCATCACCGATACCTTATTGGGCGGTGTTGATATTCCGCATACCCAACGGCTCACCAACAACCCAAAAAGAGCTGCATTAGACCACCCCTATCAGGTAGTTTATTACCTCAATAAGCCAATTTTTGGCAAACTGTACGCCTCCGTCAATGGTGGAGCATATACCGAAATTGACCACGTAAAATCAGTGGCAAACCGTCACCTTATCATTAATTATCACAAATACTACGAAGAACTCAACCTTCAGGAGTATGACAAAGTAATATTTCATTTTGGTGATTTCCGAGAAGTCATCAACCTTAACGCCTACTATACCGATACGCCTTTTATTCTCACGATGAGAAATAAATATGGCTTTTGGGATTGTTTCAAATTTTATGGTAATCAAGAAAACCATTTTGATTTTGCCCAAACCGTCATCGAGAACATGACCGAATCTGTACCCGTCTATAACGAAATTACCGAAAAAGTAATCATCGAATCAGGTCTATTAGAAGGAAATGAACGATACATCATTGCCGAAAACCTAAGTTTCTTGGATACCTACGAGTACCGAAATGGTCAATTTTTCAGGCTTATCAATACCCAAAAGTCTATCGTTGCTCGTAAACTAAAAGATACGCAAGACACCCACAAACTCGAATTTCAATACGCCAACATCAAACGAGTAACCCGATGATATACAGATTATTAGTTCAAAAAAATAACGAGTGGCAAGAGCTTGACCTGCCTAAAGATTTTGGCAGCTCTTTAATCCTCAATAGCGGATTTTTAGGCTTGATTCAGTCAGGTTCGTTTACTTTTACCAGCTCATTACCTACCACACAAAACAACTGTGTGATACTCCAAAACGTACAATATCCGCAGGTAGTCGCCGACCGCAAAATTCAATTACCTGCCAAATTATTGGTAGGCTCAACCGAATTTTATTCCTGGTACTTTGTTTTGCGAAGAGCAGGACAAAAAAGTTATAGTTACGACCTCATCCAAACGCCAGGGAATCAACCCCGAAATTTCTACGAAAAAAAACTATGGGAACTTGATTTTGGCAAATTGGACCTTGTGGGTATTCCTGCTCAAACGCAAATATGGACACTTAACTTATATGGAACAGATAACCTAAGTAAATATTTTATCAATCCCGTTGCCGATACCGCCGTCATCGGTCAGCCTATTCCATCGCCAGTTTGGTTTGAACTACTCATTAACAATACCGTTGTGGCGGAAGCTCCTGAATTTTCAAATCAAAATAGCTATTTCTATGATTATTGGTATAACGAAAAAGACCCAGAAACAAGATTTCTGCTTTGCACCTCCAAAATCAAAGATTATAGCGTATCAATGAACCTGCCAAAATCTGGAACAGGCTCAATAAACGTTGTACAGATAGATTCTAACAAGCCTATTACTTCTGTTAGCATCAAAATTTACAACAAAACCATGTACAGTGTTGTAGGTAAAGGAACATTGTTATCAACTCATAACCTCACTCGCTTAGAATATAACGACGTTTCGCAGAGCCTAAACGCTATTGTAGAATATCAAAATCTATATCCATTCAAATTCTTAACCTATTACAATGACAGCTATTATCCTTCTGACAATACCCAATACGAAGGCATCGTCAACCAATACAAAGGCGATGATTTTCATTTGAATGACGGATTAATAACAATTGATTTAGCTCCCAAAAATTCACTCAAACTAAACAATTGCTTGAGCAACGAAAACCTAAATACCTATCCTATTTCACCATGCTTTTCATTGATTTTTATCCTCGAAAAAATCTGTACCATGATGGGTTTTACGCTTGATGCAGAAATTTTTAAAGATAAAATCAAGGCTGGAGACGCTTATTTGGGAGACTTACACCTCATCAATAATGTAGATTTTGCCGAGCAATTAGCAGGTACAACCATACCCGCCAATATGTATTCTACCACCATGTCATACAGCAAATTCATGCCTGATATGACGGTCAAACAGTTCATAGATGCCGTCAGAACCACCTTTTGTTTGTCTGTCAAGTATGATTATCAAGCCAACAAAATCACTATCGTGAAGGCAAAAGAGGTACTCAATAGCGATAAGGTAATTAATATTTCAGACCTAATCATGCGAATGCCAACCGCTGAAAGTAATGACAAAACCTATTATCAATTACGTTTCAAAAACGCAGACAATACAGCTCTCTCACAACAAAACTATCCAACTGATACAGCCATCGCCAACGACGGACGCAGCTACACACCCATAGAAGCAGGTTTTACGCCTGTTCTCAATAACATGGACTTAGACGAATTTATGATTTCAGACCCAAATCCATACATTCCAACCGTCAACGAAACCGCCAAAAGCCCAATTTATTTAGAACAAAAAGACAACAATCCGACACCAAGATTGTCGTTTTTCCTCGGTTTTGGTAGTAACGGACTATCATACATCGCCAAATCTGATAACAAAAATGATAAGATAGCCCTGAGCTGGAGCAGTACCACCACCCACAAAGGACTGTTAGAAATGTTTTATCTGGAGTATTTAGAGTTTCTCAACAACACCACACAATGGACGTCCGAAATTTGGCTTACCGAATTGGAGCTTGCCAACTTCGATTTCACGGCAAAGTATTACGCTTACGGAACGGCATTTTTGGCGGAAACCCTTAGCCCAAAATTCCCGATAAAAGACCGAACGCCTATCAAATTATTATCTTTGTAATCATACATTATCCTAAACAAAAAGCCTCTATACACAACGTACAGAGGCTTTTTTGTTCTTGTAATCATACAGGAATATTTTTTGGAATATTTTTAACCGCTTTTTAGGAATATAATTTGGAATATTTATGATACAAAAAATAATATGTTTTCACAGAGGGACATCAATGTCCCTCTCATAAAAAAACCCGACAAAATTTTGTCGGGTTTTTTGCACTATAAAACAATAATAAAAGCTACAAATATTTGATTGCCCTTATTAATTTCAACCCATTCAACATAGGTAATGTCTTGATATTTTCAGAAGGGATTATCCCTCTTTTAATCCAGTTTGTCACAATATTAGTCGTTGAAAGATTAAATCTTTTTGAATATTCTTTCATCGTTACCCATTCATTCAAATTAACCGTAAAATCTGGCGTAGCCAAAACGCTATCTATTTGAGCTAATAAATCATTAGACTCTTTCATTAGCATTTCATTTTTAGCATACACAACCGCCTTTAACGCTTCTTTTTCTTCGGGTGTGGCATTTTTAATTGCCTCATTCATTGCCACAATAGATTTTTCAATTTCTTGTTCGGTAGTGGCTAATAAGTATTTCGATATTAATTCTTGTTTTGACATTTTAGTAAAAGGGGCTATTCGCCCCCATTTTTAAGATGATTTTCAATAACTTCTATCCCTTTTTGAAGTTTATTTAGGGTATCTAAAAGTTCATTTACTTTTTGTTCGTCATAATTTTCTTCGCTTTCCTGTAAATTTCGCAGATACATTAAAATACTTGCTCGTTTCATGCTGAGGTCAGTTAATAACGCTTGGGATTTAGTCATTTATTTGATTTGTTTTATTATTGTTTTACCATACAAAGATACGAAACTTGTTTGACAATCAAACAAGTTTCGTATCTTTTTTTAATTCGGAATGAACTGTGTTAATATTTTCCATCCATTTTTAATAGAAATATTTTTTCATTTTGTCTCTCAAGAGCCGCTTGATGATTTTTAAGAATCAAAAACAAATCCTCAATCATTTCCTTTTGCTTTAGCTCCCGCTGGAGAGCTTCTTTCTCCATCTTATCAAAATTTATTTGGCTATGGATACTACTGCCAATAATCACTATAATAAGAAACGCTTGAAACGCCCTATCGTAATATTCTTTCAGCTCTTTCATAATTCTATCAACATCGTTTTGAATTTCGTTTCTACATAATCCTTAATCTTTTCCTCATTAGCAAAATTAGTATCTCTGTCTTGCTCATACTTATAACTAAGTTTAACACTAACCTCAACCCTATTTACGTTTGAGATAAATTCAATTTGAAATATCTCATCTTCGCTATCATAAGCCTTTTTGGCTAATATCTGATAGCCGTCTATCTCAAAAAGATATACCCATTTTTCCATAATTAAAAAAAATCTTAAAATTAAATAATCCTAAAAATCATAGTTCAGACTCAATTATTATTAAATCTATTCACCGCCTTACCCGTTACCTCCTTAGCTTTCTTTCGTAATTCCTCACACAATTCTTTTGCCTTCACGCCATCGAAGGCATCAAAGGCTTGGTCAAGATGCTGCATACAGCACACGCCTAAAATGGTTTCAAACTCAGGCATATACCCGAGCGGAATATATTCATCGAAATAGGCATTTATTTTGATGGAAAATTGACGTTTGCCATCAACCATTTCCATTCTCTTTCTTACCACCATCTCCGTACCGTCGATACGGAATAGTTTAACAAATTTTGCTTTGCTCATAATTAATCTAATTCATATTCTGATGGTGAAAAAAAACAATCAAATTCTGTACTGAAAGCATCACCATTTTCATTAATTTCCACTTCAATAGGTCTTATCTGCTCCATTCGGTGGTAATAGACCAAAGCTTTCAAACTTTTTATTTTATTATCCCGATATAAATTTGGAGACAAAAACCCTGATGCTGAAAAACCGCTATTCAAAATAGCATCGGTATTAAGTTTTATTTTCATAATTCCTTGATTGATTTAAGCATGATACTATCGTCTAATCCGATAGTCATAATTCGTCTTTTCGTCACTTTTATTCTCCTCGTTAAGACATCGTGTCTCAATTCGTCTGAGAGTTTATCTAATCCTAATGCAAAAAACCTATCAGCTTTTTTCATTCGTGGTGTTACTTCTTTCATATTGGTGAAGTCGCCTGTGGTGCCTTACCACAGGCGTTTTTTTTGAGGTGAAAAATGAAGTTCTTTATGTATTTCTGATTGCATTTTTACAAGTATCCGTGCAATATTTTGCTCCTTTTCTTTTCCCTTTCAAACTATTTCCGCAAGTCAAACAACCATCTGTCTGAACGGATACTGAACGGTTAATGTCCCTTAGAACGGTTATTTCGGGGTTTTGCTCGGATAATTGAACGGATAACGGAACGGTTAAATCGGATACTGAACGGTTCATGAACGGTTCAGTATCCGTAAAGAACCGTTCATTTTCGATGCCTAACAAAGCTCTCCAGTCCATGCCCAAAACTTCACAAGCCTTACGAATATTGGGCAAATAAGTTCGTGCTTCAATATCCTTTCCAACCCTCACACAATTCTCAAACGATTTGGCAAATCGTCTAAGAATTTGCGACGCTTCAAGCGTTTCATTTAGTGTCATACGTCAAAAAATCGTAAAAGAGCTTCGTTAGGATTCATACCCTCATTAATCAATTTCAAGAAATTCAAACAACGTTCAAGGTTATCAAGGCTCAATTGATTAATTCCCTTTTCTGCAAACATAACCATAATCGTTTTTCCCAAATTCTCTTGAATAAAAGCTACTAAAAGTTGGTGACGATGAAAATCTGGAAAATCAGCCCTAAAAGCATAATAGAACTTATCGTCTATAAAATAGAGATTGGACTTTACGCCATTAATCTCAAAATCTCCGTCTAATTCGGTATTTTCTTTGCCTTTCAAGGCTTCTACAATACGCTCCGAAAGAGACGTTTCAAAAATACATCCGTCATTTGCGGACAAAAGAAAGTTTTTTTGCATAATTTTGTACTGTTAAAATGTGTAATTACTGTTTTAATTTAGCCGTCCAGTGTTCAGACCATTGGGCGGTTTTTAATTGAGTGGGCGGCGTTGGTCGTTTATCGTCACCGCCCCGTTCTTCCTACCAGAATAAACTCAATTTAATGTTTAGGTGGCTCACGTCTCAGCTCATGAGGGTTGTTCCGTTTCAACCTTACCCACCTTTTTATTCACTGCTTCTTTTGCCTTCAAAAGAATCTTATCATTAATATTTAACAACTTCTTTACCGTGTCTGGAGCTGTACCCGCATTCAGCAGATTGGTAGCAATTCCGAGCGTCTTATGCTTCATCTTGATATAGAATTCAACATCTCCTGTTCTATTTGGTCAACAATTGACGTTGCAAAATCTTTCCAATAGGGGTCATCAATGTAAATTCCTATTTCTGTAATTGTATTCTTATCGAATACGATTTTCAAAACTGGTGGATTGGTTACTGTTGATTTTTTATTCCCTTTATTATAGTTCAACAACACATTTAGCGTCTTGACAGGATTATTTTTGAAAGGTCCTGTAAACTTTGTTCTCATTATTCTAACGACCCTACCAAATTCAATCGCATATCGCTGGTTTTCGTCAGCATTCATGTACTCCACATTTTCAGCAATATACTTTAGCGAGTGATAAGTGGCTTTGGTCATACCTTTTGGCGAGTTCCATTCTGATTCATGATAGACTGCCGCTACCAACAAGCAGTTCGTTTTGTCGTAAGGAGACGGAGCTTTGTCAGTCTCTGGATTGTAATTTGATTGTAGCATAATTATAAGTTATTGATTATCAGTTCTTTACGATTTTCGACCGCCGCCGCCCGCCCGCAACTTTTTTTTAGTTCATATCAGAACTAATCAGAACTAATCAGTTCTTATCTGTTTTGCGTGGGAATCAGTTTTTTTTTGCAATAAAATTTCAGAACTCAAACATATCCAACATTAAATGCCTTTTCATGTTCTAATTGGAAGTTCTAATTATTGAATATTAGAACTGATATGATACTTATATTGCAAAATGTTACTATCTATTTTTAAGAGGGGGTTGATTGGCTCTCAGAAAATTGATTGAAAAAGTCACCCATCAAATTCCCCAAACTGGTCGCTGACGTTTTAACAGCCTGTACCACAGCCTTTTGCTCTTCTGTTTGTGCGTTTCTTAATGGCGTTGTTGGGGTAATCATTTGTTGTTCTCTACGGTAAGATTTCTTCTGGTGTCGAGGTTTTGGAAGGTTCATTAACTCTATTCCTTTCTCGTGATTTTCTTGATGCTTAGGGTCTGAAAACACTAATAATGAGGGGTCAATCTGGAGGGCGATGCAATTCGTATCTTGCCCCGGTAATCCGAGCGTCGAACGCTCTTGAGATTTGATGAAGCTTTTCGGCATAGATAAAAATTTGTCTATGTGTCTATCCATCGTCACCACGTGCGGAGCTTTGAAGCCAGCACCCACTGCGTTAGCCAAATAATTACGGCAAAACTTAACCGTATAATTACGTATTTGCCCAACCTTAAATTTTTGAACGTAAACCCATAATATCCGTAAAGCTGTTGCCTCCATCGACACCGCCAATGGTCTAACCTTAGTATTCGGATTGAACTCCATCTGCTTCTTTGCCCACTCATTGAACTCATGTAATCTAATTCCAAGATTTTCTTTGATTTTCGCCCAATTCAAATCAGGGCGTTTCAATGTAAAGCCAGCCGAATAATAGGCGGCTGATACAGACAGTCGGTTCATGTTTAGTAAGAATTTAGGTCAATGGCGTATTCATCACGCTCATTGAAATGAGATTTTGTGACTCATTATAAGGATTATAATGCGTTTATTTAGGCAATATTCTACTAACCCTTACATATATACGTAAAGGCAAACACTAAAAAAATAAGTATATCAAAAAGCCTAAAAAAGAAGGCTATTTTTTCTTAAAAATGAAGTTCGTGGCAAAGCCAAAAACCAGCAATATGATAATTTTTGTCATAACGTAAAGAGTTAACCTGCCGTCAGAAACGGCAGGAACTTTTCATCTAACCACTAATTTAATCTTAGACCAGAGAGCTTAAATTATCCTTCCCAAAAAGGGAAGGCTAACCCAACTACATCTCATATAAACTGTCTTTTATCTTCTAAAGAACCCCCTTAGAGGCTCTTTCATTTCTTTGTTCTATGTACAATTCAAAGGCTACATACACCGCACCCAAGAACCAAATAACTGATACTGATAGGCACATATACCCTATTCCTATCAGATGTTTATAAATAAAATCCATAGCGTTTATCGTTTAAATCGTTTCCAAATCCAAGCCCTAAGCCCCGTAGCTGCTCCCAAAAAAAAACAGTTAATTATTATATTCAATCTACTCATTGTCAGATGCTTGTACAGACTTCATAACAGCTTCACAAACAATAATTATAGTTCCTAAGCCTGCACAAAAGGCAAGCAATCCTAATACTAAAGGGTCGATATTGGTTAGAGCAATCATCGGATTGGTTGTTTAGTTGAAAATAGCTCCATACCAGAGAATGGGCTATTCTCAACAAATTGAAAAATAAAAAAATTACAAAACTAAATCTTTAGGTCGGTTACAATAACCCCTCCCTATCAGGGAGGGGTATTAATTACCCTTTAAACCTATTTAACTATGAAAATTGGCACGGGTGGCAGGACTCGAACCTACTCCTTTTCCTCTTGGAAAATGCACCAATTACACCACACCCGTTACTGCTTTTATATCCCCAAAAACAGTAAAAAACACTTCGACACACCTTGATTGTTGTGTTTAAGACCTACTCCCCAAAAGTCCGCCAACCAACGGCTTTCAATCTTAATATCTTTATAAAATGGGGGTTAAATGTGTTATATTTGTAAGACCAAAAAACAAAATATTCACAATTTAATCCCCCATTTCAAGCATGAAAATTTCAGAATCTGAATTATTACAAATTACTGCATCCAAAATACTATTTCCAGATTTGCCAATCTCCGATGACTTAGAACAAGCTATCAGAAACAATTACGCAAAAATCACACAAAGATTTAACCGTACTGACGAGCAAAAAGCAAAGGACAATCAACTCATAAATGATGTTTTTGAGTTAAATTCAAAACGCTAAAAACATGGTACTGGTTGATTTTATTGACCAGTACTATTTCGTAAAATAGCCTTAAAAATTATTTCATATTCAAAATCAGCAGGATAATCTTTGTTAAAGATTAAATCGAATCGCCGAGTCTTAATTTCCACCTCCAATCCTGCTTCAGTAGCATTTTTCAAGGACTCCATCAATTTAAACAGTTTCGATTCTACATCATCCACAAGCAATGTCTTCTCATGCTTGATTGCCGTCAATCTGTCTAATTCTACTTTAGCTTGTTCGCCATTCATCGTTTTATCGTTAAGAAATTATTAAAAACCGCATTATACTAATTTAGTAATCCGTCTTTCACTTACTTCTCTATAAATTACTTTGTAGAGAAGTAAACCAAAAACTTTATAATTAACTTCCAGCAACATTTTGTTATCGTATGCTGAAAAAATCTTCTCAACTTTTATCATCTTATCTATCTTTTAAGCCGCTTCCGCAAGCTGTTCTAATGCTCTATCTGCCTGACTATTAGGCACAAAACAGTATTTGAATTTTGGGCAAACCCGTATCATATAGCCCTTTAAGTGGCTATCTAATTTTTCGGGATTATGCTTTGCATTTACAAAAAAATACTGCCTTAAATTATGTCGTGATTTAATCTTACAGTCTGTAATAGCCACGACAAAAATTTGTTCTCTTAATTCCTTTGGTAACGTCCAGAAGACTCTACCCAAAGGATTTTTCTTGGAAAGATTTACGCTATTCATGGTTAGGTTTGAAATTTGATTGTAGGGAACGTATCCCCTACAATCGGCATATCGGCACGCCCACTTTTGGGCCATCCACCGACAACATTTTTAAAAACTTCAAATGTTGTCCACAAATAAATTCATCTTTCATCACAAATACAAGAACGCTCGTAAAAATATTTGTCTGCGTTTATCATCAATGTGCATAATTTATGCACATTTTGTTTTATATTTGTATCATATCGCCTTTACATTAAATTCGATATGCAAATATGTAGTATAAATACTACAATACAAAATAAATATTTAAAAAAAGTGAAATTTTTTTTTGGGGATGGTTTCTAAATCGTAGTATTTGAACCGTTTTGAGGGAGTTTTTTTTGTTCGTAAATTGAACAAAAAAACAAAATATGGATTGGATAACTGAGGTAGTTAAATTATTTTTGGATGGCACCTATAAGATAACCCACAAGATAGGCTTATTTATGATAGTCGTTATATGCGTTCTTTTAACAGACAATCACTTTGGTTTTTCAAGCCACTGGACTAACAAAGGCAAAATAGAAGACATAGCAAAACTTCAGGAGCTTATAATCCAAAAGAATACAAGCCCTGAGTTAGTAAACAAATTGCATGGTATGCAAGAGCAGATATTAGAACAAAAAAATTTGCTAAATCATTTTTCTGATTTTCGTTCTTCTCTTATTAACCAAATAAGTTTTTCTAACGCCAATATTGCGATAAATATAAATACAAAGCCCATAGAATATTCGTTGGTTTATCACGTACTAAGTACGTCGTTTTGGATATTAATTTTATTATTAACAGTAATCGTTCAATTTTTAATAACAATATATCAAGAAAAAAAAATAAGTATTGAATCTATTAAGTTGATGTTTCAGATTGTCGCTATTGCCATTCTCTCTATAATAGGGCTATCTTTTTTGACTTTTATGATACCAAAGTTCAATCCACCATTTGCAAACTATCTTATTAATTTTCTAATTATTACAATAGTTCTTATGACACTTGGACTATACATAGTCATCAAAAATAATACGGCTTTAGAGAAAAGGCATCAAACCCTGCTTGATACTATTAAATCAGCAAAAAATTAATTTTTCCAAAGATAAATTTAAAAACTAAACATACAATCATGGATATAATAAATGATAGGCTAAAATTAGTTGTAAATGAAATTGGCTATACTGTACTAAATGACTTAGATAGGACTTTAGGTGTCGCCAGAAATACAACTTCTAACTATGTCGGCTTGAGAAAAGCTAAACCGGGTCCAGAGTATTTAGAAAAGCTATTTAAAAAATTTCCACAAATAAATACCCGATGGGTAATGACAGGAGAAGGTGAACCTTTTACTCCAGAGACGCTTAACAAAGAATATATTGAACGTCTTGAACGTGAATTAGAACTTGAAAAAAGAAGAGCAGCACGCTACGAAAAAATGATTGATATGGCAACGCAAGAGCAAGAATATAGAATAGCTGCAAATTTTCAGCCGCTTAGCGAGGGTATAATGCCCGTGACACCCGTATATCCGTTGTATAGCAACTTGCTAAAAAAAACGGCTTGACACGCTCACGGACTCGCTAACAGTAGAAGTCTCGCACTTCTAAGCATCTCATATTCAATGGCTTTGGATTAATTTGTATGACCTCCGTACGGACTACAAGATTGCACTTAGGAGGTACTTAAACAGTACCTCTTTTTGTTTTTAGGGCTGATTATCAAGTAGTTATATTTTTGTAAAACTCCAAAACAGATTCACTAACAGCCGATTTTCTTACTAACACATGACACTCCCCTTTTTCGAAGTCAATCATTTTGATAATAATTGTACCTGTTCTTTATCAAAAAAAATCCAAAATTTTATTACCGTACAATAAATCCGACAACTAAGTATAATTTAAGGCACATATAATGTTTTAAGTAAAGTTTTCAATTTACTTAAAATAAATTTATGTACTTGTACTCACAAAAAAGCGAAAAATGCTCAAAGTGCAGTTTTTCCTCAGAGGTGCTAAAAAATGCGCCAACCCCTCACAAAATCTTTCTATCTATTGTCAATTAGAAATTGAAGGTCTAAAACAAGACACTCCATTTTCGACAGAATATCGTGTGCCACTTTCTGAATGGTGGAATTATAGGCAAATTTCAAGCCCAAATGGTCAATGGGTCAATCCTGATTATTATACTGCCGAAAACATTAATAGAAGTCTACAAAAGATTGAGAGAACTTTTTTTGACATTATGGAGGTCTTATACCTAATGCACACCCCCGAAGATATTACGTATAAGATGATTAGGGAGCATTACGACCCAAATTCGCAACATATTAGAGATTTCAAAAAAGAAAAGAAAGTCAAAAGTTTTATTGAGGTGTTGGACGAGGTTATCGCCAAAAAATTGAAAAAGCGAATGGCAAAAAACACAATTAAGACCTATCATTCACGGAAAAACAACATTCTGGCATTTTTAAAAAAAACAAAATCATTGGACATTAAGATTGACAAAATAAGGTATAGTTTCATTGAGACTTTTGAAGAATGGATGGAACAGCAAAGAAATAAAGATAAAGCCGATAAATATTGCAGAAATTACATCAATAAGCATATTACACTAATTCGTCAATGTCTTGACCACGCAGTTGATAGGGAATATATCAATGCCATGCCGATTGGTAAATTAAACTTAGAATATGATGCCCCGAAAGAACCACATTATTTATTACCAGAGCAACGCCAAAAAATAATAGATTGCAAAATCAAAAAAGTAGAACAAGTAAGAGATATTGCTGTTTTCTTGATGTTTACGGGGTTTAGTTATATTGACTATATGGAATTGACATCAAACCACTTAATTGGAGAAGGATTCAAGAAAGCTCGACACAAAACAGGTATTTTTGCTTTTCCCCCACTCTTACCTGAAGTTGAAATGATTATTAAAAAATATGGCTCAATTGAAGAACTACCGAGATTAGATGATAAAGAAGTAAATGAGCAGCTGAAATTCTTAGGAGCTTATGTAGGACTCCACCAGGAAACTTTAGGCTACGAACTTTCTACACAAGACTTCAGAGATACTTTTTGCTCAATGATGGAGAATGAATTCATGGTCGAAGGGCGTACTCTAATGCACATGATGGGACATTCTACAATGAAACAGATTGCTACTTATAGTCGAATGATGCCAACACGAATTTTACACGATTTGAAAAAACAAAAAGTAGAATTTTTAAAATAGCATATTGTAGTTATAATAACCTTAAAATAGGTATTTTTGAAAATAAAATACCTATTAACACAGTATGAAGGAGAGACTCCGTTAGACCAATACATCATTAAAAGTCACCCTTAAAAGCGTAATATTTCCAGTTGATAAATCTCCATGCACATTTATTTAATGACAGAATCCCTTATATAAATGCTCAATTGCTCCTCCGTAACCTTCAATTTCTCTTCGAGTAATGTAGTATATTTCTTATTAACCTCATAAAGCTCAACAATGCAACTTTCTTGAATAGGAACACACTCCTGCTCTCTTAACATATTTCCCCTTCCCGTAGTAACCCAATCAGGATTTAACTCCTTATACAACTGCAAGATTTTTTCTAACTTATCAACCCCAATTGTTTTTCCATTTTTCAATTGACTGGTAAATGAACCATTAGAAACACCAATTGACTGCTCAAAACCTCTTAGACTAAGCCCCTTGTAGTCAATATATTGCTTTATTCTTAATAATGTATCTGACATAATGACGAGTGAACGCAGAAAAAAACTTACGAAAAGTTGATTATATAGATTATATCCTGCATTTTTGTTGAAAAACAAATATACAACCAATTTGTAAATTTCTACTAAATCCCTAAAAATTGTAATCCAATATAATTTCTTGGGAAAATCTAATTTCAATATTTCGATGAATGCTTTTTTATTAACCACGCAACCATTAGACTTTATCTGTTTTGATAAAAGCCGCCAACAATTCATTCTTGATGAAATCGAATTGGATAAAATTCCCGTTAGCCAACTACTCCTTAAAGAAAGAAGATACATTGCTCTGCAAAGGGTTGGTTGGGATAAGCAAAAGAAGCCGCTTTACCTCTATGATATTGTCATTAATGAAGATGAAAAATGCTTCTACATTGATTCCATCGAATCAGCCCCATTTTTAAGGTCTTTCGATACGCCAAGCTATACTTTACAGTATTACCCCGAAATCACTGAAAAGTTCTTTTCAAAAATGGGGAGTATGCTCCTCCAATAAACAATCATCCTATGAAAAAGCTAAATATCTTTAATCTACTACAATGGATTATATTTTCACCCATCATCATTCCCATATTCATGGTGCAATCCCTTGTAAAGTCAGTGATTAGGTCGATTACCGAACTAATCACTTTAATGATTTCCGATTGTATTGAGGAAACTTTTGAAAACCCAAGTTCAAGTTTTTTACAAATTCAATAAACAAACTATTTGTATCTTATATTTATCAATAACTTTGTATTATAATTTTTTATACATAACCCTTACTTTTAAACTTTCAAAGTTTATGCTGTTGCTGTTAACGCTTGTGTATTCACATTAAATAAAAAAATATATGACTATCGCACTCATTGGCTTCCCCTGGGAACCATTTATCAAATACACCAGTATCATAGTCTTTATCGTTTGGGCTGTCTTCTTTTTTTATGACTATTTCATTTTGGGGAGTAAATCCAAGGAGGACATTTACGATAACCCCATTAACAAAAAAACTAATGAACTTGACTCTCGCCAGCAGGTACTTACGGATAAAGTCGAGTTTGATTCTATCCTAAAATAAACTTCAAGTATATCCTTTTTCAAAAAGCAAACATTTTATCATTTATATATTTTCAAATATTTATTCATTTCAAGTCATGAAAAAAATACATTTCATTAATCGGAAAAGAAAAGCGATATTATCTGCTTTAGCATTGATGTTTCTTTCCAACACCATTGCCAACGCTCAATCATCTTGGGCGGCTAAGGTTAGTTCAGCTTCTACTGCTGGAGCAACCGCAATATCTGGGGTAATGGATGCCGTTACTTCTCTTTTGATGGCAATTGCTGCCGTTGCTTTCCTAATCGGAATTGTCAATGCTGGTTTTAAGTACAAAGCTGGCGACCAACACGCCTTTAAAAACTTGCAAGGGGTTTTGATGGGAAGTTTGATTGTGTTGATTGGCGTGGGGCTGGCTAAAATCTTATTCTTCTAAAAATGGCTCAATTCAGAACGCACAAAGGAGCAAACAATCCTCCCTTTTTTAAAGGATTTCCTATGAGTTCTATTTGGTATTTGTTGGCTTGCTTCTTTGCGACAAGCGTTATTTCAAGTATCTTATTTGGACTCTTCTTTAGCTACATTTTTACCATTACTCTAACTTTTTGCTCCACTGCTCTTGTTTGCTACAAAGCCTTCCATTTCCTCAAAGAAATGGGGGCTTTTGGTTTGAGTAAAACCTTTGTTAGATATTTTAAAACGGTGGATAAAATGCTGATGAAACGACCTAACATTGATTCTATTCATATTCTCAATACAGCTAAAAAATAATTACGGAAGTAATTTATTGAAAATAACATGGAAATAAACTTAGCGAACAATTTTCCGATTATTGGTTTAGAACCCACTATCTCGGCTTTAATCTCACGCAATGGTGATATTACGGTGAGCTACGAAGCTACTTTTTCTCATTTGAATTCACTAAGCACCGATGATTATAAACTCATTAATGAAAACTTCAGAAGTGCTTTCGCTCAATTGCCTAACCACACTTTCTTACACGCCCAAACTTTCTTTACCACTTGTCTCTACGATGATACTGAACTAAACTTGCAACGTTCTCAGGAAACCTATTTAGGGCAAGCCAATGAAAGTTTATTATTTGAAAAAGCTTTTAAACAAACCAAAAGCTATTTACACTTTACCCTCTGTAAAACTCACCCTTCTAAAAAGGCTCTCAATACGAATGGGGTGTTTAGTAGTCAAATCAATCTCTCTAAAAGGGATTTTGATTCAGATACCATTGAAAAATTCTTGGATGCTGTTTCGGATTACCTTAATGTCTTGGGGAATGGTTTACCTTTTGTTTTTACTCAGGTTGATAATCAGACATTACAAGGGACTACGGGGGCTTTGAGCTTGTGTGAGCAGTATTTAATGCTTACACAAGACAAACAAGATTCTATCAAAGAAATCCACTACAATCGGGAGGAAAATACCCTCAACATTGGCAATAAGCGTTGCGGTATTTTTAACATTGATTCTATTCTGTCCATTAATGACACCGTTTCATCTTTCATCAATGACCCCAAATTAAGTACGGAGGTTAGTTTCTTCCCTTCTGCTTTATGCAAGGATTTCACCCACAAAATTGATGGGGAATCCATTTACAATGTGGTGGTTTTTAAAGAAAGTATTGAGGATTGTAAGGATGAGTTAAGAAGACTGATAAAAACTAAAAACAGTTTGTATTCCTTTTCGGAGGAGAATAGAACATCCTTATTAGATACTGAGGAGTTTTTGAAAAACTTAGTAGATTCTTCAGGTAGGCTTTTTCCCATTCGCTTTTATGCGAATCTTATCTTTTGGACGGAAGGAACGCTGGAGCAATTCAAGGATTTAAAATCGGCTATTCATGTGGGTTTCAAAAAACGTGATTTAATTCCTTCGGAGTCTCATGCTGAAATGCCTTTGGTTTTCTTAAATACGATGCCAGGAAACGTAGGGAATATTGGAGCTGACCAAATGATTCTGACTTATAATGAGGTGGCTTCTTGCTTTTTCAATTTTGAAGAAACTTCTGCCAACGATGGTAAAGTGGCGGTGGGCTTTCCCATGCTCAATCGGAATGGAGCAAGAACTTGCGTAGATATTTTTGCCGATTCGGGTAACTCCCGACAAAGAAAAGCCATTACGGGTTACAATTTCTTTTGTTTAGGACCAACAGGCTCAGGAAAGTCTGTTACCATGAATACACTCATTAGAACCGCCGTTGAATCGGGGGCTTTTGTGATGGTGGTGGACGTGGGACATAGTTATGAGACGCTTTGCAAGCATTATTTCAAAGGTTCTTATTTCTCTTTTGACCCTGGGCAACCTGTCAAGATTAATCCTTTCAAAATTGATGGTGAAATGCCAGGAGAGCGTCGCATTGATATGATTCTCAAAATTCTTTTGAAAGCATGGAAAGGTGATGATGCCTACACTAAACTTGATGAGAACATTCTGCTTTCTTCCATCATGTTTTATTACAATTACTTAGCGACTTCCAAAAAATCTGGAGTTTCTATCGAAGCCAAATTTGATACTTACTACGAGTATATGAAAGGGGCTTTTAAGGAAAAGGAATTAAAACAATTGAATACTTCCAAAGAATTTAGAATTGAGCATTTTTTGGATGTCATGAAAATCTTTTATTTGGGCGGTGTTCATCAAGAGGTGCTGAATGGTCACTATGATATTGATTTACGTAATGAGCGTTTAATTGTCTTTGAATTGGATAATATCAAAGGGAATAAGGTGCTTTTTCCGCTGATTGTTTTGTACATGATGGGAACGTATGAAGAGATTTTGAAGGAGAAAAAGAACCAACGAAAGTTCTTAGTCATCGAAGAAGCTTGGAAAGCCATCATGACCGAAATGTTTGCGGAGTACATCAAAGAAGTTTATAAAACGGCTCGGAAGTTCAACGGAACAATTGGTTTAGTCACGCAGGAACTCAACGATATTATCAGCAATGACATCATTAAAGATACGGTCGTTTCTCAATCGGACATCAAGTTTATTCTCTCGATGGCGAAATATGCTTCTAAAATGGAAGCCATTGCTAAAGTGCTTTCTCTGCAAGAAAAACACGTCGCCATGATTCTCTCCATGAATCGTGATTTAAAAACTACCGATAAATTCAGGGAGCTTTTCATTTACTGGACGGCTGAATTGTATGGCGTGTATGGTCTGCTTTTATCTCCCAAAGAATATTGGACTTATACCACTGAAGCTAAAGAGAAAAACTTAGTGAAATATCTGATGGCGATGGAGTTTAACAATAAACTGATTCCAACGCTGGACTATTTAGATAAACTCTCTAAGGAAAACAACTTCCAATATTTTAAAGTGATTGACCACTGTAATGAGGTCTATAATTACCAATCCAAAATCATGGCAAATCCGCATTTAATCAGTTAAATCAAACGGAATAACCACATTAATAGTATTTTAAAAATGGCAAAAGAACAAACACCCAAAAAGTTCATTATCCCTTATCTCAGGGATGTGGACGTAAACACCAAAACAGCCAAATGGCTGATGATAGCCTCTTTTCTTTTTAGCTTAATGGTTTCCATAGCCGCCTTTACTGTTTTTAGAGATGGTATTTTACGAGAAAAGGATAACCCTTTAGTGATGGATAAAAATGGTGAAATCCGTAAAACGTATGACATCTATAACGATGGTTACGAAACTGTCACCAAGAAAGCTTTAGTTAGTAAAGGACATGAGTTATTCTTTCGTTTAGAACCCGATGAGCGACAAATTTTAGCCAATATCCAACAGAGTTTTTATTTAGGGGATTTTAGGGCTTTATACGAATTCTATCAGTCTCAGGGCTATTTTAATAACATTGTACAACGCAACTCTATTCAATACATCAAACAAGATTCTATTGTCTTTGCGGGAAACTTGGGCAGATTTTACGGGAAAGAATTAATCAGAGGACAAGGCGGAGCAAGTGTAGAAAAGTTTTTAGTAACTGAATTTGAGATGGTTCAAAGAGATAGAACGGACAATAATCTCTATGGTTTCTATATGGATAAAATCAAGGTGATTAAAAACAATTTGGTCGCTGAAGAATCTATCAGAGGAAATGAATTAAATACTATTAACGCTCTAAAATCTGATATAGAACATGAATAATTTCTTTAATCTTAGGCTCATAAAATATCCTTTATCGCTCTTAATCATTGGTTTAGGCGTTGCCATTTATTTAAAAGTATTTCCACCGAAACAGGATGAACAATCCAGTGATTTTGGCAAGGGGGCGATTAATTTAAAATTAGCCAACTCAGACACCACCATTAAGGAAAAGGAAGTATTTCAGGAGCAAACCAACACGCATAATCAAGGAAATCCTAATACGTATCTCGGTGGAGCTTCTTCCCAAGAAGATGATAAAGCTCGCCAGCTTGAAATCATACAAGAAAACAAGGCGGCTAATTTTAGAAGGCGAACCTATACCCCTACGTATGAAAATCGTAATACTTATCTGCGAAAACCACCAGTGAATCAGGTTTATGCTTCTGTGAGTAATGAAACCAAAAGTAAAGCGACAACTGATAATGTAACTATTGGCATTCTGAGAAAGAGACTTCAACAGGTGGAAGGCAAATCAAAAGTAGATTCGTTGCGTAACTCTAAAAATGAAGCTTCTGAGCAAAACCAAACTCGTGGTAAAAAGTATGATAAAAACGGTTTTTTAATATTGGATGTACCTGTTCCAGAAATGACAGCTTCTCTACCAAGAATCGACAATAATAACCGCTTTTATACCAATGGAAAGAATGAAGGGTTTGCTTCTGTTCATCAAGTTCCTGTAATGGCTTCCAAACGCTCAAATCAATATCAACTCCTCAAAGCACGTTTAGTCGAAGATAAAACGGTCAGGGATAATTCAAGTATCAAACTCATGGTGACTGAACCTACGATTGTGAATGGAAGTCCTATTGAAAAAGGGCAAATCATTTTAGGTAAATGTGTTATCAATGCCGACCGACTTATCATCACTATTAATGGCTATATCAAAGAGAATGATTTTTACCCATTAGAAGGCAGAGTTTTAGATATTGATGGCGGCGATGGGCTGAGTATTAATGCTCCTTTTGATACTAAACAAAGCAAAAGAGCATGGGGACAAAACGCTTCAAGTGCATTAGGTTCTGTCAATCCCCTATTAGTCTATCAGCCAACGGGAAATATTGGAACAACTGTTACAAATCAAGTGGTAGGCAGTTTAGTCAATCAATCTTTGAATGGAGCGAATCAATTTCTCAATGCCAAAATCAATGATGTCAAAGCCAATATTAAAACGGGGCAACTTTTGTACATCCAAATCAAAATGAATTAATCCAATGAATTACTTTAAATACCTTATACTCCTGAGCCTTTTATTGACTGGTGTAAAAATAAAAGCTCAATCGGACTCGCTTCGCCTAAATACGCCTAAAGATAGTCTTTCAAACCTTTATGTTTTAGCGAAATTAAGCACCAACTCCCCTCCTACGCTTGCTTTGAATAAAAGTAATATCAAAGGCAGTTACCGCATTTCAGTCGCATTTTTTAAGACTTCGCACATCGTCTTCGATTCTAAAATTGTCTATTTTGACATTGGTTCTAAAAATGTTATCGGTGAAAAAGTCGAAAATGTGGACAATATTTTAAAATTAAAAGCTGCCTTTTTAGAGCCTTTTGAAACCAATGCGACCGTTATAACGGCTTCAGGTAAATACTATTCTTTCATCATCGTCCATAATGAAAACCCTTCAAAATTAAATATCATCATGGAACCCATCACGATGGACTGGAGCAGTGCCATCAATAATATTGACTCTGATGGTAAAATTATTTTTACCCAAACATCAGAAGGTCTGGACGAAACGACGTTTAAAGCTTTGTCTTTGTTTGCTCTCAAACAAAAGAATATTAAGCACATCAGAAATACCGTCGGCAATGTGCGTATGGAAGTTCAGAATATTCTCTCCAAAGATGATAATATACTTATCACTTTAAAGATGAAAAATAAGTCTCATTTGAATTATGAGGTGGAACTACTCAAAGCGTATATCCGTGACAGTGAAACCAATAAAAGGGATTTGACTCAGGAAGTAGAAGTAAAACCTACTTTCCTCTACTTGACGAATCAAAGTAAGTCCAAAAGGAAAATTGGAGAAGCCAAAGGTGAATACGGGATTGTCTTATTATTCAACAAGTTTGCCATCGCTAAAAATAAAACTTTTGACATAGATATAGTTGAAAAAAATGGCGGACGCAATTTCAATCTGAAAATTGATTTTGAAACTTTTTACTACCAAATGAAACAATTATAAGTCTATGAAAAAGTATTTTTTATATCTCAACTTAGTCTTCTTGGTTTTGCTATCCTTCCATGGGAACAGCCAAATAAGAACCAAGGGAGCTAACTATTTGGAAGTCTCCGCAGGGATTCCATTACTCATAGATGATGGTGTATTTTCTTTAAAAAATGGAGAAAAAACGATTGGGGTTTCCTATGCCATCGGCACATCAAGAGGAAATTATCATCGGCTCAATTTTGTGTACCGAAAGGAGTTTGTAAAAGCAACCACCGTCTCAAGCAATTATGAAAACTACGTCTTTAAATATGCTTATGAAAATACACTTTTGAAGGGACGAAATCATTTATCTTACTTGGGATTCCTCTATGGATTAGGCTTGGGCGTTGAGAACTTGAATAATTCCTACAATACCAACTTACAAAACTCCACCGTCTATCCATTAGCAACTATTGGTTTGAATTTCGAGAAATTTATTGGTTCAGGCTTTGGAATATTTATTCGTATAGACACCGACGCAACCACCAGTGCTATTTCCCAAAGGATAAAAGCAAATGCGGGTTTGGGTTTAAAAATTAAACTTTAAAATTAATGAAAAAATATCTAAGTATCCTTTGTCTTCTATTGATGGGCTGGAGCTGTCGCCCGCAAGAAGATATTACCATTACCGACAGTAGCATATTTGATTATAATTTTCAGATTTTCATTACGGGGAAGAACAATGACACGCTAAATGTTAATAAATGGTATCAATATGAGGTTTATCTCAAACCATTTTCGACGAATAAACTGCTGAATCATCAGCGAAAAATTGTACTAAGTCCTGTCATAAGCGTTGGAAAATTAGGCTCATACCAAGTTCTAAACCTTCGTGGGGATTCTCTCACCAGCGTGCAACGTTTCGGGGATGTGGTGCAATTATCCAGTGATTCGCTCATCAATAATCGCTTTATTTTGAAAGAAAAATTTGATAATCCGAATGTGCAAGGAGCAATTACCCAGACTACTACCGTTCAATGGAATTCTATTAATAAGGTTTTTAGTAATAATATTTATGTGAGGTGAGATTGTTAGATAATCCATAAAAGCATGACATAAACTACAAAATATGCTTTTCACTTTGTCAAAAAATAAGCCCAGTTAGTCTTTTGAAGACTAACTGGGCTTTAAGATTAACATAATATCAAGTTTAACTATTTACAGCTAACTGAACAACTAAATCTTCACTTACACCAACCGTTTCTGCTATTTGTTTATTCGTTAAAATTCCTAAGCCTAATAAATTCTTAATCGTTTTTATCTTATCAGCCATTCTCGCAGCTTCTATTTTTTTACTTTCTGCTTTTACGGATTCCGCATTTCGAGCAATCAAGATTTCTAAGGACGCTTTTTCATCGGGAGTCATTTTACGACTATCTAACTCATCGATGGCAACCTTTAACCAGTCTTCATCCCAAAATTTCGGAAATTGTATCGGTTGAGTTATTGTATGAATAGTTCTCATCGTAAATATTAATTTTTCTAAATCTGTCTGACAATCAGCTTCTTCTTTTGTAAATTTATCTAATTCTATCGTAATAAACGTCATTTGGTCATCAAAAAGTTCTCCTTCTTCATTTCTTAGATTCGCAATAGTATGATACTGAGCATGAGGAAGAATATTCTTAGCCAAAAGTGCAACACAATAGATTTTAGAGAGTGTTCCGTAATCAAACTTCCCACGTTTTACCATCGCATTAAACTTATGCAAAGCGTAGAATTTCATTCGTTGAACAAAATATGGAGCATCTCCGTACTGCATCTCAACAATAAAGTGATTATCATTTTCATCTTTACAAGCTAAATCAAAAATACCACTTCGTCCATCTTGTGTTATACCTTCAAAAGTATTTTTATCAAATTTCACTTCTGTAATTGGAACTTCAGATTTAATGAGAGCTTGTAATGCTCGACGTAAGAATAATGTATTAGATTCATTCCCAAAAGTAGCTTTAAATCCATAATCTGAAATTATTGGTATAAAAATTTGGTCTTCTATATAAAGTGCTTCCATGCTATAAAATTAACAATATTGAAAATGGATTCAAAATCATTGTTTTCTAAAACATCTGAATATTCCCACTTGATTTTTTCTCTGGTCATTTTTTTAAAAAATCCCCTTTAATTGATAGATTCCTAAGTCAATTGTTGCTAAAGGTCTGCAAATATTATTTAACGGTAGTTTTAGATATAAGAAAAACAAGTAACTTGGACTCATTAATTTTACACAATATAATTTATGAATCTTGAAAGAAGTTCTGAAGTAAGTCAAATAAAAAGAGTATTCAAATTGCTACAACTATTACACGAGCCTAAATATTCTGTAATAAGTTTTGCAAAAATGTTTAACGTAGGACGACAAACAATTTATCGAGACCTTGAATTATTAGAAGAATTAGGATATTTCGTTGACAAAAAAAATAATAAATACTTTATTTTTGAAGCTACCCCTAAAACTACATTCACAGAAGAAGAAACGGCACTACTACATGAATGTATAGCGTCTATTTCTAATAACACTCCTCTAAAATCAAGTATTCTCAAAAAACTATCTGCTTCTTCATATATCGCTCCACAGTCAGACGAACTGAAAGATAAACATTTAGGCACTATCGTTCAGAAACTTCAAGTAGCAATAAATTCGGAATGTTCTGTCAAACTAATTAATTATCATTCATTAAATACTGAAGAAATCAAGGATAGATTCGTAACTCCTTTAAAATTGAGTTTGGACTATTCAACACTCTCTGCGATTGAGACAGGAAAAGAAAAAACGTATAAAGTAAAACGTATTACTGATGTTGAGATTCAGTATGACAAGAAAACAGGAATTAGAAAAGCAATGAATGTGGATGTTTTCGGTTGTTCTTCGACAGAATCTATATCTATTCATTTGTATTTAAGTAAAAGAGCTTTCCAACTATTTTATGAAGAATATCCTTCAGCGAGAGTATATCTAAGCAAGCATAAAGAGCTGAACGATTTTCCTTATGAATTGAAATTAGATGTACAAAACTATGCAGGTATTGGCAGGTGGTGTTTGGGTTTGATTGGCGAATTGAAAGTAATTGACGATGAAGGACTTAGAAATTATTTGAATGAACGGTTGAAGATTGGTGGAGAGTTTTAGATTTTGTACCATCAGATGACACAAGTAGTGGATTAAATTTGAAAAAATATATAACTATGATAAAAACAATTTATCAATTTGGAGAGCAACTTAAAGAAATTGATGCAATGAAGCATTTTTTTGAAATAAGCGGTTCGCCTTATCCAGAAAAAAACGAAAATGAAAGCGTTATTTTTTTGGAAATTGCCAATGGAAAACCTCAAAAACTTACTATTGAGGATTATCGTAAATCTTGGAAAGAAAAATATTTGTTTAGGGAATTAGCTGCTAAACGCTCAACGAGTTTAGTTCCAACGCTACATTTTTATAATCTTCCAGTAGGTGATAAGACTGAAAATTTAGAGAAAAATCGCCAAGCTCTTAGAGAATCTGTTATAAAGTTTTTGGATAAATTGGAGCGTTGCTTAGATGCTAATATTTCAATTTACAAAATCTTCTTTTCCAAAGAAGAAGTCATATCATTCCTTGATACTCACTTTCAATCATTCATTGAGCAAACTTGTCCTGAGAAAAAAAACTATCTCTTCACTATCAAGATTGACGATAAATGGATTGGTGAAGTTGAGAAAATACGAAATATCCTTGAAGAAGAGGCTTATAACAAGTATTTCAATAGCAAAGGCGATTTATACAAATCAAATGATAAAATATGTTCTGTAACCTACCAACAATCTGATGAAGTTTGGGGGCGAGTTGATACGCTCGGGTTTACAGTAAATGATATTTCGTTTTCGAGAAATGGATTTGATGCCAAAAATTCTTACAAAATGTTTCCTGTTTCACCCGAAGTTGTAAAAACCTTAGAAGGAACCCAAAGAGCATTGTCTAATGGTTTATCTTATGGCTTTCAGAACCTCCGATTTTATGTACTTCCAAGATTCATCGCTATCAATGATAATGATTTGAAGAAAGAAATTGTAGAAACATTTATTCAGAAAAGACAAAGTGGAAACACAACGTATTCTGAAAATCAAATTAATTCTATCATTAATAGTGAGGGGATTTTTAATGAGATTATTTCAGAAGAAAAACTGCATCATAACAGTGTTTACTATGATATCTTTTTTTACGAAGAAAAACAAGCTCAATTTTCTATAAAACTACACCTATCAGACCTTTTACCCTCAAGATTTGGAAGCATTCTGAATATTAAATCTACCATTGCAGATTATTATAATTCATTTACGAAAATTACAACTAAAAAAGATGAGTTTAGATTTAACTTGACTTTTTCAGAAATCAAAAGATATTTCCCAGAGCCTCTATTTTTTCAAGTGATGGAAGCTATTTTCTATAAAACAGAAATAGGTGAATATAAAGTATTAGCTGTTTTTATGGAATTACTTCGTACAGATTTTAAAAACGTATCAAATGATGGCTTCGCATTTCCTCTGAATGTAAAGCGTTCATTCGTCATCCATCAGTATTTACAAAACCTTCAAATTTTTGGTAATATGGAAACACAAGAAAAACAAACTCTGAGTTATGTCGCAGAGGAGTTTGTAAACAATCACGAATCCTTTTTTAAAGATACCCCAGCAAAAGAAGCTGCTTTTTATTTGGGATGTGCAACAGAAATTTTATTAAATGCACAAGAAAGCCATTTAAAAAGCCGTCCATTCGCTCATAAACTGAATAACTTAAACATCGGTTATCGTGAAATGATGGAAATAAAGCCTAAGCTTTTACAAAAGTTAGATGAATATGAGAAAGCAGACAAATTGTATGGGGATTATGATGCTGCCCTTAAACTCTTAATAGCTTTCGATAAGGCTTTTATAAATATCAAGCCAGCACAAAACAATGTAGAAACATCTTATGCTTTTTCATTAGGCTTAACGATTCAAAAAGAATCTTTGAAGAGTAGGATGCTTGACAGAATTGAAGCAAAAAAAATAAAATAATCAAAAACACTTAAATTATCATTTATCATGGCAGAGATTACAAACCGCAGTGAAATTTTATTTATCTATGATGTAGTGCGTTGCAACCCCAATGGCGACCCACTTGATTCAAACCGCCCACGTCTCGACGAAGCCACCAACAGATGCTTAGTTACAGACGTGCGTTTAAAAAGAACTATTAGAGACTACCTTTTCGACAAAGGTTATAATGGAGAAGCAGGTGGTAAAGGCGATATTTTTATTAGAACAGAAGCTGTTACAGGTGAACAGCGTTCAGGTGTATATGCAGATGAAAAGGAATTTAAAACAAAATTTATTGATGTAAGATTATTCGGGGGTGTTTCTGCTGTGAAAGGGAAAAACTTTCAACTAACTGGACCAGTACAATTTTCAATGGGATATTCTTTGAATAATATCTATAAAGATAATTTCATTAAGGGAACAGGGGCGTTTGCCACCAAGGAAGGAGCAGAACAAAAAACATTCAGAGAAGAATACAATATTACCTACGGATTAATTGCGTTTCACGGTACAATCAATGAAAATGCAGCCAAAAAATCTGGCACAACTAATGAGGACATTGCCGAACTTACAGAAGCAATTTGGAATGGAACGAAAGGGCTTTTAACTCGCTCAAAGAAAGGACATATGCCACGTTTGTTGGTAAAAGTTGATTATAAGGATAGCTTTTTTATTGGTGATTTATGCCAAAGATTGAGTATGGTTTTGAAAGATGGTAAAACGATGGAGTCATTAGAAGACATTTCTGACTATTTTTTAGATACCAAAAGTCTAAACGAAGCACTCAAAAAATATGATGATAAAATCATTTCTATAAGTGTCATTAAAGACGACAGAATTGAGTTAAGCGAAACTATTCCCACTAAATAAGACTCGAACATGAAGATATTAGTTTTTGATATTTGGGGTGATTATGCACACTTCAAAAAAATCTACGCTACTACTTCTGCTTTGACTTATGCTATTCCGCCCAAAACTTCTATCTATGGTTATGTAGGAGCTATTTTGGGTTTGGAGAAAGACAAGAATGAATACCTCAAATACTTTGAAAACAAACAATGCCTTATAGGAATAGGCATACAAAAAACACTTCGTTTTCAAAGATTAGGTATTAATTTAAAAGCTGAATTAGGTCGTAAAAAAGAAGGTAGCCCCCCCAAACCCACTATGATGGAGTTTGTGCATCAGCCACGATATAGAATTTATTTTTCTCATCAAAACAATGAAGTATATAATAAGCTTAAACTCGCTTTGGAGAAACATCATTCCGTTTACACTCCATGTTTAGGTTTAGCATTTTTAACTTCAAATTTTGAATTGATTGGAGAATTTGAGGCTAAAAAGATAGACTCAAATGAGAGCATATTACTGGATTCTGTATTGCGAAGGAAACATTTTATAGAATTTGATAGAGAAGGTTTTTTACAAAACGAAGTTCAGATTATTGAACAGAGTATGTATGCCCTTGAAATGGACATAGAAAGAAATGTAACCGAAAGAGATGATGTTCTTCTTGAACGAAATGGAAGACCTATAAAAGTTAGATTAAACGAATATTATCAAATTGATGGAAAAAACATCTGCTTGTTTTGATTTGATTTCTCATCCAGATAGGACATTACAACAGCATTTAACAGGTTGTGATGTCCTGTCTGAGAAAATTTTATCCTTAAAGTTTGTTGAAAAAGATACTTTTTTTGAACTATCTTTTTTGAATGAACTTCGGAAAATAGTAGTCTATTTTCATGATTTTGGGAAAGCCAGTTTTTTCCAATCTAAAATCATAAAAGCCACGATAGAAGCTGAGAATAATCAAGAATTTAAAAATCAAGAAGCTATAAAAGAATACCTTGCTTTTTTCAATGAAAATCGACGAGCTTACTTTAATCAGTGTTTAGGTGAAAATGACCGTTTATCTAATCATGCTAAAATAGGAGGTTATTTTGCTATTGAACAAATTGAACACGATGATATATTTTTGAAGTTTGTTATTCTCAAAATCATTAGAAGACATCACGGATATTTGACTAATTTTTTCTATTCTAATGAGGAGACGCAAATTCAACTCGAACAAAAAGATATTCAGTTTTTAGAAAAGCAAATTGAGGTTTTAGATTTTGAATCGTATAATCAGATTTTAAGTAATCAATCGTTAATCACCTCAAAAGAACATTGGGAAAAGATAAAAAGTGAATTATCAAGTGGGAGAAAATTTGTTAAATACCAAACAGAATTTGAAAGTAAAAAAGAAGTAAAATACTTTTTCTTACAACATTATCTTTTTTCTTTGTTGCTTTCAGCAGATAAAGGTGATTTGATGTTACTGAAAACTGATAAAGATTGGTACATTCAAGAAAATACCCTTTTACCTCTGAACATCATTAACGATTATAAAACGAATCTCTTTTCAAATGATGCCCCTAAACCAATAGACTTTGTTAGAGAAGAAGCCTATCAATTGGTTCAAAGAAATGTTCTTGAAAACAGTTCCAAAGCATTTTTCTCAATTACACTTCCAACAGGATTAGGAAAAACTTTTTCAGCTTTCAATGTAGCAACTATCCTTCAAAACGCATTTTATGAGCAACACGGAAGTAAGCCAAGAGTTATTTATGTATTGCCATTTACCTCTATTATTGACCAAAATGAAAATATTTTCAGAAAAATTCTTAAAAGTTCAAATATTGAAAATTTAGAAACTCGGCTTTCAAAAAATCATTATTTGGCTATGCCAAATGAACAATATGATGAAGAAAAACTTAGTAAAGACGAACCTGAATATTTGTCTGATGGCTGGGAACATGATTTTATTGTAACAACCTTTGTTCAGTTTTTGGAAGGAATATTTACGAATAAAAACCGACTACTTCGTAAGTTTCACAATATGACCAATGCTATTTTTATCTTGGATGAAGTCCAAAATATTCCCCCTCAGTATTTCGAGGTTATTGAATTAGTTTTCAAAAAAATGAATGAATATTTTGGAACTAAGTTTGTTTTTGTAACGGCTACACAACCATTCATTTTCAATAATAATGATGAAATTCTTGAATTAGCTAATCCTAAAAAGTATTTTGAAAATCTTGAACGAATCGAAATCAATCAAAGACTACTAACAGTTTCTGAGAAGCACTTGTCAGTTGATGAGTTTTGCTCTTTCTTAATTGAAGACATCAAAGCCAATATCGACAAATCATTTCTGATAATTTGTAATACTATCAAATCATCGCAAGAAATTCATAAACAATTGAAGCAAGAGTTTGAAGAAGTGCTTTACCTGTCAAGTTCAATTTTGCCTTTCAAAAGATTAGAGGTTATCGAAAAAATTAAGACTCAAAAAGGTCATCAAATTGTAGTTTCCACACAGGTAGTTGAAGCTGGCGTTGATATAGATTTAGATATTGTGTATCGTGACTTCGCTCCAATTGATTCAATTAATCAGTCAGCAGGTAGATGTAATAGAAATGGATTAAAAGGTAAAGGAGCTGTTAAACTTTTTGATTTGGGTAAAAGTAAATATGTTTATGATAAAGTATTATTGTCGGTTTCGAGAGATGTACTAAAAAATCATGATGAGATTATACAAGAATCAACCTTGTATGATTTGAATTTGGAATATGCTACTCAAATTAGAAAGCGTAAAGTGACAGATAGTAACGCTTCACAGAAATTAATAGACTGTATTCAAAATTTGCAATTAGAAGATATTGAAAAGAATTTCAAATTGATTGAAGAAGATTTTAGAAATTATAACGTGTTTTTGCCAGTTGATGATAAATCATTAAAGATTTGGGGTGAGTTTATGTCAATATTCAAACTAACAGATGATGATTTTGAAAGAAAAAGAGAAATCAAAAAAATAAAACCCTCATTACTACAATACGTTACTCGTTTTCCCAAAAATAAATTTGTACCATCATCTGAACAGCAAGATAAAGGCATTATATATGTTGCAGATTGGCAAAACTATTATGACTTAGAAACTGGATTTAAATTACTTGACGATAAAGATTTTATAATATGACCAAAATTCAACTCCCTCAAACCACAATTACCTTCCCCGAAATACGTCTACAAACTCGTGATGCTCATAAACTACGAGGTTTTTTTGGCAATTTATTTAAGGAACATTCTATTTTATTACATAATCATTTCCAAGATACTGGAGAGTTTCGTCAGGGTTACACACTTGTACAATATAAAGTTCTCGACCATATACCCACACTTGTGGGTTTGGGTGAAGGGGCTGATTTATTAGTGGATTTGTTCTTAAAAATTAAGCATTTAGAAATTGATGGGCATTTTTTTGAAGTAATGGCTAAAAATATTAACCATTCTGTGGTGGATATTGGACTTTCCAATTCTTTGTTCGAATATCGCTTTGAGAGTCTTTGGATGGCACTAAATCAGAATAATTATCGTGATTTTATCAAAGCTACTCTCGATGAACAAGATATAATCTTTAATAGAATATTGAAAAATAACCTATTGGCTTTTTTGAATGGAATGGGATGTCAACTGACAATAAATGAACCTATTATGTGCAAGTTTTCTTTGAAAAAAACTCGTGAAACCAATTTTAAGGATAATAAAATGATGGGCTTTCAGGGAAGTTTTATGTGCAATGCTTTATTACCAAATTTGATTGGTTTAGGAAAATCAGTTTCTCGTGGGTATGGAACAATCATAAAAATATAAATTTATGCAGCTACACATCAACAAATACGGCACTTATGTTCATGTAAAAGACGGCATGTTTGAAATTAGACGTAAAGAGGACGACGGGACATTATTTACTAAGCCTTTTTCTGCACAAAAAGTTACTCATATCATTATGACTACTGGTACGATGCTTAGTACAGATGCTATCAAACTGGCAATGATGAATAATGTAGATATTGTGTTTTTGGAACAAAATGGTTCTCCCATTGGTCGGGTTTGGCATAGTAAGTTGGGGAGTACGACCAAAATACGAAAGTGCCAACTCGAAATCAGTATGAACACTGAGGGGTTAAGATGGGTGAAAGTCTGGTTGGTTCTGAAACTTGAGAACCAATTAAATTTCATTAAAGATTTAAAAAAACATCGTCCACAACACGCAGATTTTTTGAATGATAAAATTACCAAAATTGAAAATCTAATTGTTTCAGTATCGCTTCAAGAAGGTAAAACTACTTCAGAAGTTGCAGATACGCTTAGAGGTTTGGAAGGTACAGCAGGGAGACTATATTTTGAAACGTTGAGTTATGTTTTACCTTCTGAATCGCAGTTTAAGGGACGGTCATCTCGTCCAGCTAACGATGCTTTTAACGCTTTTCTGAATTACGGTTACGGTGTATTATACTCTAAAATTGAAAAGGCTTTAATCATTGCCGGAATTGACCCATACTTGGGCTTTTTGCACCGAGATGATTACAATCAGTTGAGTATGGTTTACGATTTTATTGAACCTTATAGAATATATGTTGACGAGGTAGTATTTCGTTTATTTTCGGGAAAGAAAGTAAACAAAGCTCACTCTGATGTCCATACTAAAGGAGTTTCACTCAATAGATAACTTTCCTAAATAATATATAATTATTCAAAGATTTAGGTTTACAAGACCACATACGATAATCCAAACTTGTGCAATATTTTTTAGTCTGTTACGAAATGTCTCTTTTACCATT